>DASYKO010000541.1:0-3086 GCA_035995285.1 Hyphomonadaceae bacterium | reverse complement strand
TCGGGCAGCTTCGTGAACCAGGAATGGCCGCACGAAACGCAGCGCACACGTCTCCCGTCCTTGCCGATCGCAACGTCGTCGGCGAAGTAACGTGTGTCGCAGGACGGACAGACCAGGATCATCTAGCTATCGGAATCATGGAACCGGTTAATATAGTCCAATTCGGGCCAGATTCTGAACCAACAAAGGCGCCTTAGGAAGCCATGCGTACCCACGCGGACAGCCTCGAAGATGCTGCCGTCCGGTTTGACCGGGTAAGCCTGTCCTATGGGCCCGAAGCTGACGTTTTGGCCGATGTTTCGCTGCATCTTAAGGCCGGATCGATGACATTCCTGACCGGACCGTCGGGCGCGGGGAAGTCTTCCCTGCTAAAACTGGCCTATTTGGCGTTAAGACCTTCCGCAGGCCGGATTTCCCTGTTCGGCATCGATACCGGCAAATTGAACCGCCAGACCCTCGCCCGCCTTAGGGGAAGGGTCGGGGTGGTGTTCCAGGAATTCCGGCTTCTGGAGCATCTGACAGCGTACGAAAATGTCGCACTCCCGCTCCGGGTCGCCGGGGGGAAGGAAAAGGATTACCGCGACGATGTTGTGGAGCTTTTGCGCTGGGTGGGCCTCGGCGACCGACTCAATGCGCGGCCGGAGACCCTGTCGGGGGGTGAGAAGCAGCGCGTGGCGATTGCTCGGGCGGTGGTGGTGAAGCCCGACCTGATCATCGCGGATGAGCCAACCGGGAATGTCGATGATGAGATGGGCGAGCGGCTGATGCGGCTCTTCCGGGAGCTCAACAAGCGGCTGAAGACGACGGTCTTGATAGCGACGCATGACCTCAACATCGTGAGGAATACCGCGAAGGCGGACATGCTGCGGCTGGCGGATGGGATGGTGGTGAAGACGCAGCTCGGGCCGGCTAGTGCTCAAGCTGGAGCGCCAGCTGGGTCCCCAGCTGAACCCTCGCCAGCTGCTCCGGCTGCGACGGCGGCTGATGAGACGCCGGTATGACCGGCACGCCGCTTCTTCCGCGGGAAGACGCGCGCGAGGCTGCGCTGTTCTTCGTCGTCGTGGCGCTGTGTTTTCTTGCTTCGCTGTCAGGTCTGGTTGCGCGCTCTGCCTACGCCGCGGCAAGCACATGGACCAACGAGGTCACCGGCCAGATCACCGTGCGCGTGCATGGCGATGACCTGGATGCGCGGCGCGCCGTCGAGGTGATCGAGGCGGTGGACGGGATTGCCGAGGTGCACGCTCTAACGCGGGAAGAGTCCTCCGACCTGCTGAAGCCATGGCTGGGCGCCTCGGGCGTGCCGGACGATCTGCCCCTGCCCCAGATGATCGCAGCAACCGCGAAGCCAGGTGTGGTCCAGCTGGGACCCCAGCTGGAGGAGAAGCTGAAGGCGGCGGGGCTCGAGGCGCAGGTGGATGATCATGTGGCGTGGTCGAGTGATGTGAAGCGGGCGACTGATTCGGCGGGGCTGGCGGCGCTGATCGCGGTGGCGCTGCTGGCGGCGACGGCGATAGCGGTGATCGCGTTTGCGACGCATGCAACATTGTTGGCTCGTAGAGATATGGTGGAATTGCTGCATTTGACGGGGGCGAAGGACAGCTTCATAGCGGGACTGTTCGAGCAGAGGTTCCTGATGCTGGGCGTGCAGGCGGGCGTCGTGGGGGCGCTGTTGGCATTGGGGGCTGCAGCGTTCATCCTGTTCGTGGTGAAGCAGGCGGATCAGAGGATATGGCTGTTGCCGCAGCTGTCGCTGTCGCTGGCGGACGGGCTGATCCTCGGATTGGCGCCGCTCGTAGCAGGACTGGCGGCGATGCTGGCGGCGAAGGCCACCGTGCATCGCTCACTGGGCGATATGATTTGAGTTGAGTTGCTGGTTCAGGTTTTGGCTGAGTTCGGATTTCAAAAGGATGATTGTCTGACTTGCGATTGATCGCGCGGTCCCTGGTGATCCTGCTGACTGCGGCCCTGCTGGTCGCGGGCTACGACTTTTCACATTTTGTCGAGCGGGCCAATCGGGCGGTGACGCCCGATCCGCCGATCGATGCGCAGGCGGTGACGGCCCTGACGGGAGCGTCGGACGCACGGATCGTGGCGGCGGTGCAGCTGGCGAATTCGATGCAGCTGCCATTGCTGATCTCGGGCGTGCACATCGACACGCGGCCGGAAGACATTGCGCGGATCGCGGAGGTCGATCTCAAGGACATCAAGTGCTGCGTTACGCTGGGCAGAGCTGCGGCGACGACCGAGGGCAATGGTTCCGAAGTGGCGGAGTGGGCGCGCAAGCATCACGTGAAGCGCATCGTGGTGGTGACGTCCGAATACCACATGGAGCGCGCGATGCTGGAGCTGAGGCGCGCAATGCCGGAGGGGCGTTTCATCCCGCATGCGGTGACAACCACGAAAGTGCGGCCGCTGGACTGGTATCGCGATCCGGCGACGGCGCGGCTGCTGGTGTCGGAATGGGCGAAGTACCGTATCGCCACCTGGCGGCCGCAGCCTGAAGCGGAGCAGGAGGCGGTGACCAAGGCGTCCAACAAGAGCAAGCCGGCCAAGGACTTGCTGGGCAAGAGTTGGGTTGGATGATCTTCCTGCGCTCCTTCATCTACGCGATCTGGTTCTATGTCTCGCTGGTGCTCATAGGGCTGGTGTGCCTGCCGGCGTCCTGGCTGTCTCGCGGCGCCGCGATGAGCGCGATCCGCTTCTGGGTCGGGCTGCAGCGGCTGATGCTGCATGTGATCTGCGGGATCAAGACGGAATTCCGCGGCCTCGAGAACCTGCCGCGCGGGGCGTGCGTCATCGCAATGAAGCACCAGTCGACCTATGACACGTTGGCCCCTTTCCTCTTCATCCGCGACCCGGCCTATGTGCTGAAGAAGGAACTGCTGAAGGCGCCGATTTTCGGCATCTATGCCTCGCGCGTCGGCATCCCGATCGACCGGCAGGGGCGTGCGCGCGCGCTGAAGGCGATGATGGCGGCCGCCAAGGAAGTGGCGGCCAAGGACAGGCAGGTCGTGATTTTTCCGGAAGGCACGCGTCAGCTGCCGGATGCAGATGCGGTCATCAAGCCGGGCGCGTTTGCGATGTAT
>DASYKO010000540.1:0-3726 GCA_035995285.1 Hyphomonadaceae bacterium | reverse complement strand
GTGAGGTTGACAGACCTCCGGAATAGGTGTTGAACATGTGTAAGTTGCATATTATATACATAACAAGCCGCCGGGATGGTCCCCGGCCATCCCGAGCCAAAGAAGGCCGGAGCCACAAAAGGAACGTCCCATGAAATACATCACCGCCGTCTTCAAACCCTCGCGCCTCGACGCCGTGCTCGACGCTGTGACCGCCGCCGGCGCCTCGGGCGTCACCGTCACCGAAGTCCGCGGCTATGGCCGCCAGCAGGGCAAGACCGAAGTCTATCGCGGCGCTGAATACGAAGTGCGCCTCCTGCCGAAAGTCCGCATCGAAACCGCCGTCTCCGACCAGATCGTCGAGAAAGTCATCGACGCGATCACCCAGGCCGCCAACACCAACAAGATCGGCGACGGCAAGATCTTCGTGCTCGACCTCGAGTCGGTGATGCGCATCCGCACCGGCGAGAAGAACGAAGCGGCTCTCTCCTCTTAAGCCAGGGCTGAGAAGCCCGCCCTCGTGGGTTCGACGGACGGCGGACCTTCTCACGAAGGTCCGCCTGCTCACCATGAGGGCTCTCTCGATATCGTCCCCAATCTGTCCGGCAAAAAGCCCATTGCAGCCCTCATGGTGAGCAGCTTGCGCTGCGCAGCTGCGCAAGCGCCTGTCGAACCAAGAGGGCGTAAGGGGACTCTTGCCTGAGGCCCTGAGTTACTTGAACTCCGGCTCCGGCCCGATACCCAGGTCGGGCATCTCGTTCGCCACCGAGTTCACGAACTTCGGATCGCGCTTGTCCTTGAACGAAGCGATACCCTCCTGGACGTCCGCCGCAGCGCCGCGCAGGTTGATCGCGCGGCTGTCGGCCTGGTGGGCCTGCATCGGGTGCGAGGCGCCGAGCATGTTCCACACCATCTGGCGCGTCACCGCGATGGAAACCGGCGCCGACTTGTCGGTCAGCGTGTGGGCAAACTCGATTGCAGCCGGCAGCAGCTCCTCCGGCTTGTGGATCGAGCGCACGAGGCCTGCCTTCAGCGCTTCTTCCGCCCCGAACACCCTGCCGGAATACATCCACTCCAGAGCCTGGCTCACGCCCACCAGCTTCGGCAGGAAGAAGCTCGACGCCGCCTCCGGCGCGATGCCTCTGCGGTTGAACACGAAGCCATAGCGCGCCTCGGTCGACGCTAGCCGGAAATCCATCGGCAGTTGCATGGTCGCGCCGACGCCCACCGCCGCGCCATTCACGGCGGCGATCACAGGCTTCAGGCTCTTGAATATCCGCAGGGAAACCCGCCCGCCGCCATCGCGGCGGATGCCGTTGACTACAATCTCCCGGCTCATGTCGCGTCGCGCCGGATCGAATGTGCCGCCGCCGGGGCCGAGGTCTGCGCCTGCGCAGAACGCCTTGCCCGATCCTGTGATGATCACGGAACGGACGCTGTCATCCGCATCCGTCTGATCGAACAGCGCAATCAGCTCTTCCATCATCACCGCGTTGAAGGTGTTCATCTTCTCGGGCCGCGAGAAGGTCGCGATCGCGATGCCGTCCCTGTTCTCGACGGTGAAGGTGGTGAAGCCGCTCATCTCTGTCCTCGCTCGCGATGCCAACCTGACCGCGGTGTTAGGCAAGGCGAGGGAAGGCGGCAAGCGTAAGGTGAAAGGGAAGCGCTCCAGTGAATGCGCTACACGCCGACGCCGGAACAAGGTGCGGACCCCCACCTGTCCTCCCCCTTGCAGGAGGGAGGGACCGCGTTGTGGGAATTGGACATCGAACTCCAACTTCCAACGCAGCCACCAAAGTCGGACCGATTGTAAGCTGAAAGCCTCAGGGTCCCTCCTGCAAGGGGGAGGTCAGGTGGGGGTCTGCACCTTGCTCTGCTCGTAGAGTTTGGCTGCAGTCAAACGCCTGAATAAAGCGCCTACTCCGCCTCGGCCTTCCCGCGTTCCAGCACGAACACCAGTTCCTCCGCCGTCCAGTTGAGGCGGGAGAGGGCGTTCACGCTCACCGGCTGTCCGCTGACGGCTGTCGCTGCCGTGATGTGCAGGTCGAGTTCGTTTGCCAGATCCGCCATGTCCCGCGCCGTGCACGGCCGCCGGGCGCCGTCCGACCACCAGCCCGTATCGCCGCTCGACAGGGAAGGAATGCGCCCGGTGCGGAAGAGGGTGGTGCGCACTTTCCAGTGCCCGTAATTGCGGAACGAGATGATCACCTTGCGCGAAATCCGCGCCAGCTCCGCCAGCACGAATTTCGGCCGCGCCAGTTCCTGGATCGTCTTCGACAGGATGGCCACGTCATATGCGTCGTCCGGATAGACCGGCAGGTCGTTGTCTGCGTCTCCCTGCACGACAGCGAGACCCTTCGACATGCAGCGGTTCACGCCCGCCTGCTCGACCTCCAGCCCACGCGTGCGCGCACCGCGTTCCGACTGCAACAACTCCATCAACTGCCCGTCGCCGCATCCGACGTCGAGCACGAGGTCGCCCTTGTTGATGAACTGGGCGATGGCGACGTGGTCCGCACGCCGCTGTCCCTGCAGTGTCGGGGCGCTCATTTTGCCGAACCTGGTTTGGTTGGGCCTAGCCCGCGCGCCTGGGCGGCGGCGCCGATGAAGCCGCGCAGGCCGGCCTCGAATTCCGGCTCCTCGACGAAGAAGGCGTCGTGCCCCTTGTCGGTCTCGATGCTGACATAGCTGGTCTCGCACCCGGCGGCGTTCAGCGCCCGCACGACCTCGCGGTTCTCCTCCGGTGGATAGTGCCAGTCGGTCGAGAACGAGAAGAGGCAGAACCGCGTGTCGAGTCCGCGGAAGGCGTTGGCCAGCACGCCGCCATGCTCGCCGGCGAGATCGAAATAATCCATCGCCCGCGTGATGTAGAGATACGAGTTGGCGTCGAACCGCTCGACGAAGGTCTGGCCCTGGTGGCGCAGATAGCTTTCGATCTGGAAGTCGGCGTCGAACCCGAATGTCTTCGAGGCCCGGTCCTGCAGGTTGCGATCGAACTTCCGCTTCAGCGCGCTCTTGGACACATAGGTGATATGCGCCGCCATCCGCGCCACCGCCAGCCCGCGCTCCGGCCGCACGCCTTCGCTGAGATAGTTGCCATTGCGCCAGTTGGGGTCGGCCATGATCGCCTGGCGGCCGGTCTCGTAGAACCCGATATTCTGCGCCGATTGTCTTGCGGCGACAGCAATGGGAACGGCGGCGAAAACGCGGTTGCGCGCCTGGATCGTCCACTCCAGCACCTGCATCCCGCCGATCGATCCGCCGATGCACAGGAACACGTTCTCGATGCCGAGATTGTCGAGCAGGGCGATCTGTGCACGCACCATGTCGGCGATGGTGATGATCGGGAAATCCGTGCCCCAGTATTTTCCATCGGGCTTGCGGCTGGATGGACCCGTCGAGCCCATGCACCCGCCCAGCACGTTGGAGCAGATGACGAAGAAGCGGTTGGTGTCGACAGCCAGGCCCGGCCCGACAATCAGATCCCACCAGCCCGGCCGCCCAGTCAGCGGGTTGGGCTCCACCGCAAACTGGTCCCCCGTCAGCGCGTGGCAGACGATGACGACGTTATCCTTCTTGGGGCTCAGTTCTCCCCAGGTTTCGTAGGCGATCTCGACATGCTCGAGCACGCGCCCGCTATCCAGCCGGAGGGGCTTTTCGGGGGTGGCCACGGACAGGCGTTTCAGCCCGTCCGCGCCGCTCAGCGTGCGGGCGGGGGAATTCATGGGGCGGAACCTAGATCAGGTC
>DASYKO010000539.1:0-2497 GCA_035995285.1 Hyphomonadaceae bacterium | reverse complement strand
CGTCGGCCGGGTAGTTCTCCGGCAGCTTGGCCTGCACGCTCTTGCTGGCGAGAACCTGATAGTACGCGTTGTACATCTTGTTGGCGTCGGCGGTGGCGGCGAAGTCGGCCAGCGCCTTGGCGCCGTCGGCGTGCTTGGTGCCCTTCATGATGGCGGTCGCTTCCATATCCCAGCCGATTCCGTCCTTCGGCAGGATGATCTCAAGCGGCGCGCCCTGGTTCTTCAGCACGACACCCGGATAGGAGAAGGAGATGCCGATCGGATACTCGCCGGCGCCGGCCGCCTTGCAGGGTTTCGAGCCCGAATGCAGGTAGGTGTTGATGTTCTTGTGCAGCCCGTCCATGTAGTCCCAGCCGCCCTTCTCGCCGAAGATCTGCAGCCAGGCGGCGACATCGAGGAAGCCGGTGCCCGAAGAGTTCGGGTTCGGCATCACGATCTTGCCCGCGTAGACCGGCTTCAGCAGGTCCTTCCAGGTTTCCGGTTTCGGCAGACCCAGCTTCTCGGCTTCGACCGTGTTGAAGCAGATCGCCGAGGCCCAGGCGTCCATGCCGACCCAGGTCGGAGTGTCGGTGCGCTTGTCCTTGAAGTCGTCCTTGATGTCCGCATAGCCCTTCGGCTTGTAGCCCTCGAGCATGCCCTCTTTGTCGAGCGCCATCAGGCTGGTCGCGGCGAGGCCCCAGACCGCGTCGGCCTGCGGATTGGCTTTCTCGGCCAAGAGACGCGCGGTGATGACACCGGTCGAATCACGAACCCACTCGATCTCATAGTTCGGGTTCGCGGCCTCGAAGGCCTGCTTGTAGACCGGGAGCTGCTCTTCCTCGAGCGCGGTGTAGACGGTGAGCTTGTCCTTGGCGGAAGCGGTGGCGGCAAAGCCGACAAGCGCCGCCAGCGTCAGGCCGGCCAGCGTTGCGCCCATGGGGCGCGATTTGGTTCCGAACATGGTTTCCTGTCCCTCTCTCAGTCTCGCGATTGATGGGCGATCTCTCCGGATCGCGCGAGGGGGAAGCTCTGCCGAAACCGTGACGGTTTGATAACAGCGCGGTGACGTGTTGGAGGCGGCGCTGTTCGGCCGAGGATGAAGATGAGTCCTGACGCTGGATCGGTCAGTGATAACGACCGGCGCGCTTCACGGCGGCATCAACCCCCTACCTAGCCTCCCCCCATCTTGGGGGGAGGAAATGTCTTGAAGCGCTGTGGCGCGAGATAGCCTTAACCCCCGCCCCCAAGTTGGGGGCGGGTTGGGGTGGGGGTTGATGCAGCGTGAATGAATCAGAGTTGGCGCTGAGAGCCGATCCAGCGCTCCGCCGCAGCGCCTCAGCTCTTCGGGGCGTTCTTGCCGCTGTAGCGCTTTTCCCATTCGTCGATGATCGCCTGGCGGCGTGCGGCGATTGCGACGAAATCATTGGGCGAAACCAGCGCTTCTTCTTCGCCGGCGGGATAATTGTCGGGCAAGGTCACCGCAACGTCCTTCCGCGCCAGGATCTGGTAGTAGCTGTTGTAGAGCGCGTTGGCTTCCGCACTGGCCGAGAAATCGGCGACGGCTTGCGCGGCCTGAAGATGCTTCGCGTTCTTCACCACGGCGGTCGCTTCCATCTCCCAACCGAGGCCTTCCTTCGGGAAGATCACTTCGACCGGCGAGCCGTTGTTGCCGAGCTTCACGCCCGCGAATCCAAACGAGATGCCGATCGCGGCATCACCGGTCGCGACCGCGGCGCAGGTCTTGGCGCCGGAATAGAGATAGGACGAGACGTTCTCGTGCAGCAGGTCCATGAAGTCCCAGCCGCCGGTTTCGCCGAAGGTCTGGATCCAGCCGGCGACCGAGAGGAAGCCGGTATCCGAGGCGGTCGGATTCGGCATCACGATGTGATTCTTGTAGACCGGCTCGACGAGATCCTTCCAGGCAGCGGGCTTCGGCAGTTTCTGGTCGGCGGCGAGCTTGGGATTGAAGCAGATGGCGTTGGCCCAGGCATCCATGCCGACCCAGACCGGCCAGCCGGTGCGGCGGTCCTTGAAATCGTCCTTGATCTGGTCGAAGCCAGCCGGGCGGTAATGCTCGAGCTGGCCGTTCTTGTCGACCTGCATCATGTAGCTGGCGCTGAGGCCCCAGATCGCATCCGCCTGCGGATCGCCTTTCTCGGCGAGGAGCTTGGCGGTGATCTCGGCGGGAGTGCCGCGCACCCACTCGATGTCGAACTTGGGGAACTTGGCCTCGAACGCCTTCTCATAGACCGGGAGCTGCTCGGCCTGGAGCGCGGTGTAGACGGTGACTTTCTGTGGGCTGGCGGCCATGGCGCCCGCCGCGAAAAGGATGGCTGCAACAGAGCATCCGCCGCCCAGCAAACGCCCCATGGGCCATTGCCGTGCGGTCCGCTTGGTCGAAGTCATGCAATGCGCCTTCCCAGTCTGAATTCCCCGTACGCGGCCGGTGCGGTTGTCCCCGTCCCGGCGCGGCTCTCCTTAGCTGGGAGATTATACCGAAGTCAAATAAAGCGGGAAA
>DASYKO010000538.1:0-2053 GCA_035995285.1 Hyphomonadaceae bacterium | reverse complement strand
CGGATGAGGGGGCCTTTTCTTGCTCGCAAAATAGTTGCCCCTCACCAGTTCGGCCGAACGACTTACGGCCGCGCCATCGAGCGTTCGCCCGTGGTTGCGTAAAAATGCGCGACCGTAAGTCGTGGCCTCACGTCCTCTCCCCCGTGGGGAGAGGGGCACGCCGCCCATGCGCTGCAACTGGATTCAGGTGGCGAGATGCATTCAAGGGCAGCCCACAGGGCTCCTTCTCCCCTTGGGGAGAAGGGGGCCGTCGTGTCGAAGACGCGCCTCCGGCACGAAGGCCGGATGAGGGGGCCTTCCTTCTTGAAGAAGTGGCCGCTTGTAAGTCTCATCGGCGCGACTCGCGTAAGTTGCGAGTTGCGGTGGCGGGCGGGCGCCCGAACGCCCCTGGGTCTTCAAAGACCGTGGGTGAGCTTGGTGCCCCGCCCGTCGTTCCATCGAACCCGAACAGTCGCCTGGGCCGCTCATCGCGAAGCTCGATTAGGCAAGGACGGGTCGCTATGGACACCACCATCGTTGGTATCGACGTCGCCAAAGATCGTCTCGATGTCGCAGTGCGTCCCAGTGGAGAGCTGTTCGTCGTCGAACGCAACGCCAGCGGCCTGGAGCTGCTGGTGGAACGTCTCATACCAGGGCACGAAATGATCGACTCGTGTTGCTCGGCAGCGATTCCCCGAAGCCTTGAGGCGTGATTCTGTAGCCGCGATGATTCGCGGAGACGGACCATGGCAGCGCTGAGAATACGCAAGGACCGCACGCCGGTTATGCTGCGCAAGCTGGCCAAAGCTGAGGAAGATGCACGGATGGCGCGGCGCCTGCTGGCGATCGCCAACGCGCTGGACGGCATGAGCCGGGAGGCGGCGGCGCAGGCGGCCGGCATGGATCGGCAGACGCTGCGCGATTGGGTGATCCGCTACAACGAGAACGGCATCGATGGTCTGCTCGATCGCTGGGACGGCGGTCGGCCGCCACGGCTGGAGCCGGACGAGCTGGCCGAGCTTTACGCCATCGTGATGGCGGGACCGGACCCGGAGATCGACGGCGTCTGCGCGTTCACGCGTGAGGATCTGGTGCGGATCTGCGAGAAGCGGTTCGACAAGACCATGCATCGTGCGACGATGGGTCGTCTGCTGCGAAGCATGGGCCTGTCGCGACAGAAGGCGCGCCCCAGCCACCCGCAGAAAGACCCGGCCTCGCAGGAGGCCTTTAAAAAGAGCCCCGCAACTCCTCAAAAAACTTCAGCATACGCATAAAGGCAAGCGCCTGCGCCTGTTCTTCCAGGACGAAGCCCGCATCGGCCAGAAGGGTCGCGTGTGCCGCGTCTGGTGGAAGCGCGGCGAGCGTCCGCCGGGCCTGTGCGACAAGCGCTTCACGTTCGCCTACATCTTCGCGGCGGTCGAGCCCGGCACCGACAACGCCTTCGCGCTCGTGTTGCCGTACGCCAACACCGAGGCGATGCAGGAGTTCCTCGATCAGTTCGCCGCAACGATCGGCCAAGACGAGCACATCGTCCTGATCCTCGACCAAGCCGGATGGCATGGTGCGGGTGCGCTGCGGGTGCCGGCGAGCATCACGCTCCTGCCGCTGCCGCCCTACTCGCCCGAGCTCAACCCGGTCGAGTGGGTGTGGGAGTACATGAAGGAGCGCTTCCTCTCACTGCGGCTGCATAACGACTCCGACGCCATCGCCGACGCCGCTTGCAAGGCTTGGAACCGCCTCCGCGCCGAGACCGGCCGAATCACCTCGCTGTGCTCACACCCATGGATCATGCAGGTCAAACCTTAGGCGCGCTGGTATAAGTTTGCAATGGAACACCGCCCAATGTGAGTGGTGATGAACCCAGGGCTCATCATCATCGAGGCGGTCAAGAGGCCCCCGCGAACGGCACGCCCGATCGCCGCGCGCGCCACTGTCATCCCGGAATTCGCGCCAGCGAATATCCGGGACCCAGGAGCGGCAACCGCCGCGCTTCTGGCCCTGGGTCCCGGCTCTCAGGCTTACGCCCTCGGCCGGGATGACAGGTTAGTGCCCGATCGCCGCGCGCATCGCGGAA
>DASYKO010000537.1:0-3659 GCA_035995285.1 Hyphomonadaceae bacterium | reverse complement strand
AGGCCGGCGATCTCCAGCGGCGCGCGGACATTGTCGAAGGCGTTCATCGTGCCGAGCAGGTGGAAAGACTGGAAGACGAGGCTGACGCGGCCGCGCCTCAGCCTCGCGAGCGCGTCTTCGCTTTTGCCGGTGAGGCTGTCGCCGAGGAGCTTCACCTCGCCGCTGGTGGCGCGCTCGATGCCGGTGGCGATGGCGATGAGAGAGGATTTGCCCGAGCCGGAAGGGCCGACGACGGCGACGCTCTCGCCCGGGTCTGCACGGAAGGAGACGCCTTTCAGAATCTCGACCGGGCCGGAGGCGGCGGGGAGAGTGAGATAGACATTTTCCAGCTCAAGGGCTGGATTCTGGGCCGGCGAAGTCATCCGCGGCGTTGCCGATCCGCCGGACGGTCGAAGGCATAGGTGGCGCCGATGAGGAAGGCCTGCGAGCAGGCTTCGCGGACATTGCGTGTGCGCACGGCGACATCAAGAAGCCCGCGATGGGCCATGATATGGCGGCAGAGCACCTCGTGGCCGAGGCCATGGGCGCGGCCGAAGTGCAGCCGGGCTGCAGCGAAGCGGCCGGCCTTCAGCTCGGTCTCGCCTGCCGACAATTCCTCTTCATAGCTCATGATCTCTCCTGGCCTTGCCTCATATGATGATGGGACGGCATCCTGTCCGCGAGCAAGACATGATAGGTGTGGTCTCACAAGAGAAGCCCTCCCGCGAGTGTGTGCGATGCGTCTTTCCGTTTTTCTTCTTGTGCTTGGCCTTTGCGCGTGCGGGCAGAAGCCGGATGGGACGCAAGCGGCTGCCCCGCCTGCAGCGGAGGCAGCTCCAGATGATCCGGCGGCCGACATGAAGGATGATACGCCTGTTGTCGTCATGCTGGGGGACAGCCTGACGGCTGGCTACAACCTGCCCGCGGGGAATGCTCTGCCGGCGGCGCTGCAGCGGGCGTTCAACGAGGATGGCGTGAAGGCGAAGTTCGTCAATGCGGGCGTGTCGGGGGACACCACCGCAGACGGTCTCAACCGCTATGACTGGAGCGTGACGGGGACGAACGCTGCTGTGCTCGTGGTGGCGCTGGGGGCGAATGATTTCCTGCAGGGCGTCGCGCCGGAGATCCCGAAGAAGAATCTCGCGGCGATCCTCACGCGGGCGAAAGAGGATGACATCGCGGCGGTGCTGGTAGGTGTGCAGATACCCGGCGATGGCCCAAACGGGCAAAATGATGCGCGCGAGGCGGCTTACGCCGCGATCTATCCCGCTCTCGCGAAAGAGTTCGACGTTCCGTATTTCTCCAACATGCTGGCGCCGGTGGCGGGCAAGGCGGGGCTGCTGCAACAGGACGGGCTGCATCCGACGGCGGACGGCGTCGAGGCGATGGCGGGAGAGCTGGCGAGCTTTCTCGAGCCGCTGGTGAAGGATCTGCCTTAAGCCCCGAGGATCAAACGATCCCAACTGACGGAACGACACCACCCACCCCCCACCTGTCCGCCTCCCTTCGGGCGGGCGGGACCACGCTGTGGGAATTGAACATCGAACGATCAAGGTAGGTTGGAGCAACAAGGTCCCGCCCGCCCGAAGGGAGGCGGACAGGTGGGGGGTGTGGAACCTTGCTCTGTAGATGCGTTACGCGGAACGGCGCTCTGAGCGGCGGCGCAGGGAAGCCAGAATATCACTCGGCAGGAGCAGATTGCCTGCCCCCGGCACAAGGCGGGCGGGACGGGCGAAGGCGGGTTCGTCGAATTCCATCACGTGCAGCAGCGTGGAGAAGAAGGAATTGGAATTCCGTCCCATGCCGAGGAAGGGATAGGGCAGCCCTGCCCCGCCCTCCGGGCCCGGGCTGAGGGAGTTGACGTGCTTGATCGCCTGCAGTGCGGGAGCGAGGCGCTCTCTGAGATCGGCTTCGGAGAGATTGTGGGCCAGCACTTTCACCGCGCCGCTTTCGATCGCGGGGGCGATGGCGCGTGAGGTGGGGGTGATGCCGTTGATGGGCATGAAGGTGCGCGGGTGGCTCATCGTGTCGTAGCCGCGCAGGCGGTCTGACACGAGATAGCCGATGGGCTTGCAGCGCCAAGATTGGGTGGGGCGATCGATCCAGCTGGCGAGGCCGTTAAACTGGCGGACAGCGTTGAGGCCCGGGTCTGCGATCACCACCATGCGGTGCGCGGCGAGGGTCGATCCCCACGGGATGCGCAGTTCGGCGGCGGCGATGGTCCAGCCTGTCATGGCATCAAGATGGGGCGTGCGCCGCTACTTGTCATCAACCGGATGCTGCGCCCGTGAGACGGCGCGGGAGGCGTAGGATTTTGACTGGCCCTTCACCACGTCGACGAGGTTGCCGAGGACAAGCTGCATGTCGATGAGGTGGAGGCCCCAGTTGGGCATGGGCTTGCCGTCGGAGATGACTTCGCCGCCGATGACGTCTGTGCGCTTGTCGGCGGGATCGGGCGTGATGGTGACGGCGAGGTAGTTGAACGGGCCCTGGGCGACACACTGCGCCGAGAGCATGCCGGGCAGCATGACGAAGGGCGTGTCGATGACGGCGCCGTCGGTGGTCCAGGGCGGGCGTGGGGCGGATTCGGAGACGAGGACGGGGCCGGTGGCGAGCATGGCCTTGAGCTGGCCGTGAGAGCCGTCGAGTTCGGCAGGGTTCACGCAGGCGGCGCGCATGCCTTCTTGCCTTGGAAGGCCGAAGAGGGAGTCGGCGGGCGGCGGGGCGTCGGATCGGAAAGAGGCCCAGGCGATGGCGCAGTTGATGTCTTCACTGGAGACGCAGAGGCCGATCTCCTTGAAGGAGCCGCCGCCATCGTGAGGCGCGCCGATCTCGAGCGTCGTGCCGCCGAGGATGGCGGAGATCATCTGGTCTGCGACCGGCTTGCCGTCGATCTCGGAGGCGATGAGGCGCGAGAGGATGCCTGCGCCCTGGTCGTGGCCGATGAGGACGAAGCCGCGGCCCTTGTTGTCGGCGGCCATGTAGCGCTCGAAGGCGGCCTTCACGTCGGCATAGGCCATGTCGCGGTTGGTGGCGGGCTTGTCTCCGGCGAGCATCTGGCGGAGGGCGGGCAGCGTCACCTGCCGATAGATGGGCGCGTAGATTTTGCAGACGGTGCCGAAGCGGGCGGCCTGGGCGCGGGTGACGTTCGCCTCTTCGGGGCCGGCGACGGTGTCGGAGTTGGGCGAGGCGTCGCGGGAGATCGTCGGGTAGACATAGAAGCAGTCGATGGGTGGATCGGCGGCGGGGGTGAAGCTCTGCTTCGTCAGCTTGCCGTTGGCGGCGATGGAGGTGGCGCTCGCATCTTCCTCGCACGCGTCTTTCACGTCGGGACGGCAGAGCCAGTTTTCGGGTTTCGAATAGTCGACCGGTGTTACGGGCTCGACGGCGGGGGCGCTGGCTGAGGCATCCGGCGTCGGGGCGGATGCGGGCGCTGCTGCGGTTTCAGGCGCGGGCTTCTGGCCGCAGGCAGCAGCGAAGCAGGCAACAGCTACGGCCGCGGCAAGGCGTCTCCACATTGGCTGATCCTTCCGCCGCCCGTCTCACGGCTTGTACTGCATCCTCAGAAAGAATGTGGCGCCAGGCTGCTCTGGGTCAAATTGGCCGCGTTCGCGCCAACACAAGCGCGCGAGGGCTTGGGAGGCCGCCCTTTGCAATCAGCCGCCGCTGGGGCAGTTTGC
>DASYKO010000536.1:0-14406 GCA_035995285.1 Hyphomonadaceae bacterium | reverse complement strand
CCCAAGGAGCCACCGCATGATCGCGGCCTCGCGCCGCGGACTACGCCGGCCGCAGGGCCGGACGCTCTAACTCCCCATCGGCTTTGACCGATGGATCGAACGCTTCAGCCGTCGAGTTTTTCAACGGAATTCGCCGATAGCGGTCATCGAAACCGATTTTCGGAATCATCCCGTCGCCGGCGCGAGCCACCGTCCGCGGCGGGGGCGGCCTGCCTCAGTCCTCGCTCTCGGCGAAGTCGCGCAGCCAGTCGATGTCGCGGATTGTGAGGACGCCCTTCTCATGGCTTGAGGCCTCCGCCGCCTCGAAGCGCTTCAGCACGCGATTGAGATTGGAGCGGGTGATGCCGGCATAGCGGGCAAGCATCGTCTGGTCGATGGCGATGCGGTACTCGCCATCCTTGCCCTCATCGGCCACAATCTGCTCGGCCAGGCGCAGCATCGCCGCGGCGACCTTGCGGCCCATGTCCAGCGTCATCGAATCGAGTGCATCTGATGCCGCCCGAAGCTTTCCGGCCATCGAGCGCACCAGGGCGACAGCAAGCTCGGCATCCTCCGAAAGCCGGCGGAGCACCACCGCGCGGGAAAACGCCAGCAGTTCGCACGCCTCGATGGCGATCGCGTCAGCCGTGCGCGGATGGCCGTCGAGCACGGCGATCTCGCCGGCGACATCGCCCGGCTGGAGGATGTTGTGCACCGTCTCTGCGCCCGACACCGAAAAGCCGGAGATCTTCAGCCGCCCCGAAAGCACGATCCCCATGAAGTCGCCATCGTCCCCCTTCTGGAAGACGGTCTTCCCCTTCCCGTACGCGCGGACCTGTCCGAGCGGCGCTAGCTTCTCGAGGGAGGCCACCGGCGCATCAGCCAGCCACGATCCGGCACGGATAAGCTTGACGAGCTCTGCTGCGGTAAGAGTCATGATCCCGGCCCCTCAATTCGTCCCTGTCGTCTGACGCGAACCTTATCGCCCCGGGTTGGGCGCGACAATGCGATGCCCGACAACCAGCAGACAGAAAAACGCCCGGGAGCAAGGCTCCAGGGCGAGAGTTTCGGGGAGGAGGCTAGTCGGGGGAGAAAGATCAGAAGCTGGCCACCGAGAATTCGACCCGGCGGTTGAGCATGTCGTCCTGCTCGTGGCCCGGGATCAGCTGGGTTTCGCCGCGGCCGGTCGAGACGACCTGCTGGGCGCCAACGCCCTGGGCGATCAGGAACTGCTCGACGGCGCGGGCGCGGCGGGCCGACAGCGTCATGTTGTAGGCCGCATCGCCCTTCGAGTCGGTGTGGCCCGCGATGATCACGACCTTGCCCTGCGCTTCCGGCCGCTTGAGCGCCTCGGCCAGGTTGACCAGGTAGGGCCGGAAGTCGGCGGGCACGACGGTCGAGTTGTAAGCGAAGCGCACCGGCGCTGCGATGATCCTGGCTTCCGCCGGCGGCGGGGCGGCGGGGGCAGACACCGCGACCGGAATTGGCGCCTGAACCTGGGGCGCAACCGGCATGGTCGCAGCCATCTGGGGCGCTGCTACCGGCTGGGGCTGCAGCAGCTGGATGCCGCGCGTGCGGATGCTGGGCTCGCCCTGCGGCTCGTCCTTGAACAAGAGGTCGACATACTGCTGCGCGGTCGGCGCGGAGGTGACGACGGTGCGCTGCTGCGCAACCGCCTCGAACGAAAAGCTCGCCGCGACCGCTACCAGAACCAGCTTCCTGAACATTGGAGGTCTCCCAGTTTCGCCTCGGCGCCCCTGTGGCCCGACTTGCGTTCTGTTCGAGCGAGACTTGCCCCGTTCCACCCCGCACTTCTGTCTTCGCCAGCACACCCTCAAACTTTTCGTCACTAGGCCCCGGCATCGCCCCTGACATGCGGTTTTTTCTCGGATTCACGAGCAAATCGGGTTCGCTCAGGCCTTCTGCAGTTCGCGTGCTGTGGAGCACACCGGGCCTCGCAGGACCGGGCGATGGTTGGGCATGCAAGCAGCCGGAACAGTCCGGCCGCGATAACCAGGAAGCCTCGCCATGAAACGCTATTTTCAAATCGCCTACGTTCTCCTCGCAGTGGGTTCGATCTTCCCGATGCTGGTGTCGATGACGCCTTACGCCTAACTCGACTCGCACGGCCCGCTCTCTCCTCTGTCACTCTCCTCACCTCCTCCCGCTCCTTTTCGCCGCGCCCCGGATTTTCCAGGGCGCGGTTTTTCTTGCGGCAATCGCCAGGCCAAACTCACCCGGGTGGATCAGCGGATGTGCCGTGTGGAACAGCGCAACGCTCCGATTGCCTCAAGCTCACTCACGTCGCCCCGGCCTTTTTGGCCGCCGGCGCCGGATCGAGGAGGAGGCAATGAGTCTTTCAGCGGATCTGGGATGCCTCCTGAAGCCGGACGCAGCCGAGCTTGCCGAACATTATCCCTCATGTGCGGAGATGATCGCTGACGGCGCCGTGCACGCAATCGGGCTCGTGCTTGGCATGGCCGGGGGCGCGGCCCTTTATGCCGTGGCGCTCACCTACGACAAGCCATCGATTGCCGGCGCTGTCGGCCTGTACACCGGGTGCACGATCCTCATGCTCGCGTGTTCGGCAGTCTATAATCTGACAAGGCCGAGCCAGGCCCGGCGGCTCCTTCGCCGGCTGGATGAAGGCGCCATATTCATGATGATCGCAGGGTCCTGTACGCCCCTCGCCATCGGCCTGCTTCCGGATGTCTGGCAGGCGCTCCAGATCGGCGCAGTGTGGGCTGTCGCCTTGCTCGGCGCGGCTGGAAAAGTGTTCCGCCCGAAATGGTCAGACCACGCATGGACCCAGCTCTACATGGCATTCACCGCGCTTGCCGTCCTGCCGCTGGCGCCACTGGCCTTTGAACGGCTGCCGCCGGTTTCGCTCGGCATGCTCGGCCTGGCTGTGGCGGTGTATGCACTCGGCACGCGGATATATCTGAACCACAAGGCGCGCTATCGCCGGGCCATCTGGCATATGATGGTGATCGCAGGCGCCGCCGCCCACTGTGGCGCGCTCGCGACCGGCGTGGTGTTGCCGGCGGTGTCGGTCTAGGACGCCGCTCGCCAGTTCCGGTTGGAGCTCAAACCCGGCAATGCGTGCGCGCTGGGGCGTCAGCCAGCTGCACACCGAACTCGAACCGGCGCGGAAAAGGGCGGAAATCCGGCTGCAATGGCGCCATCAAGTTCATCTGGCCTGTGCAGGGTGTGCTCTGCGATACACTTTTGCCTCAGAGAGGGTGATAACAGAGAGGGTGATAACAGAGAGGGAGCTGGATCTGATGTGGGACCGAAAATGATCTCGCCTGTGGCAAAACTTCGTGTGGTGAAAGGAGGGATTGGATTCCTGGCGCTTGTTGCGCTCGCCATGCTGGCTGCGCCTGTAGCGGCGGCGGACGGTGTGATCCTGAAATCCGCCTCGGTTGATTATCCGATTGGCGTCCTTGTCAAGGACGGCGATGTGCTGCGCCTCGGCGCCGGGCAGACCGTCACCATCCTCGACCGCTCTGGCGTTGTGATCGAGCGGCCGGCGGGCGCCTATGCCGGCCCCACCGCCCGGGAAGCCAAGGGCCTCGTGGAGATTGCAGCCGCCCTTGCCGCGGGCCCCCAGGCGAAATCCGCAATCGGAGGCACTCGTCCCGCCCCGGAAAAAGAATGCAGCCTTGCCACTGCCGCGGCAACCGACGCCTGCACCCCGCGCGGGATCGTCGGAAAGCGGCTGCGCGTGGACGACTATAGCCCCGCACGTTCAGGCGTTGCGGGGCAGCTTGTTCTGCAAAGCAATTTCGACGGCTACGCCATCTGCGTCGGCTGGAACAGTCCGTCCGAGGATTCCCGCTTCATCGCCGCGGGCGATCCTGCCCATCCGGTTGAGCTCTCCGGTTCAGAACCGGCCCAGCTCAAGCTGGCGCCCGCCGCCTCCGGCGCGGCAATGAAGTCCGTGTCCTGCGCCGGCGTTTCGGCCGAGGTGTGGAAACTGCTGGCGCCGCAGGCCGTGAAAGTGCTCGACGCAAACTCGGCCGCGATCGTCCTGTCCTCGTTTGCGAGACTGCAGGGCGAGACGATTGCCGAAGGCCGCGCCTCGGCCGGCGCCCAACCCTGATCGCTCAAGGCTGGCCTGATTGCTCAACGCTAGTTTGCTTTCACCTGTCGGGCGAACGCGTTGATTGCAGCTCGCGCAAGCGATGAACGAGGATACTTTTCCCGCTCTCACCAATCTGAATCTTCTTGCTCGCAAAATTTTTGCGTGCGACGGAATTCTCGGCGACGCGGGGACTTTCATGACCAGACACGTAAGACTTCGGCGCAATCCGTTGCAGCGGATGCTTTCTGGCAGGCTACTGGCGGGATTGGCGGCAAGCGCCCTGCTCGCAGGCCTGGCGGCGGGAACAGCCCAGGCGCAAGGGCATGAATCGCACAGACAGGGCAATGTCGGCAGCCTGATCAGCGACCTTTACGGCGGCGACGGCATCTCGCTCGCAGCCGGCTCGGCGAACCCGGCCTTCTCTCACGTCGCCCACTTCACCCAGGATTCGGCAGACCGTCTGGCGGACCTCAACCGCGTTCTTTCCGCCAATATCGGCGCCTATTCGTTCAACTCCGCCGTCTCCGGCGTTACTTTCGACTTTGCGGAAGGGCAGGCCGTGCGCTCTTCGCTGAGCCTCGGGCCGATCATCGGCGAGCGTGCGCCCACCATCGGCAAGGGCCGCGTCAACGTCTCGACGTCCTATACCCACATCGACTATTCGCAGCTCGACGGCCGCGATCTCACCGACCTGACGATCGACCTGTCGCACCAGGACATCCCGACGATCGACCAGCCGTTCGAGCATGACGAGATCGAACTGCACCTCAGGCTGAAGCTGAAGCAGGATATCCTCACCTTCGCGACCACCTATGGCGTCACCGAACGGCTCGACGTGGGCGTCCTGATCCCGATCATCGACATCCGCGGTTCGGTCTCTTCGGAAGCCCATATCATCGACAATGGCGGCGCAGGCATCCACCAGTTCGACCCCGCCGGCGAATCGCCCTTCGACAGCAACAGCGCCAGCGCCACAGGCGTCGGCGACATCCTGGTCCGGGCCAAATGGCGCGCCTTCGACCGCGTCGGCGGCACTCCGTTCGATGCAGCCCTTGTCGGCCAGATCGCCCTGCCGACCGGCGATAAGAACGACCTGCTCGGCACCGGCTCGACGTCGGCGTATATCGGCGGCGCCTTTTCCGGCGAGTTCGGCAAGATCACGCCGCACCTTAATGTCGGCTATGAATACTTCGCGGACGAAGACCGCACCGCCGGGATCGAGCGCTCCAACGTGCGCATGCTGCTGGGCGCCGATATCAATGCGACGAAGAATTTCTCGATCGCGTCCGACATCATCGCCCGCTGGGAAAAGGACGACGACAAGTTCTACGACCTGGCTCTCGGCGCGAAATGGGCGCCGACGGACACGATGGATTTCAGCTTCAACACCATCATGCCGCTGAACCGCAATCAGGGCCTGCGCGCCGATGTGATCTTCTCGCTGGGCTTCGAGACGGCGTTCTAGGCAGAGTCTCGGCGCTCCGCTTCAGCGGCCAGATCATCGAACAAGGCCCTTCAGATCAGGATCTGAAGGGCCTTTTTGCATCGGGAAAAGAGCACGAGGCGAGCTGTCGGCCGAGCTCGCCTATCCGCACTTCCGGAACTGCTGATTGTAGGTTTTCAACACGCCGTTCTCGGATGCCTGGATGTAATTCATCGTTTTGCCGTCGTCGCTGAATTGCCCAAACGTGGCGACCACCTGCACCGTTCGCGACGGATCCTTCGGATCCTTTTGCGGGGACTCGACGCGCAGAAGGTCCTCGCGCACCTGGCTGATGGTCATGTCGTAGAGATTGAGCGTGCCGGTATTCTGTTCCCAGATCTTCGGCCTGAACGTCATGCTGAAGTCCATGCCGTTGCGGCTGTTGAGGCACCATTTGCCCATCAGGTTGGCGATGGTGATTGGCGCTCCCGCAGGCAGAGAGCTGCGGCCCGCATTGATCGGCGCCACGGCGTCTGCATCGCGTTCAGCAACCACCACAGGGACCGGCGCTACTGGTATCGACGCAGGCGGGGGATAGATGCCGTTCGTCGCCGCAGCCACGCGCGTGCCCCCGGACCTCGGATTGAAGAAGAATTGCTGGCGCAGCGTGGTGCGCGCTTCCGGCAACTGGCGGTTGCGCGTGGTCGTGGCGACCTCGTTGCGCACCATGCGGAAGATCTCCGAGATTTCCGTATCCGGCGTCGCCAGGAATTTCGCCAAGGCCAGCGCGTACGGGCTGTTCCTGGCGTCGCCATCGCCATCCCACGCCACGTTTCCGGAGGTCGCTGCATAGGCGATGAAAAACTCGGTATTCCCCAATCGCATGTCGGCGAGGCCCCCGCCGCGCGTCACCGAGCGCATGGTCAGCTCGAACGGATTGTCCCGGCAGGCGTCGAGAATGACGATCTTCACACGCGACTTGGCGCTTTCCATCTGGTTGAGGACATCCCCCGCCCGGATCGCATTCAGTCCCAGGTCCGCCGCCCGGCGCAGCGGCACATCGACGGGCAGCAGATAGTTTTCGCCATTCAGCTGCACGCCATGGCCGGCATAGTAGACCAGCGAAACGGCATCGCTTCCCGCCGCTTCAAGCTTGTTCGCGAAATCGCCGAGCACCTTTTCCATGGACCGCTTGTCCATGTTCTCCTTGTAGATGACCTCGAACCCCAGCGACTGCAGCGTGGAGCGCATCAGCCTTGCGTCATTGATCGAGTTGGAGAGCGAGTTGACCTCGGCGTAAGTGCCATTGCCGATCACCAGCGCGATGCGCTTTTCCTGGGCAAGGCTGGGCGCTGCCGCAAACAGCGCGAACAGGACCAGGCCGGCCAGAGCTGCAAGTCTGGCCAGTCCTTGTCCGATCCAGGTTTTACTAAGTCCGCCCATCCTTCGGGATTTCCCCAGAAACCGTCCGGAACTTACTCCGGAAGGCGCCACTTTCGCAACAGAAGCTAGGCGTTACTGTGCTCAAGAGCTCACCATATGCATTCAGCAGTTGCAGCTGATAATTATCCGGCTGGCGGCTGAAGGGAATTCCATGGCGGGGGAAGCGGGGAAGGTCTGGGCGCCTGCCGCCAGTCTGGGCGCCGGTAACGCGCTCGTCAGCGCCGTTGCAGGCGCCATCCTTGCCGTTGCGGCGTCCCAGACGGTCTTCAAAGGTTTCGAACTCTTCGCCGCTGACCTGCGGGTGTCGAGCCAGGCAAGTACGGCCAGCCGCCCCGACCTCGTCGTAGTGGCAATCGACGACCTGTCATTGGCGAAGTCTGCTTTCCAGTCACCGGTCGACCGGCAAGTGCTGGCCTCGGTCGTCGAACGGCTCGACCAGCTGGGCGCGCGCGCCATCGCGCTCGACATCGTTCTGGATCGACCGTCCTTCCCCGACGACGACGCCCGCCTTTCAGCTGCCATGGCGAACGCGCACGCTTCCATCGTCCTGGGCGTAGACCCGGGAGAAAAGGCGGGTGCAATCGCCTGCGGATCGGCCCAACCCGAAACCAGCGCGGCCGCTGGCCCATCAACGACAGACGGCGCGGCCATCCTCCCTCTCTTCATGGCGCACGCCGGGGCCGCCTCGCTGGCGATCTGCGTCGATGGCGATGGCGTTGTCCGCCGCATTCCGAAGACGCCGGCAAAACTACCGGGCGAGCTCAACGGGATGGCGGAAAGCCTCGCCAGCGCCTTCGGACAGGCGCCGCTTGCCGATGGCCCGCCAATCGTATTCAGGCTGGCGCCAGGCGATGTGCCAACCGTGCCCGTCTATCCCGCCTCGATGCTGGACGTCATGCCGAAAGACTGGATCAGCGGCCGCGCCGTGGTCGTCGGCCTGGTGACGCCCTTTTCCAGCGACTGGGTCGAGACGCCCCTTCGCTTCTCCAGCGTCCACGTCCCGGTCCAGCCGATGGACCAGATGCCGAAGGGCAAGCTTCCCGGCGTCATGATCCATGCCTTGAGCGCCGCCACGCTCATCGACGGCCGGCGGGGCCTTGCGATTGACTGGGGGTTTGGCGTCATGCTGGCGCTGACAGGGGCGGCATGCGGGGCTGCCCTCGGGGTCTGGCAGGCGTCGTGGTGGCAGCGAGCACTTGGCGCTGCGGCCCTGATCGCGGCCGTGCTGGGCCTTGCCGCCGTCTCCGGACCGGCAATCGGACGTCTCATGCCACTGACCCCGTTTCCGGCAGGCCTTGCGCTGGCCGCGGGCCTTTCAGCCGGCGCCCAGGCCCAGCGATTCCTGGCCCAGCGCCGCATGATCCGGCAAGCGTTCGAACGCTACCTCGCGCCTTCGGTGGTCAACGAACTCGTCCGCGATCCATCGCTTGTGGCCACAGGCGCAACCGAGCGCGAGATATCGGTCCTGTTCACCGATCTCGAGAACTTCACCCGCTTTGTCGATGGCAATCCGCCCGGGCAGGTGATCAGCGTCCTCAACGGCTATCTGGACGCCATCGTCGGCGAGGTGGTCGCGCATGGCGGCGCCGTCGACAAGATCGTGGGCGATGCAGTCCACGCCATCTTCTCCGCCCCGGTCCCTGATCCCGATCACAGGCGCCATGCCTGCGCCTGCGCCCTTGCCATAGACCGTGCATGCGAGGCCTATCGGGCGAGGGTGCGGGAAGAAACGGGCATCGCACTCGGCCTCACGCGCATCGCCGTGCATTCGGGAAAGGCCATGGTCGGAAACTTCGGCGGAACGGGCCGCCTCGACTACACCGCCCATGGATCCACCATCAACGCGGTGGCCCGGCTCGAGGCCGCGAACAAAGTGTTCGGCACGCGGATCTGCATCAGCGAAGCGAGCCGCATCGACGTCGCCGGTGGCCGCTGGCGTCCCATAGCCGACGTCCGTCTGCGCGGCATTGCCGAGCCCATCCGCGCCTACGAACTCGTGCCCGCCGACAGACTTTCTGAAGGTGACGCCGAGGCCTTCACCCAGGCCTTTGGATTGCTGGCGCCAGACAGGCAGGCAGCTCGAAGGCTCTTTGAGAACCTTGCCGCGGCCTTCCCCAGCGACCGGCTGATCAAGTTCCAGCTGAAGCGGATCGAAACCGGTGATCCTGTATCGGTGTTCGACGTCTGAACCTAAAATCTCTTGAAGACGTCCAATCCCAAGCATCCCTAGTGTCAGAACAAGGTGAGCCATCCCGCCTGTGCCACCGGGCACAGCGCGGCTGGGCCCCGTGGGGGACTGTCAGTCTCCCGAAAACCCTTGCCCGGAGATCCCATGAAGCCGTTCTCTCTCTCAGCCCTCGTTTTTGCCCTCGCCCTGCCCGCCCACGCCCAGGTGGAGGGCGCCAGAATCAACGGCAATCTCGATAGCGTCGTCGTCATCAATGGCGACGCCACGACCCGCGCCTCGACGCTCGCTACGGCGACCACGAATATCGGCGTCATCGACGGATCCACGATCAACGGCAGCATGAGCCAATATGTCGGTGTCGGCCCCGTGGTCACGTCCGCTTCCGCGCTTTACGCAAACGCCAGCACGGACATCGGTACATTCATCGATTCGACCTCCAACGGCTCGATCAACCGCACGATTTCAATCGGCAATGTGGTGACGACGGCCCGCCAGATCGGTGCGACGGCCGAAACGAAGATTGGCACGATCGAAGTCGCGAACGTCAGCGGTTTCAACCAGACCATCATCATCGGCGAAGTCGTCACCGATGCGAACACCTTCGGCAGAACTGTCCGCACCTGCATCGGCACCGTGAAAGGCGCCAAGAAGAAGGGCGACCAAGGCTGCTGAGCATCCCTTCTTCTTCGAATTCCCCGAACCCCGCTGGCCCCGCCAGCGGGGTTTTTCTTTGCGTCGTGCGGCTGTCAGAAAACCAATGAAAACGGGCCTCTTTGAAAAAGATTCAACTTTTTTCAGGGTTGTGCCGGCGGGCACATCGCCGGCCTGAGGGGTCACCTAGTTTGAATGGGTGGTCAGCAAACAACCACCGCTGAAGTTCAACAACGCAAACCCCAAGGAGACTTCCAATGAAAATCCGTTCCTTCCTCGCCGCTCTCATGCTCTCGGCCGCTGTGGCCCCCGCCTTCGCCGAACCCCCGGCCCGCAAGTCGGTCGACATCGACGGCAACGTCGTCCAGTTCACCGGCGTCGGCGGCGATAACACGGTCACGGCTGCGGACCACTCGGAAGCGCGCTCCAACATCGGCATGATCGACAAGGCGAAAGTCCACGGCGACGTGGAACAGCTGACGGCCCTGTTCGGCGACAACACCGTGATGGCCACAGACGGCGGCCGGGCGAACAGCAACATCGGCACGCTCTACAATGTCGACGTCGACGGCGATGTCCGCCAGTGGACCTTCGTCACCGGCGACAACACCGTGACCGCCTCGGGTGAAGGCGCTGCCGCCACCAGCTATATCGGCGCGATCGACAACGCCAAGATCGGCGGCGATGCGACCCAGTTCACGCTGCTCTTCGGCAACAACACCGTCACGGCTGACAACAAGGCGATCGCCTGCTCCACGATCGGCGCCATCGGCGAAAGCTGCAAGCCGGAACGCCGCAAAGAGGAGAAGAAGCTCAAGCACTAACGAGCCCCGGCGCTAACCCACGATCTAGCCTACGGCCAGGAGGCGCACCCTCCCCCGCCTGATCCTGGCCCTCGAGCCCGCGGACGCCCTCCCCGTCCGCGGGCTCACCCTTTTTGCGAGGAGATCCACATGCGCCGCACTCTCTGCACCGCCCTTGTCCTGGCTTTCGCCGCAGCCTCCGCCGCATCTTCCGCCTATGGCGATATCCGCAAGGTCAAGCCGGACGATCCGCCGCCGCCTCGCCATGCCGGCATCCGCCCCGGCAAGGGACCCAGCCTGAAAGAGCTCTTTTCCGGCTGCGCCGCCGCTATCGCCGCCAACCGAGCCGGAACCATGATTCCCCTGATCTGGCTGGAGAAATGCGCCGAAATCTCGCCGCCCGCAGAAAACCCGCCCGCGGCGGAGGAGCCCAGGATCGGCGGATCATCCACCATCGCCGGCCCCGGCGCCTGCTCCGTCGTGGGTGAGGCGGGCAGCTCCTGCTGATCAGACCGGAATTGCCTGCCTGAATTTTCAGGATGGCGCCGCAGAGCACAGCCCCGCCCGGCCCAGCCCTTAAAACGAGATCACTGACAACCGCTCACCCAAGGAGACCGCCATGTCACCCTTCTTCAAACTCAGCGCTGGCCTCGTCACCAGCATCCTGCTCGGCTCGACGCTGTTCACGCTCGAAGCGGCAGTCTTTCCGGCCGAAGCCAAGGAATTCAACAAGCCCAAAGGCATCCCCGCCGACAGTCAGGCGCTGGTGAACCGCATCCAGGCCGAAATGTCCGCCACCAACACCGACGGCGCCTACGGCAGCCAGGAAAGCAATTGCGACGAGCTCAACGTCGGCTCGAACACCGAAGGCAGCCGCCCCGACGACCAGGTCATCGTCGCCGACAAGATCGTCAATGTCGGCGGCCACTGCCGCATGGTCCGCAACAATGGCGGCTTCAAACCGACCGATCAGGCAACGCCGAACGGCGCCGCCAAGGTCCCGGCGAAAAAACAATAGGTGTCGCCGCCAGCACAGCCGGGCCCAGATATCCGGGCCAGAACATCCATACCGACACAACTGAATTGAGGGAGACACCCATGTCCAAGCACACGAAAGCCCAATCCGCCGCGGCCCTTGCCCTGGCCGGACTCATTCTCGCCGGCTGCGCCTCGACGCCCATGCCGCAGGTGTACGCTGCAGCCCAGCCGAAGGCCGCGCCTGTGCGCTCGCTGACGTCTTTCTCGGACAGCCTCTCGTGCATGGATGATCTCTTCTACAAGTACGGCCTGCGCGACATCCGCATCTCCACCAACGGCATCCCGGACTCCACCGGCGAGATCCAGACCGGCACGCGCGACATGCTCATCGGCGCGGTCAGCCGCATGAGCGCCCGCAGCCGCGCCTTTACCTTCGTCGACTTCGAGGAAGTGGCGCAGGGATACAACGCCCCCGCCGATCGTCGCCTGTATGACCGCCAGCAAAGCATGCTGACGCCCACCTACTACATCCGCGGGGCGATCACGACGTTCGACGACAGCGTCACCAACGACACCTCGGGCTTCGGCGTCAACATCGGCGGATCCAGCTTCGGCTACAACAAGGACCAGACCGCCTCCGTCGTCGGCCTCGACATGAATGTCGGCGAGGTCCAGACCGGGCTCATCGTCCCCGGCGTCGCCTCGAGCAACCGCATCGCCGTGACCCGCAAGTCGAAAGCGCTCGACTCATCCTTCGACGTCAAGGTCGATGGCGAGACTGTCGGCGGTTTCCTGCAGGATTCCCGCACCAAGGCCGAAGGCATGCACACTGCCGTGCGCACCCTGGTCGAACTCAACGCCATCGAGACGCTGGGCAAGCTCACTCGCACGCCCTACTGGCGCTGCCTGGGCGTCAACCAGTCCGACCCGGCCATCGCCCAGAAAGCCTTTCGCTACTTCGAGCAGATGAAGGAAACCGAGCGCACCGAATTCGTCCAGCGCTCGCTGGCCGGCCTTGGCAACTTCTCCGGCGAGATTGACGGCAAGCCGTCGGCCAACCTCTCGGAAACCATCGGCGCCTACCAGGCCCAGAACAGCCTGGTCGCCACCGGCCGCATCGACCAGCAGCTCTATGCTTCCCTGTCGGCAAAAGACATTCGCCTCGTCGGCGCCGGCAAGGCCACAGGCAACGACCTCTCCCCGGAAGGCGCTGCGCCCGAGCGCCTCTACATCTCCCTCACCGACGCGCTGTCCTTCCCCACCTACAAGGCCGGCATGCCGCTGCAGGTGAAGGCGCGCCTCAACGCCGATGCCTTCCTCTACTGCTTCTACCAGGACGGCGCCGGCTCGATCGCCCGCATCTTCCCCAACCGCTTCCAGCCCGACGCCCACGTTCCCGGCGGCAAGGCGCTCGTTGTCCCGCAGGAAGGCGCAGGCTTCCAGATCGTGTTCGAACAACCCGGCGCCCGCGAGCATGTCTCGTGCTTCGGCTCCCGCACCGAGTTCGGCACGCGTCTGCCGGATGAGCTCAAGCAGGCCGATCTCGCCCCCGTGCCCTACAAGACCATGGGCGAACTCGAAAAAGCGGTCCGCGCTGCAGCCCCTGCCGACCTCGCCGTCTCCTCCAGCGAATTCCTGATCCGCTAACCACCCTCCCCACAAGAACCCCCGCAAAGGTCTCCGCACATGTCCTCCCAGAAGCCCACCCAGCAGCCCGGCGTTCCTCTCCTCCCTCGCATCGCCATCGTCGCCGGTCTTGTCATTGCGGCGACTTCCATCGGCGCCTCGACGGTCGTCTTCGAGAAAGCCTTCGCCCAGCAGGCGCCTGGCCTTGGCGTCCAGAGTTATCTCCTCAAGTGCTGGCAGGACTCGGTGCAGATCGTGAACGTGCGCGAGAACCAAGCCCTGCAATCTCTCACCGACCCCTCCGCCCACGCCATCACACTGGAGAACGCCGACGGCTCCCGCCGCGTCCTGGCCCCCATGGGCGACTCGCTCTGCGTCCTGGAGTTCACCGCCTCGAGGAACTAGGACGATGCGCTCCTCCGTCGAGTGTGTTTGCAAGGGGCCAGACCGTCCGCTCCGCCCTTCGCATCCGGCGGGATCTCGCCGAAAGCAGTCAGAAGCCTTGTCATCGATCTTTGCAGGAGTCTCTACATCGAAATTATGCGCGTTCGTCCTCTGCGAGCTTGGAGCGGAGGTCATCCTTGCATTGTTGCGCAAATGCTAGGCCGTGGGGGCCATCTCGCAATTTGCTCAGCCAGTTCAAGTAGGCCGCGCACCGATCGAGGGTTAGCTCAAACAGGATGTCGTTCACAATACCGCCTCGCGTACGACATTGCGCGGCAACCGCCAAACGTGGCAGCTGATCCAAAGTTTGAAGACGAGCTTTTTCGACTGCATGGCAAACTCCCGGTCGCATCCGGCGACTTCGACCTTGTCGAGCGGCTGCGGAGCGAACTCGAACGTCAGCGACGCGATCGCACCGTGACTTGATCGCCGCCATTTCTGTCGGGACGGCGCCAGGCGATATCGCTGCCTGCTGGCTGGGTCGTTCGTGGAACAGCTTGCCGTCCATGCCGGGGCGCCCGCGCCGTTTATCTAGATGGCTTTGCTGGCCGCCGCCTTGGGTCTGGTCGCCGCCACTGCCAGACATGCCGAGAGCGTCGGAAACAACTGCATTGCGCGAGCCTGACTGGCTCTACGTGCGGATGTCTGCAATGGGCCGAGGCCGTGTGAGAACTCGGTTTCGGAGGTCCAGGCGGCACTCCGGCAAGAGCCGACGACCCCCGCGTCTGCTCATGCTCTCAGTTCGGCGATCAGCGGGGCGATCCCGATCAGCTTCATCGCCCGT
>DASYKO010000535.1:0-2601 GCA_035995285.1 Hyphomonadaceae bacterium | reverse complement strand
AAGGAGTTTCTCGCCGCTGCTTCTACGGACAAGCTACACCATGGCTGGCTGCTGCGCGGCCCGCGCGGCGTCGGCAAGGCGAAGCTGGCGCTTCAGTTCGCGGCGCACCTGCTGGGCGGCGGCGATGGCTCGCTGGCGGTGAATGCAGAGAGCCACATTGGCCGCCTGATATCCGGCGGCAATCATCCAGACCTGCGCGTCGTTCGCCGTCCCATCGACGACAAGGGCAAACAGAAGTCCGAGATCCCAGTGGATAGCATCCGCGAACTCTCCGAATTCTTCTCTCTGCGCCCAGCCATGGGCGGCTGGCGCGTTGCGATCATCGACGCCGTGGACGAGCTAAATCGCTTCGGCAGCAACGCCATCCTCAAGACGCTCGAGGAGCCGCCGGCCCGCGCCGTGCTGTTCCTGATCTCACACGGCGGACAGATGCTGCTGCCCACCATACGCAGCCGCTGCCGCGTATTGCGCTGTGGCGCGCTTACGGAAACAGAGACGCTGCAGGCCCTCGCTCAAGCCGGCCTCGACAACGCCAAGGCCGCCGAGATCGCGCGTCTGGCGCCGGGGAGACCGGGCAGGGCCATGCAACTAGAAGGATCGGATGCGGCTGCCGCATCGGATGCTGTAATCACCGCGCTCCGCAACCTCGGTGGCTCGGACGCGCGCAGCCTGCACACGGCGCTGGGCCTCGCAGCGAAATCCGAAGCATCGCTCGCCGCAGCCATGGAAGCCCTGCGCTTCAATCTGCAAAGGCGCGCCGCGAACGAAGCCGATCCGGTGCTCGCTGGCGACTGGGCCTCCGCCGCGCTCGACGTCATGCGCATCGGCGCCGAGGCGGACGCGCTCAATCAGGATCGCGCGCAGACGGTCGCCGCCGCGCTGGCGCGTGTCGGCCGGGTCGGAAGGTTCTGATGCTGTTCGACACCCACGTGAACCTCCACGCTGAACAGTTCGCCGCTGATCTGCCGGACGTGCTGGCGCGGGCAAGGGCAGCCGGCGTCACGCGCTTCGTCTCGATCTGCGACCGGCTCGACAAGTTTCCTGCCGTGAGGGCGATCGCGCACGCCAACGACGACATCACCTGCACAGTCGGCGTCCATCCGCATTATGCGAAGGACTTCTGGAGTCTGGAATCCAGGGCCCTTGTCGAGGAGGCGCGCGATCCCAAAGTCGTTGGCATTGGCGAGACCGGGCTGGACCAGCACTACGGCTACAGCGACATCGTCTTGCAGGAACGCTCCTTCGTTGAACACATCCACGCGGCTCGCGAGACCGGTCTCGTCCTCGTCGTCCACACGCGAGAGGCCGATGACCTCACCGGCGACATCCTTGAGCGCGAATACAAGCACGGCCCATTCCGCATCCTGATGCACTGCTACACCGGCGGCGCGAGGCTCGCTCAACGGGCCCTAGACCTCGACGCACGTTTCTCGGTTTCCGGCATCCTGTCGTTCAAGGCGGCGCAGGACGTGCGCGACGTGACAGCCAAGGTGCCGCTCGACCGCATCATCCTCGAAACCGACTGTCCGTATCTCGCGCCGATGCCGCACCGCGGCCGCCGCAACGAGCCGGCCTATCTGGTGGACGTCTGCCGCGCTTTCGCCGAGCATCGCGGGATGAGTTTTGAAGCCGCCGCCGAGCTGACGACCATGAACGCCATCGAGCTGTTCCGGAGGGACGCATGAGCCCCGGGGCCAGCAAGGGCAGGTTGCAGGTCCGCATCCTCGGCTGCGGCTCGTCCGGCGGCGTCCCGCGTGTCGGCAACGACTGGGGCGCGTGCGATCCGGCCGAGCCTCGCAACCGCCGCTCCCGCTGCTCGATCCTGGTCCGCCATTGGAGCGCCGGCAGCCCCGAGCCGACCCTGGCAATCATCGATACGGCGCCGGACATGCGCGAGCAGCTCCTGGCCGCCCGGATCGACCGGCTGGACGCCGTCGTCCTCAGCCACGAGCACGCCGACCAGTGTCACGGCATCGACGACGTCCGGGCCCTTGTCATCCGCCACCGCCGCCGCATGCCGGTCTGGATGGACGCCCATACGGCCGGGCTGGTCCTCCGCCGGTTTGACTACTGCTTCGAGGACCATGGCGGCTATCCGGCCATCCTGGAGGCCCGGTCCATGGAGGCCGGGCAGGCCATCCGGATCCCGGGTCCGGGCGGCGATCTGGAGATGCTGCCGCTGGCCCAGGACCATGGTTTCGGTCCGTCGACCGGGTTCCGGATCGGCCGGTTCGGCTACTGCAACGACGTGGTCCGCCTGCCGGACGAGACGCTGGACCGGCTGGCCGGCGTCGAGGTCCTGATGGTCGATGCGCTGCGCTACGCCGTCCATCCATCGCACGCCAACGTCGAACAGGCGCTGGCCTGGATCGCGCGCGTGAAGCCGCGCCGGGCAATCCTTACCAACCTCCATGTCGATCTCGACTACAGGAAGCTGAGGGCAGAGCTGCCGGAAGGCGTCGAACCGGCGTTCGACGGCATGGAGCTCGAGATCGGCTGAAAAGGCCCGTATTTGTGGGATATCTAATTACCCATAATGTTGATTATGCGACTGGCGGATATAGGGGTGAAGGCGATGGCTGATCCAGCCGCGAAGAAATC
>DASYKO010000534.1:0-10584 GCA_035995285.1 Hyphomonadaceae bacterium | reverse complement strand
GGTGATGTGGTCGTAGCCGGGGGCGATGTCGGTGGTGAGCGGGCCGAGGGTGTAGAACGGCGCCTCGCCGCAGACCTTCAGCTGCTTTTCCATGTTCACCTTGATCTTGTGCATCGGCACGTGGCCGGGGCCTTCGATCATCACCTGGCAGCCCTTGTCCCAGGCGATCTTCGTGAGCTCGCCGAGGGTTTCGAGTTCGGCGAATTGCGCGGCGTCGTTGGCGTCGGCGATGGAGCCGGGGCGCAGGCCGTCGCCGAGGGAGAACGAGACGTCGTACTCGGCCATGAGATCGCAGATCTCGTCGAATTTTTCGTAGAGGAAGCTCTCCTTGTGACGCGAGAGCATCCAGCGGGCCATGATGGAGCCGCCGCGCGAGACGATGCCGGTGACGCGTTTGGCGGTGAGGGGGATGTAGGCGAGGCGCACGCCAGCGTGGATGGTGAAGTAGTCGACGCCCTGTTCGCACTGTTCGACCAGCGTGTCCTTGAAGACGGACCAGTCGAGCTTGTCGGGATCGCCGCCGACTTTTTCGAGGGCTTGATAGATGGGGACGGTGCCGATGGGCACGGGGGCGTTGCGGATGATCCAGTCGCGAATGTTGTGGATGTTTCTTCCCGTGCTCAGATCCATAACTGTGTCGGCGCCCCAGCGGATGGCCCAGACCATCTTCTCGATCTCTTCTTCCACCGAGGAGGTGACGGCGCTGTTGCCGATGTTGGCGTTGATCTTCACCAGGAAGTTGCGGCCGATGATGACGGGCTCGAGTTCCGGGTGGTTGATGTTGGCGGGAATGATGGCGCGGCCGCGGGCGATTTCTGAGCGCACGAATTCGGGCGTGATGAAGGGCGGGATTTCGGCGCCGAAGTCTTCGCCATCTTGTCTGCGGGCCTCGGCCCCTTCGAGCATCTGCTCGCGGCAGAGGTTTTCGCGGTGGGCGACGTAGGCCATCTCGGCGGTGATGACGCCCGCCTTGGCGTACTGGTACTGCGTGAGCGTGCGGCCGGGCTGGCAGCGCTGGGGCACCTGCAGGTAGGGGAATTCGGTGACGAGCTTTTCGTTGCTGACATTGCCGTTGTCTTCCGGCTTCACATGGCGCCCGCCGTATGGCTTGGCGTCGCCGCGGGCTTCGATCCAGTGCGTGCGCAGTTTGGGCAGGCCTTCGTGGACGTCGATCCTGATCGCCGGGTCGGTGTAGGGGCCGGTGGTGTCGTAGACGCGGATGGGGGGTTCCTTGGCGCTGGGGTGCAGCGCGATCTCGCGGAACGGGACCATCACATCCGGGAAGCCGGGCGCGGGGGAGTAGCGCTTCGTGCTCGCGGGTAAGGGGCCGGTGGTGACGCGGAAGGGCTCGAGCGATTTCGGATCGATTTGCTTGTTCATGAGGTCGCCTTAGAAGTGATGCCAGATGAGCTGGATGGGACAGCCAAGCAGCCGGGCCATGTCGTCGCGCTGGGCCGCGTTGAGGAAAAGATCGTGATCCCAGAGGCAAATGTCGACGCGAGAAAAACCCGCTGTGCGATAAACCTTCCAGTCCGCGTGTTCGTCGCCCTCGTGTCCCCGCAGCTCCACCGCAGGATACTCGAACGCATCAAGCGTAATATGAGCGCCGCAACAGGGCGCCACGATATCCAGGCTGCGAGGAGAGCCCGGGTCTTCGCGAAGGCGACTGTAGACCGGTCCGAAAACGTCAACGACAACTTGCCCGGGGTGAACGTGCCGACAGTTCGGACATGTCGGCTCCGGCAAGTTCTCCAGGTCCACATGGAATTGTGGGAAGTCAGTGGCTGGCTCGAGCGGCGAAACAAACCTGTTGATGTGGGTGCGGAAGTGCGTCCAGGCGGCCTCCAACCTGTCCGGTGAAGGAACATGCCAGGCGTCGGCCGGCGCGACATACATCAAGGTGGACACTGCTTCTCTCCCGTCCCTTTCGCCGGCATGACCCGGATCAGGTTCTAAGGGTGCTCGGCCACGTTTGGCCCGATCTCAGCGGACATGCGCCCGCGCCCCTCGGATGTGCGCAGCATACGTCAGGCGGGCGACGTTACAAGGGATCTGTCAGCCCGCGCGGATCAACGGGCTTGTTCATGCCGGTTGCCCCAGAAGGTCTTTTTCGATGATCGCCTTGGCTTCGGCGGGACGTTCGACGAAGGCGATCTTGAAGGGGGCGAGTTCGATGTGCTTGCGCTCGCGGTGCACGATGAGGATCTGCTGGTCGTCGCGGTGAGTGAGCTTCAGGCGCGTAATCTCGGCCTTCTCGACCTGGTCGAGCAGCGCGCCGCTGCGATCAAGCTCAAGCAGGCGGCGGGAGGTGACGGCGAACCAGTCGGTAGGCGAATGCGGGCTCGTGCGGAGCAGGCAATTGACATGGAGGAGCAGCGCGCAGGCAGTTACCGCAAACGCGGCCAGGACAGCCACGCAGATGGCGATCTTGACCGGCCTGAAGAAATCGCCGGTGAACCAGGCGGAAGAGCATCCCGTGCCGCAGGCCGTATGCGGTTCCGGCTGGAGCAGGCCGGCGAGAGTGAACCCGAGACAGATCATGGCTGCGACGCACAGAACCAGGGGTCCAATCGCCACCTTGATGCGGTGGGAGATCGAGAGGCGATAGAATTCCTCCACCACGCCGGCGCTCCACAGAATGCGCTCGCCTTGCTGAAGATGCTGTTCCACGGGCGCGGTGCGGGTCATGGCGCTGCTTTCCGCGGAGCGATGAGATCGAGAAGCAGGGCTTCGACTTTGTCGGCGTTGCGGATCGACAGGAGAGAGAGGCCGATGTTCGAGGCGCGGGCGTCTTCGGGCGCGGCGGTAAGGACGAGGGTTCCCGCATCGGCGCCGCCGTCGGCGTGGAGGCTGGTGATGCGCGAGACGGGTACGGAGATGCGGGCCTGTTTCGGGCCGGCGGTGGCGGCGAGGACGCGGCGCGCGGTGAGGCCGTAGGCGGCGTTGCGTCCGCGATAGAGGATGCCGAACTGGTGCACCGCGCCGAGGATGGCGGCGATTGCGATGGCGCCGGGAATGGCGGCGGCAAGGGCGTAGCTGAGATCGAGATCGTATGCCTGGGCCAGGATCGAGGCCGTGGTCCAGATCACGATGAGAGCAAAGGCAAGAAGCGCCAGGGCATAAAGCGCGCGCGGCAGAGCGGCGCGGGCCTGGGCTTTGGCATTGACGGGCGCCGCCCACAGGAGCGTTTCGCCCTGGGCGAGGAGGGGCGCGAGGATGGCCTGGGCGGCGGGATCAACCATGCTGGGCCCCGGTGCGCTGATCCAGGGCGATTGCGGACCTGAGTTCTTGAAGGGCGCCCGCCGGGTCACTGGCGTGCAGGAAAGAGAACGAGGGGCTGTGCTTCTTTTCCGTCTTGAAGACGATTGCGTCGCGACCGGCCCAGCGTGTCAGTGTGATGTCTTGCAGGAGGGACACGGGCGCGCGCACCAGCCTTGGGAACAGCAAGCCACGGGTGATGAGAAGATAACTGCGCGTGGCGCCGTACGCCGTGGGCGTGAAGAACGGAAGTATGACCAGCGGACACGCGAGCGCGTCGAAGATAAGTGGACCGGCAATGCCGAGAACTACAGCTGCCGAAATCAGCGCAAACTCTAGCGGCGGCGGCGCCAGTCGCGTCCACGCGAAACCTATGACGAGGGAGGCCATACCGGCGAGATGAAGAGGATGCAGAAAGAAGTCGCGGATGCTGTAAATCGTCATGCGCGCGAAATCGGGGCGCTGGGCCCAGACGAGGGTTTCTCCGTCATCGAGACGCGGCTTCAGGATCGCAGCAGCCCGGGGATCGATGGTGGTGTCACTCATGGGCCGCCTCCGCGAACTGCTGTTCGAGAACCGCCTTGGCTTCCAGGGGCTGCTCGATGTGTTCGATGGCGAAGGTCTTGACGTTGAGGTCGTCGTGGCTGCGGAGGGCGTAGAGGTCGGGGGCGGAGCGGCGGCCGCCTAAGATAAAGCCGGCGATGTCGTGCGCGTCGATCTCGTCGGTGATGGCGCCTGTGTCGTCTGCGGCGAGGATGCGGTGGGAAGTCGCGGCGTAGCGAGTGGCGGGCGTGAGCTTCGGGTTGAGGCGGGTGAGCTGGGCGATGAAGACAACCAGGAAGGTGAGGCCGATCATGCCGTAGATCGGGCTGGCGATGGCGGCGCCGAGGTCTGCGGAGGATTGCGGCGTGACGATCGTCTCGTAGAGCTTCCAGCCAAAGCCGAAGGCGAGCGTGAGTGAGACGAGGGCGAGCAGCACGGCGAGCCAGCGGCGGCGCGCGATCTCGGCCTTGCGCAGCTTGGGCGATGCCTCGGCGCTCCAGACGATGGCTTCGCCGGGCTTGAGGTGGGATTGCCAGGGCGCCGCATCGCTCATCGCGTCAGGTCCTCGATGGGCAGGTCGAGCTTGAGCGTGGATTTGATGAGCGCCGCGATTTCGAGAGGGCGCTCGATGCCGGTCAGGCTCATTGAATCGCCGGCGGGATGATCGCGGTCTCCCATGCTCCTCAGCTGCACACTGCCGGTTTGCCGGTTGCCGGTGATGCGGATTTTCCTGATGGGAGCGTGGCGCAGTATGAAGATGGCTGCTTCGCGATCGCTGCCGAATTCGGCCGCATCGATATCGCTGTTTCGCACGCTGCGGGCAAACAGGGAGATGCCCAGGGGAATGCACATCACCCGGCGAGGCGTCAGGGCGTACACCTCAAGCCGCGACCAATAGAACGCCCGGAAGAGAGCGAAGAGCAGGGGAAGCACCACGACAAACAGGTAGAGCGGCAGCCTTGGGTCCGCGAGATCGGCCGCTGTCAGCGAAATCCCGCCGAAGGCCATGACCATCGCCAGTATTGCAATCGTTGTGATGGTGAGGAGGGCCCAGACAGTCCCGCTCAGGTCGATGATCCGTCCGCTTCCATGGGACCACCAGATCACGGATTCGCCGGGGCGAAGCCGGCGGCGCAGCGCGTTGGGCGGCTCTTGTGCGGAACTGAGCGATAGTGTGGCCACGCGTCTCTCCCGTCCCTTCGCCGGCATGACCCGGATCAGGTTCTAAGGGTGCTCGCTCCAGTCAGAGCAGATCTCAGCAGGCTTCAGCCTGCGCCCCTCGGATGGGCGCCAAAATAGCCGTATCGGCGGGCAGAGCAAGCGATTGCGTAATGAGCATTCCGGTCAACTGCGGGAAAGTTGCACGCGACCCGTCAGATTGTTCAGCGCAGCTACTGCATTTGGCGCCGTGCCAGCGGGGCTGAGACGCGGCAGATTCATCTCGCCAGGGGGCGTTCGCCAGCGCGAGGACGAGATGGCGGAAGATGCTGCACGTCTTTCTCCGGATTGCCCGGTTGTGGCGCCGCGTGCGCCAGCGCGGCGGAAGACCGTGGCGCAGAGGCGGCTGGAGAAGATCTGTGCGGCGCTGACGGCGAGGCGGCGTGCGCTGGTCGAAGCGGTGGCAGGCGAGGCGCGCGACTGGATCGCAAAGGGCGGCGCAAAGACTGGCGGCGTCAAGTCGGGCGAGCGCATCGACCTATGGTTCAGGATCATCAATGCCATCGAGACGGCGCAGGACGAGGACGCAGCAGAAGCGACGGCGCGGCTGTTCCGGCATGTGTTCCGCGCGGCGCCGATGCAGGCGTTCACGGTGTGGAACTATCCCTGGCGCGCGCTGCCGGATGGCGTCTATCGCCAGCTCGATGGGCTTGCCGCGCTGGGCCAGCGATCCGACGCTTGGGTGAGGGAGCTGGTGGACTGGAAGTATGATCCTTCCGTTTCGCCTCCGGCGCTGGCGCAGTTGGCGCGGCATCTGCTGGTGAAGTGGGAGATGCCAGCGTTCATGGACACGGTCTGGCTCAATGATGGCTGGATCTGGCAGGAGTACCACGACTGGTATGTGCATATCGGCGCCGGGGGCAGTCCGCGTATTGCGGGCGCGCCGATCGCGATGTCGAAGCAGCAGATCGAGTTCTTTGCGGAAGTGCCCGCGGGCTGGACGATGCCGGAGCATGTGTGGCGGATCCGCGCCTATCTCGAAGCGCGTGGGGCAGGGGCGGGGGCGGAACAGGCGGTGGTGCTTGGCCTCTCCAACCTCGGCGATAGCAGGCTGAGCGGGCTCATTGCAGAGCGGCGGGCGTTCTGGCTTTCCGTGTTGCGCTTCCTGATCCGGCATCCGGAATTCCCGGTGCGGCAGGTCAACCAGCTGACCGATTTCCTGGCGGCGCAGAAGTTCGGACAGCATGCGCCGGCGCCGGGCATGTCGATGAAGGGGCGCTCGCCCATCGGGCTGTTGCGCGAGATGCTGGTCTGGCAGGACGCGGTGGCGCGGGGCGCGGCTTTCCGCGGCGCGTTCAAGCCGAGCGGGCGCAGGGGCTTCGAGACGGACGCGGCCGATGGCGCCGGCATGTGGACGATCGGCGAGCTACTGTCGAGCCGGGAGGTGCTGGAGGAGGGGCTCGCGATGCGGCACTGCGTGGCCAACTATATCGGCCATTGCGCGATGGGGCGCACGTCGATCTGGAGCCTGAAGCGGGTGAGCCGCACCGGCCGGGCGACGCGCCGGCTGACGCTCGAGGTCGACATCACCGGCCAGATCGCGCAGGCGCGCGGGCTGGGCAATCGCTGGCCGACGGTGGAGGAAAAAGACGTGCTGCGGCGCTGGGCGCAGGCCGAGACGCTGACGATCGCAAAGACACTCGATCCGCGGCGCGCGTGACGGTTAGCGCTCAAGCTGGTGCGGCCTTGGGCAAAGGAGCCCAGGGCCGGACGTCTTTGCCGTTGTTGATGGCGGCGGCGCGAAGGCTGATCGGGAAATCCTTGTAGACGGGACGGGGTAGACGGGACGGGCGGGTAGTCGAGCCTGGAGAAACTCCGCTTGACGGGAGCGAACTGATTAGATAATTAGCTTTTTAGTTAAATGGTTAGAGGCCATGCCCGAGCATCTCGAGAAGGTTTTTGGGGCTCTTGCGTCGACGGCGCGGCGGAAGATTCTGGCTTACCTGTCCGCAAGCGACCTCACGGCGGGAGAAATCGCGGCGCGGTTTTCGATGAGCAAGCCCGCGGTGTCGAAGCACCTTCAGATTCTCGAGAATGCCGACCTCATTCGCGGACGTAAGGATGGACAGTTCGTCCACTATTCGCTGGTGCGCGAGAACCTTGCGAACACGCTGAATGGATACGTGCAGGAAGTTTGCCCGGTGTCGCGGCCGCTGAAGCGTGAAAGCCGCCGGAGATCCAAGGCCTAGAAGGAGACCCGATATGCCGAGCGGAGCTGCGCGTCTGCGCGACGCAACATCGGGTCCATCCAAGGTCCATTCGCTCACCATCTCGCCGGGCGTGAATCCGGTAGAGGGCGAGGTACGTTGGGATCCGGCCCGTTCGCTGTGGAATGGCGCAATGATGCTGGCGAGCCTCGTTCTGGCGCCGCTGTACTTCTCCTGGAGCGCAGTGGGTGTGTTCCTCGTGCTGTTGCTGGTGACGATGTGCACCGGCCATTCGGTCGGGTTTCATCGAAGGCTGATCCATCGCACTTTCCAGTGCCGCAAGGGCGTCGAGCGCGTGCTGGTGTGGTCGGGCACGCTGGTGGGCATGCATGGGCCGTTCTGGGTGATGCGCTCGCACGACATCCGCGACTGGGCCCAGCGCCAGCCCGACTGTCATCCCTTCCTCAAGCATGCGGGCGGGTTTTTGCGCGACGGCTGGTGGAATCTGCACTGCAAGTTGACGCTGGCGCATCCTCCAGCCTTCGATCCGGGGCCGGGGATCGGCGATGACTGGTTCTACCGGTTCCTGCAGAACACCTGGATGTGGCAGCAGGCGCCGCTGGCTCTGGCGCTATATCTGCTCGGCGGCTGGCCGTGGGTGGTGTGGGGCGTCTGCGTGCGGGTGACGGTGGGGGTGAGCGCGCATTGGGCGGTCGGCTATCTCTGCCACACCAAGGGGCCGCAGAACTGGCTCGTCGATGACGGCGCGGTGCAGGCGCATGACGTGCCGTGGGCTGCGATCCTGTCGATGGGCGAGAGCTGGCACAACAACCACCATGCGTTCCCGGCGTCGGCGCGGCACGGGATCATGAAGGGGCAGCTCGATCTTGGATTCCATTTCGTGCAGGCGCTTGAGAGGCTCGGCCTTGCCTGGGACGTTCAGACGCCGGAGCGGCTGCCGAAACGTGAAGGCATAACGCCGCTCACGCCGGAGGCGCGGGCGCTGTGGGCGCAGATGCGGACGCCGGACGCACCGCAGCAGGCGGCCGAATGAGGCTCTCGATCGGCGACAATCGGCGCCTTCCCGCTGCCGAGAGACATGTCAGCCCGAGACAGTGGCCCGGCCGCCGAGGCCCAGCACCAGCAGCACGATCGCGAGGATGAGGATCAGGACGCCGTAGAGGCGCACGGTGGAGGGCGAGTTGGCGCTGCTCGCGGCCAGCTTCATGATGGGCTCGGGGATCGCCATAAGCACGATGCCCTTGACGATGGCGAGCCAGCCGATCGCCGACACGATGATGGCGGTGGGGTCGGTCCAGAGGTTGTGGAACATCACCTGGATGAGGCCGATGCCGAGGGCGATGATCGCCGCGATGAACAGAAGACCGGGGCTGCGCTCGAAATCCGCCATGGCTGCGGACATGCGTTTGGGCGCCGTGAGTGCGCCGAGTGCGATCACCAATGCCGCTATGCCCCAGAGACGGGCGAGCTGGAGGGTGAGAACGGAGAAGGTGTCAAACACGAGCGGCTCCAAATGCTGAGGTGTGCATCACGATCAACTACGCTGCTGGCCTAGTTCGGTTGCACGACGGGAGCGGCCTCGGCCTTTGCGTTGTCGTTGGCAGCCTGGAATCCCCTGCAGGAGTTTTCGAGCCGGTCGTTGAGCTTGTCCCAGCCGATGCCGCCAAGGAATTGGCAGCGGGCCGCCGGGTCGTTCCGCCACAGCCAGGGGGAAAGGAAGCTCTGTTGGTCAGCGTGCAGTCCTGCGCCGTCGCGGATCGCCTGCGCCTGCTCCGAGAGATAGCTCGTCTTGGGGCCGTCCTCGTCCTCGAAGATACGCGCATAGCCGTCGCGCACCATGGCCTGGGCGATATCCGTTTCCTTTTCGCCGTCGCGGATGCGGCAGGTGGCGATGGGGCGGCCGAAGGTTTCCTTGAGCGCGGGCAGGTCGTCAGGGCCTTGACCGCCTTCCTGGGATGGAGGGCCGCACCAGATGAGCTTGCCAGCGATCATCTCGCTCAGGTGCTTGCCGGCTTCGGGACCGCAAGGAATGGCCTCGCCCGAGGATGACCGGCAGAGTTGGTCGGATTCCGGCGCGTCGATGCCCCAGAGACGCAGCGAGACGTCGCCCATGCGAAGCGTGTCTCCGTCGATCACGTCGGCGGCGGAGACGGTGTTGATGTAGACCTTGCGCTTGGCGACGCCTCCGAAGCCGACACTTGCGATAACAAGTGCGAGAAGTCCCCCGAGGATGGCGCCTATAAGTGCGATGTTGACCGGGCGTTCAACCCGCTCGACGCCTTCGCCCGGTGTGAAGGCGATCAGCGCCGTTCCGGCAACAAGGAGCGCGAGCACAAGAAAGGCGTCGAAGGTCGGGCCGATGGCGATGCCGATGGCGCCCCAGTTTCCGCTCACCGAGCGGACAAGCAGGCTGTCTTCCGTGTTTCCGAGGTGACTGAAGAAGTCACCGACGATTGCAAAGAGTCCGGCGTGACCAGGCTTGGAGAGAGAAAACCAAGCCGCCCAGCTTAGCATCACGATGCCGGCGAACCAGACGGCCATGCGCACCGGCAGTTTGAACTGCCGCGTCGAGAACAGGAACAGCAGCAGCGAGACCGCGAGCAGTGCGAATTGAAGGGCGGGCATGCATAGACCTCCACTCCGGTCTTGCCGGAGTTATGCCCCAGGAGTTTGGCCCCAGGTAAGTGTCACGCCGGACGGGCCCGCGTCCAGCGCCCGGGACCGATATGGCTCACTAGCCGCCGGGTGTAGCGGTGCTAGTCTCGTTCCGCACGGGGAAGGGTCTGACATGAAACTGCTGCTTTCCGCGATTGTTTTGGGCGTCCTGGCGGTCGCGGGCGCGCCTGCGATGGCGCAGTCGCGGGGGGCGAGCATGATGATCTCGATGATGGACATGGATGAGGATGGCCGGGTGACGGCGGATGAGTGGGCGGAGGCGTCCTTTCCGCCGCTGGCCGTCTTCGGCGGCTTGCTCAAGCTGACGCTCGCCGATTATCGGGAAACGCTGACGGGCACGCCGGAGGACACCGAGAAGACGGCGAAGGCGAACTTCGTGAAGTTCGACGCCGACAAGGACGGCTTCCTGACGGGCGAGGAATTCCGCGCCACCTTCGTTGCCGATTTCATGGTGATGGACACGGACAAGGACGGCAATCTCACCGCGGACGAATACGAGAAGGCGCAGCCGCGCTAATTTCGCGAACAAGATCGAAACCAGAGGATAGAGCAGAGCAAGGTTCCACACCCCCCACCTGTCCGCCCCCCTTCGGGCGGGCGGGACCGTGTTGCGCTTGCTTACTCAACACTGCCATCGGATGTTTTCTGGACTCCAACCACGCGGTCCCGCCCGCCCGAAGGGGGGCGGACAGGTGGGGGGTGGCTCAACGGTCCCCGGCGC
>DASYKO010000533.1:0-1785 GCA_035995285.1 Hyphomonadaceae bacterium | reverse complement strand
TCGGCACCAACAGCTACGAAGCCTCGCTGTCTCGCCAGCTTCAGGGCCAGGCGCAGACCGACTGGACCAACAACATGGCCGGCGCGCCTGCGCGCTTCATCGCGTCCAAATCCGCGGACGGCAAACCGAGCTGGCTCTACTTCTTCTCCTACGTCGCCACCTCTCGCCGCGCGCCAGACATGCCCGGCGCAGAGCACGCCTGGGAAATCCCCTACGTCTTCGGCGGCCAGATGCGCCCGAGCGACGCCCCACCGCCCGCCGCCAACAGCGCGCTGTCGATCCCGGCGATCGAAAGCGCTGAAGACAAGGCGATGGCCGCCCTCATCCATTCCTGCTGGGTCGCCTTCGCCAAGACCGGCGAGCCCAAATGCGCCTCCGGCCCGGCGTGGCCGAAATATACGGCCGCATCCGACCAGCTGATGGAATTCGGCGCCCCCTCCGGCGTCCGCACCAACTTCCGCAAAGCCGCGATGGACCAGTTCCAGGCCGAAGAGAAGACCGCGAAGTAGGCCTCGGCGGCGCCATTGCCAGCCGATCTAACGCTTACGCGTGTACGGAAACGCCATTGAATCAGCGGGCAATAATCGCGAACCGCTGTTCACGTCTCGTTGATACTGCGCGGTCTTACCCGTGCAACAGGCCAAGCCTATAAGCCTCCCCATCACCGGCCTGAACCGGATCTCGGGGAGAGAGACATCATGAAACGTTCTGCCTTGGGCGCGATCGCGCTCGGCGTCATCGCCGCCTGCTCGATGGCGACCGCCACCGCACAAACCGCCCCTGCCGACGGCAAGCCGCGCGCCAAGGTCGCCAACGGCGTTCTGGTCGGTGCGCTCGAGGATGGCATCGCCTCCTACAAGGGCGTGCCCTTCGCCGCCCCGCCGCTCGGCGATCTCCGCTGGAAAGCCCCGCAGCCCGCCGCCAACTGGACCGGCGAGAAGACCGCAACCGAATTCGGCGCCTCCTGCATGCAGGGCGGCCGCGGCGTCTCCTCTGAAGATTGTCTCTACCTCAACGTCTACGCTCCGCCGGACGCCAAGAATGCGCCCGTGATGGTGTGGATCCATGGCGGCTCCAACCTCAACGGCTCGGGCGCCATCTACAACGGCGCCGCCTTCGCCAAGGACGGCGTCGTCACCGTGACGATCAACTACCGCATGGGCGCCTTCGGCTTCTTCGCCCACCCCGAACTCACCAAGGCCGCGTCCAAGACCGACCCGCTCGCCAATTACGGCCTGATGGACCAGACGGCCGCCCTGCAGTGGGTGCAGAAGAACATCACGGCCTTCGGCGGCGATCCGAAGAAGGTCACCGTGTTCGGCGAGTCCGCCGGCGCAATCGACATCTACGCACTGCTCGGCCTCAAGACCTCGAAGGGCCTGTTCAGCCAGGCGATCCTCGAATCCAACATCACCTGGGGCGACTCGGCGCCTCTCGCGGACGCCGAGAAAGACGGCAAGGAACTGGTCACCAAGGCGGGCGCCGCCGACACCGCAACACTCGCCGATCTCAAGGCCATTCCCGCCGACAAGCTGCTCGCCGCACAGGGCAGCGCACGCTTCCCGATGGTCGATGGCCGCTTCATGACCGAAACCTCGCTGCAGGCAGTCGCGAAGAAGCACACGCTCGACGTGCCGCTGATCGTCGGCACCAACAGCTACGAAGCCTCGCTGTCTCGCCAGCTTCAGGGCCAGGCGCAGACCGACTGGACCAACAACATGGCCGGCGCGCCTGCGCGCTTCATCGCGTCCAAATCCGCGGACGGCAAACCGAGCTGGCTCTACT
>DASYKO010000532.1:0-6417 GCA_035995285.1 Hyphomonadaceae bacterium | reverse complement strand
TGCACCGGAGCCGGTCTAAAACGGCCAATACGGGGCGCGTGAAGACGCGCATTTCTGGCGGCGACGCCAGACCCTGGACCACCCAACGGCGCACTCCACGCGCCCCGCTCCCTCACGAGGGGAGAGAGCTGAAGCATCCCGCAGGGCGACGCCGCCCGTGCGAAAGCGAAACCGCGTACGACGCGCTCTCCTCGCCGCGGCTTCGAAAGAACGAGCCCCCGAGCGTCACAAAGGAAACACATCATGGCCAAGCACGACATCACCAATCCCGACTACGCCACCGCCCTGCGCCAGGCGCGCATCGCGACCCAGAGCGGCGACGTCGCGGCGACCGAACGCTGGCTGACTGTCGCCGAACGCTATCTGCGCATCCGCCAGCGCAAGCAGGAACTCGACAATCCCACCATCAATCCGCGCCGCTGGTGAGGCGCCGCACTCAGGAAGGTCCAGCAATGAAACGCACGCCCGATCTCATCAACCAGGCCGTCAGGCAGATGTGCAAGGCCACCCATCGCGGCGACATGCACGCCGCCCTCAGATGGCTGATCATCGCCGAACGCCAGCTCGACATCATCGATCGTCTCGCCGGCGCACGCCGTCATCGCCACGTGTGGCGCCATCGCAACGAGCTTGCCGCGGCGCTCGAAAAAGCTGTGATGGTTACTGCATCACAGCGCAGTCCGGATGCCTGACATCGCCGCGATCCACCTCCCCCCAGCTTCGCTGGTGGAGGACGCCGCGCCCCTACAGCCCGTCATCCTTCGTGCCGGGCGAGCCAAGCTCCAGCCCCGCAAAGTCGAACAGCTCGGCGTCGACCAGGTGCGAGGGCCGCACGTGGGAGAGCGCCCGCGCCATCACCTGGCGCTTGCCGGGGTTCTTGCGCTCCCACTCGTTGAGCATCGACTTGATCTGCATGCGCTGCAGGCCTTCCTGCGACCCGCAGAGATTGCAGGGAATGATCGGGAATTGCATGTGCTTGGCGAACTTGCCGATATCGTCCTCCGCACAGCCAATGAGAGGCCGCAGCACGAAGAGATCGCCGGCATCGTTCACCAGCTTGGGCGGCATCGCCGCCAGCCGTCCGCCATGCAGGAAGTTGAGCATGAAGGTCTCAAGCGAATCGTCGCGATGATGCCCGAGCACCACTGCCTCGCATCCCTCCTCACGCGCGACGCGATAGAGAATGCCACGGCGCAGCCTCGAGCACAGCGAGCAATACGTGTTCGACGCCGGCACCTTCTCCGTGACGACCGAATAGGTGTCCTGCGTGATGATGCGATGAGGCACGCCCACGCGGGCCAGGTACTCAGGCAGGATGTGTTTCGGGAATCCCGGCTGGCCCTGGTCGAGATTGCACGCCAGCAGGTCCACCGGCAGCGCGCCCTGCCATTGCAGATCCAGCAGCACGGAAAGGAGAGTGTAGCTGTCCTTGCCGCCCGACAGGCACACCAGCCAGCGCGGCTTTCTTCCGTCCTGCTGACGATTGGCCGGAACCATCCCATAGGCCCGGACCGCCTCCTGCGTCTGCCGCACCAGCCGCTTGCGCAGCTTGCGGAAGCTCACGCTGTCCGGCGCATCCGCGAACACCGGGTGCAGCGGAGAGAAGTCCGCCTCGCCATCCTCGGCTGGCGCTGGAGAAGACAGGTCGTCTGGCATCGTTGGGGTCCGCTTGGGCTGCCCGTCTCTAGCGGCTTTCCAGCCTGCAGCGAATTGCTTCTTCACGCAGCGTCATCGGATTCCGCGAGCGTCATCGGGGCAATCCCCGGTGCTAATGACAACTATATGTTTACTGTCGTGAGTAAATTTATCGGGCGTTCTCGTAAACCCTCGGCCGCTCAAGGGGTTTTGGCCGGTTTCGACACAAAACACTGTTTCAAAACATAAAAACTGGAATCCCGGGCTAAATCTTGATGACACAGCCACTTCAACGGTTTCGGATCCTTTTGGTCGATCCTGATGATCTCCTGGCAGCGGACGCAGGCGCCCTGTCACATCCGGAGATCGAATTCCTCCCCACGACGCTGGCCGGCGCTGCTGCCCATCCGGCCGAGGAATGCGATGCGATCGTGCTGCCGATCGATTCACCGGCCATGCTCGAACTCCTGGCCGCGCTCTGCGCGCGCGAGGGCGCCCCGCCTGTCATTGCAATCGCCGGACGCGGATGGCCGGGCCGTCCGCTGGAATTCATCCTCACGCTTGCCGAACTGCGCGGCGCAGCCATGGGGCTCCCCAGGCCGATCGATGCGCTGGAGCTGGCGCTTGCCGCCGTGGAAGTCGTGGGGCGCACAAGGCCGCACAACGCTCGGCCCAGGCTGATCAGCGAGCTGGAGCGCAGGCTGGCGTACTGAAGGGATTCGAACGGACCGCGCCGGCTATATCTTCTGGTCTGGTCTTCCCCAAAGCAGGCCGTTGAGCACGCGGAAGACCGCCGCCGGCGGGCGTGTCCGCGTCCTGAAGTCGTGCCGGATCTCTCCGTCGACGCTGATCACGACGTGCTCGGACATGACATACACGTATTGCCGCCGGTCCCGCGTGACGCTGAATTCGATCTCGGCAGGCGGCGTCGCGTTCACCTCAAACACCATGAGCCTGCCGGGCGGCACGCTCTCGCTCAGCGCCCACGGCTCGACCACGACCTCGATGTCGTCATCCTGCTGATTGTGGAAAGTGAAAGCGACCTTGTCCTCGGGCATGCGTCCCCCTTGGAAAGAACGCTAGCGCCGCGGACGGCGCTTGTCGTTGGAGCGCCGCTAAAGCCGCAGTGTAGGCGCCATCACGTAGGCGGCCCCTGCATGAAGCTCTCGACCAGCGATCCGGCCAGCATCCGCCAGCCATCCACCAGCACGAAGAAGATCAGCTTGAAGGGCAGGGAGATCGTCACCGGCGGCAGCATCATCATGCCCATCGCCATAAGGATGGACGACACGACAAGGTCGATCACCAGGAATGGGAGAAAGACCATGAACCCGATCTCGAACGCCCGCTTCAGCTCAGAGATCATGAAGGCCGGCGCCAGCACCTGGAACGGCGCATCGGCCGGGCTCGCGAGGTTCTGGATCTTCGCCATGTTCGCAAAGAGAGCCACGTCCTGCGGATTGGCATGCTGGCCCATGAAGGCCTGAACCGGCTTGAGCGTGCGTGGAATCGCCTCTTCCAGCGTGATCGATTCCGCCATGTAGGGCTGGATACCAGCGCTGTAAGCCTCGTTGAATGTGGGGGCCATGACAAAGGCCGTCAAGAACAGCGAGAGCGAGATCACAACCGAGTTCGGCGGCGCGTTCTGCAGGCCGATCGCGGTTCTCAGCAGCGACAGCACTACGACGATCCGCACGAAGGACGTGGTCATCACCAGGATCGACGGCGCCAGCGACAGCACCGTGATCGCCGCAATCAGCTGCACCATGCCCGATGTCAGTCCCTGGCCGGTGCCAAGATCGACCGACACGGTCTGCGGCAGGGCCGCAGGCGCAGCCAGCGCTACGACGGCAAGAATCGGAATGAGACGAAGCGCGCGCCGGATCATGACTTGATCTCATCATTGTCGGCATGCGGGGCAGGGGTCGCAGGCGTCGGCGCTGTCCGGCTCGCGACTAGCAGATCATTCGTGGGGCCCAGCACCAGCAGGTGGTCTTTGCCGTCCCAGCGCACCACGGCGAGCTTGCGGCGCATATCCAGCGAGCGCCATTCCACCACGCGCAGGTCGGACACGTCCTGACCGACCTTGATGCCCAGCGTCGAGCCGTACTTCCGCAGCAGCCAAGCAAAGCCCAGCAATATGCCCAGCACGAAGGCGAGGGCTGCGAGGGCCCTGAGGACGTTGAGAATGTCCATTGTGGACTTGGCTCTCCCCGGCCGCTTCTGGCCGGTCCGGTTTCACATAACGGGTTAACCCTTGTGAAAAGCCGGTAAACGAGACGTTAATTTTTCGGGGCGGCGCTTAATCGCGCCTTAAGCAAACCGGTAGAATTTGCCCAGTAGGGATGCTCCCGAAAGGCTTTTTGGCCCATGCCAGATCCAACCAGTATTACGGTCTTCTCGCTGATGAAGGCGCGCCTGCAGATGCTGGGCGAGCGCCAGAAGGTCATCGCCGAGAACGTCGCCAACGTTTCCACCCCCGGCTTCGTCCCCAACGACATCGACCAGGCTGGCTTCGCTGCGACCTTGCAGCGCATGTCGAGCAAGGGTGGCGGCGCAGGCAAAACCCAGCTTCTCGCCACCGAGGCAGGCCACATGACGCCGAAGGGCGGGGCCTCGCTGGGCATACATTCCAAGGCATCCCCTGACTCCGAAACCACCCTCGACGGCAACGCCGTGGTGGTCGAAGAGCAGATGATGAAAATCGCCGAAACCCGAATGGATTTCGAGACCATGGTTGGCCTCTACCAGAAGAGTCTGGGGCTGCTACGGCTGGCGACGCGGTCTCCCACGAGATAGCGCCGCGCTCTAGGAGCGAGACCACATGTCCTCCGAACTCATGTCCGCCATGACGGCGGCCGCAACCGGCCTGCGCGCGCAGACGGTGCGCATCCGCATCTCCGCCGAGAACCTCGCCAACGCCGACACCACGGCCTCGACCCCAGGCGGCGATCCGTATCGCCGCAAGGCGCCTGTCTTCCGCACGATGTACGACCGCGCTTCTGGTGTCGACACGGTGAAGGTCACCGGCACGCGCCTGGATCAGAAGCCGTTCCAGGAGAAATACGATCCCACCCATCCGGGCGCGAACTCGGAAGGCTATGTGAAGCTCTCCAACGTCTCGGCCCTCACCGAGATGGCGGACCTGCGCGAAGCTCAGCGCGCATATGAGGCCAACCTCAACGTCGTCGAATCTAGCCGCGCGATGATGCTCGGCGTCATCCAGCTTCTCAAAGCATAGGGGAGGCGTAAATGTCCGATCTCGGAATCAACGCCGCCAAGGCCTACATGCAGACCGCGCAGACGCTTTCGGGCGGCGGCGGCGCCGGCGGGGCCAATTCGCTGGAAGGCATGACGGGCCCCGGCTTCGGCCAGCTCCTCAACTCCGCCGTCGGCTCGATCACCCAGGCCGGCTCGGCGGCCGAAGGCGCAATGACCAACGCCGCCATGGGCCGCGGTGACCTTGTCGACGTGGTGACAGCCGTCGCCGCGGCGGAAGCCACGATGGAAACCGTCGTCTCGGTCCGCGACGAGGTCATCAAGGCGTATCAGGACATCATGCGGATGCCGATCTAGGGCATCTTGCCGAAGCCTGATCCGCTGGCTTTCCGGCCTGCGTTTGCAGGTCTATGACTCTCTCGAACACGACCGGCCAAACCTGAGATACGGTCGGCGGATAACGGGAAGAGACAATGAAACCTCTGATGATGGCGGCCGCAGCGCTTGGCCTGATCGCCGCCTGCTCGACAGCAACCGAAACCACCATCGCCGCTGACGGCAAGCCGCGCGCCAAGGTCGCTTCAGGCGTCGTGGTCGGCGAAGTGATCGACACGGTCTCGACCTTCAAGGGCATTCCCTACGCTGCCGCTCCGGTTGGCGACCTGCGCTGGAAAGCGCCCCAGCCCGCAGCCGCTTGGGCCGGCGAGCGCGCCGCCAACGCCTATGGCGCCAGCTGCTCGCAGAACGCGCGTCTTGGCGCCGAGGCGAAAGTCTCCGAGGACTGCCTCTATCTCAATGTCTTCGCCCCGCAGGCCGCGAAGAACCTGCCCGTGATGGTCTGGATCCACGGCGGCTCCAACCTCAACGGCTCGGGCGCCATCTACAATGGCGCGGCCTTCGCCAAATCCGGCGTCGTCGCCGTCACGATCAACTACCGCATGGGCGCCATGGGCTTCTTCGCCCACCCCGAACTGACCAAGGCCGCCGGCGCGAACGAGCCGCTCGCCAATTACGGCCTGATGGACCAGACCGCGGCGCTGCAGTGGGTGCAGAAGAACATCTCAACCTTTGGCGGCGATCCGGGCAAGGTCACCGTCTTCGGCGAAAGCGCCGGCGCCATCGACATCTACGCGCTCCTCGGCGCAAAAACATCGAAAGGCCTGTTCGACAAAGCCATCCTCGAATCCAACATCACCTGGGGCGATAGCGCGCCGCTCGCCGATGCCGAAAAAGACGGTGCAGAGCTGATCAAGCGGGCAGGGCTGGAAACAGCAACGCTCGCCGGCATGCGCGCCATCCCCGCCGACAAGCTCGTGGAGGCCGCCAACGGCGCCCGCTTCCCGATCGTCGACGGTCGCTTCATGACGGAAAGCTCCATCTCCGCGATGGCCAACAAGCACACGGTCGACGTGCCGCTTCTCCTCGGCACCAACAGCTACGAAGCCTCGCTGTCTCGCCAGCTTCAGGGCCAGGCGCAGACCGACTGGACCAACAACATGGCCGGCGCGCCTGCGCGCTTCATCGCGTCCAAATCCGCGGACGGCAAACCGAGCTGGCTCTACT
>DASYKO010000531.1:0-10350 GCA_035995285.1 Hyphomonadaceae bacterium | reverse complement strand
GAAGCGCAGACCCGGAACCCAAGGCGGCGATTGCAGGCGTTGCAACAGCGCTGTTGAGACAGGCGTGGATGTGGCTACTGGGTTCCGGGTCTCCGGCGCTTCGCGCCTGCGCCCGGAATGACAGCGTTGGGTGGGCGGGGTTGGAAAAGTTTTCAACACGAAGACACGAAGGGTGCACGAAGACACGAAGTTCCCCTCAGTTGCGTGAGGAACGTTGGCGGGTTGGAAAAGATTCAAACACCAAGGTCACCTGCCTACGCTCCTCCGGAGCTTCGGCAAGCAGGCCAAGGATGCACCAAGTTCCCCTCGGTATTAAGGGTTGGCGAAAGGGGGGCCGTCGTGCGCGGTTTCGGGTAATGCTGCGGCATTTTCGAAGTGACGGAGGTGGGTGGGAGAGGGTTGGGCAGGAGATGCAGCCCCTACCGCCTCCGGCCGGCAGCCTATATCCTGAAGTCGAACCGCCATCCCGAGGAGACCACATGGGCGAGATGATCCGTATCAAGAGCCGCGACGGGTTCGAGGTTGATTGTTATCGCGTGAAGCCTTCCGGCGCGCGAAAGGGTGGGGTCATTGTCATCCAGGAAATCTTCGGGCTGTCCGATCACATCAAGGAAATGACCGACCGGTTCGGTGCAGAGGGCTACGAGGCCATCGCCCCTTCCATGTACGATCGCGGCGAGCGCGGCTTCATCGTGCAGCCGAAGGATGTGCCCGCGGGCATGGCGCGCGGCCGCGAGCTGGCCATGGGCAATGGGCAGGACAACGCCCTGAACGATATGGGCGGCGTGTTCGACGTGCTGACGCCTGCCGGCAAGGTATGCATCACGGGCTATTGCTATGGTGGCACGATGAGCTGGCTGGCGGCCTCGCGCATCGACGGGCTTGCTGCGGCCTCCTGCTATTACGGCGGCAACATCCCGCAGATGGTCGCCCTGAAACCGAAATGCCCCGTGATCATGCATTTCGGCGCGAAGGACACGCACATCCCGCTGAAAGGCGCGGTGGACAAGATCGAGGAAGCCCACCCCAATGTGCCGGTCTATGTCTACGACGCCGGGCACGGCTTTGCCCGCAAGAACTCGCCGGACTATGACGCGGCCTCGGACAAGCTTGCTTTCGAGCGCACGATCGATCTGTTCGGCAAAAGCTAGGGCCAGGCCCCACGCGAAGGGACTGAATGATGCGGTCTGCTCTTCTGGGTTTCGCGCTCGCGACTGCCGCCATCCTGCCGATGAGCGCGATGGCGCAGACGCCGATCGCGGAGGGCCAGGTCTGGACGTTCAAGGGCGCCTCTGCCGATACGGCGCGCGTTGCGATCCAGAAGATCGAGCCCTGGGGGCGCGGCGAGGCGGTTCACGTCTCGATCTATGGGCTTGCGCCAACGGCGAGGTTCAACGGCGAGGTCAGCCACATGCCGTTCGACCGCAAGGTCCTGGAAGGATCGCTCGACATGCTGACCACCGAAAAACCGCGCAGCGATATCGGCTTTGCCGAAGGCTATCAGCAGTGGAGCTCGGCCAATGGCGGGATCTTCACGCTGTCCATCGCAGACGCGTTGAAGGCGATGCTTGAGGTGGCGTTTCCGTCGCCGCCTTCGGCAAGTCCGATATGAAGCTGATCTTCGTTTGGGTGGTCGGCTGCGTCAGGCAAGCTGCGATCGGGGTGGATGATCAGCTATTTGGCAAAGCTAAAGCAAGGTTATCTCGTTGGGGAGAAGAATGGCCGAGGAGTTTCAATTCGGCGACTACGACCGAACCAAGGTTCCCGATGGGCTGGAAGGACGGAAGTATTCGCGGCACCACGTAAAGGTTGCTGGCGCGAGCTACAGAGCGGACGATGTCGAGGCCTTTCTGCGCGCAGCGGAACACTGCCAAGCATCAGGATTGAAATTTGGGGTGATGCTTCGTCGCGAGCCGACCAACTCACACGATCCTAATGCCATCGCTGTTGATGGATTTTGGGAATCATCGGGTTTCCTCCGCTCTCGTGAGAACTCAGTTATGCTCGGCTACATTCCAGCGGACCTTGCAAGGACAATCAAAGAACGGAGCACGAGAAACAGTTTGATGGCGGCTCTTTTGAAAAATGGCTGGATCGGGGATGAAGGCGGTGTAGCGATCGACATCGCTGTGTTTGTGACGATGGATTAGTGGATCCGATGAAGCTGATCGTCATCCATGGCCCGGCCGCGTCCGGCAAGCTGACGATCGGGCGGGAGCTGGAGCGCCTGACCGGCATTCCGCTGTTTCACAATCATCTGGTCGTGGATGCGCTGCTGGAGAAGCTCTCTTTCGGGGAGCCTGAATTCGTGCGCCTGCGCGAGGCGATGTGGATGGCGATGTTCGAGACGACGGCAAGCTCAGGCCGCTCGCTGATCTTCACCTTCGCGCCCGAGCCCACGGTTGATCCGGGATTTCCAGAGCGCGTTGTCGAGCTTGTCGAAAGTCACGGTGGGGAGGTTCGTTTCGTTCGGCTCAACTTGTCTGAGCAGGAACAGGAACGGCGTATCGCCAGCGAGAGCCGCAAGGAATTCCGCAAGCTTACCTCGCTCGACTTGCTTCGCGCCCTGCGGGCGGATTTTGCAAGAAGCGAGGCCGGCATGCCGCCGGCTGATCTGGTCATCGATACGGAGCGTGTGAAACCGGATGCGGCTGCGCGACAGATCGCGGCGGCCTTTGGACTGTCCGCCTGATCCGTCGCGCTTTACAGCCCCAAGCCTCGGCCATGTGCCTCGGAGCGGGGATGCTCCGCGATTTAGTGGTCGGCTACGGTGCCGGCGATGCCGCCAGCGACTGCTCCGATGGCCGCGCCTTTGCCGGCGTCGCCATCGCCTGTGTTGTTGCCGATAGCGGCGCCAGCGGCCCCGCCAACAGCAGCGCCCGTCAACGTCCCGCAGGCGCCGAGGGCGAGGAAGGAAGCGACAACGGCCGCTCCGATAATAGCTTTCATGTCCGTCATGATGTCGTCTCCAGCTTCAGTCCTGGAGACAACGCACTGAAATTGGGCCCGTTCCGATTCGAGACCAGCATGAATCAAGGCCGCAATACGACTGTACCGGCTGTACAGCGCGAACGGTCTTTCCATGGGGCTCCCGGCGCTCTAAACGACCCCTGAGGACATCTTACGCAAGCATCATGACCAAGCCTGTCGACCGCACGGATATCTTCAAGTCCGCCCTTTCGGCCGCCACCCGCGCCATCGCGGGGCAGGACGAGCTTGCCGTGGAATTCTCCGTCGATGGCGGCCGGATGCAGGAAGGGCAGATCACGCTTTCCACGCCCCCGCGTGATCTCACTCCGGCGGCTACGGCCCGCGCGCGTGGGCAGGCCGATGCGCTCGCGCTGAAGGTCGCCCACCACAATGCGCGCCAGCACCTGAAGCTGATGCCCCAGCGCGAGGATGCGCGGCGGCTTTTTGAAGCGGCGGAACGAGCCCGCGTGGAATCCATCGGCGCGTCGGTGATGGATGGCGTGGCCGAGAATCTCGATGCGGCGCTGACGCAGCGCTGCGAGCGCGCCGGGTATACGTGCGCAATCGAGAAGTCGCGTGCGCCGATGGATGACGCGCTGGAATTCCTGCTGCGCGAGGCGCTCACGGGGCGAAGGCTTCCGGCGGCGGCCTCGAGCGTGGCCGAAGTCTGGCGCAAGGATTTCGAGGCGAACTCGGCCAAGCGCCTCGCTGAAGCCCAGTCGAAGATGCATGACCAGAAGGCGTTCGCCGGCCTGGTTCACGACATCCTGCGCGACTTCGACATGGGCGACGAGCGCCCCAACTCGCAGTCGGACGACGACAAGGAAGGCGAGCAGGAAGAGGAAGGCGAGGCCAAGACAGACGCCCCGGACGAGTCCGAGGGTGAAGGGGAAGGCGAGGGCGACGCGCAGGAGCAGGATTCGGGCGAAGCCGGCGAGGGCGAGCCGGGCGACGAGATCGAGGCGACCGCCTCGCTCGACCAGGACGCCGACATGGAAGCCTCGGAGGCGGAGGACGATGAGCCCGCCACGCCGATCCGGCCGAACTGGCGCGACAGCGATGCGTTTGCCTCGGACTACAAGGCCTTCACGACGACGCACGATGAGATCGCCAATGCCGACACGCTGTGCGATCCCGAAGAGCTGACCCGCCTGCGCGCTTATCTCGATGCGCAGTTGCAGGGGCTGCAGGGGGCTGTGTCCCGGCTGGCAAACCGCCTGCAGCGGCGGCTGATGGCGCAGCAGAACCGGTCGTGGATGTTCGATCTGGAAGAGGGCGTGCTGGATACATCGCGTCTTACCCGCGTGATCGTCGATCCAACGGCGCCGCTCTCCTTCAAGATGGAGGACGAGAGCAAGTTTCGCGATACGGTGGTGACGCTGCTGCTCGACAATTCCGGATCCATGCGCGGGCGGCCGATCATGGTGGCGGCGCTGTGCGCGGATATCCTGGCGCGGACGCTGGAGCGGTGCGGGGTCAAGGTGGAGATTCTGGGGTTCACCACGCAGGCGTGGAAGGGCGGGCTGTCGCGCGAGGACTGGATCAAGGCCGGTAAGCCGACGGCGCCGGGGCGGCTCAACGATCTGCGGCACATCATCTACAAGTCGGCGGATGCTCCGTGGCGGCGGGTGCGGCGTAATCTCGGGCTGATGATGCGCGAGGGGCTGTTGAAGGAGAATATCGACGGCGAGGCTCTGCTCTGGGCTTATGACCGGCTGATGGCGCGGGCCGAACAGCGCAAGATCATGATGGTGATCTCCGACGGCGCGCCGGTGGATGATTCCACGCTGTCCGTGAACGTCGGCAATCCGCTGGAAAAACACCTGCGCGAGGTGATTGCGCACATTGAAGGTCCGGCGTCTCCGGTGGAGCTCATCGCCATCGGCATCGGCCATGACGTGACGCGCTGGTATCGGCGCGCGGTGACGATCGTGGATGCCGAACAGCTTGGCGGGGCCATGACGGACAAGCTGGCCGAACTGTTCGGCGAGGAAGAGGCGAAGAAGGCCAAGGAGAAATCCCGCGTCTCCGCGCCAACCCCGCCGCCGCCCACGCGCCCACGGGCCCCGGTCGATGCCGGACGCAAGGTGAAGACTGGCAAGTTCGATGATGTCGCGAAGAAGGTCCGCGACATGAGCGCCAAGACGCGCTGACAGGGCAGGTAGCCAGTGATGCGGCGGCTCTCCATCTCCCTCGCATCGGCAGCGCTTCTCGTGGCCTGCGCATCGAACGCGCCGGTTGAGTCGGCGCCTCCACCTATCCAGCCGGCACAGCCAACGCCGCCGCTCGTCGCGGATGCGCCGCTTGCCGTTACGCCGGCGCTTCCTGCTGCGCCGCTCCCGGATCCCGCGGCTGCCGCGCCGCGATCGTTCGATGCCTATCTCGCAAGCCTCAAGGCCGCGTCATGCCCGGCCGGTACGCGGCGGGCCGAACCCGAAGCGGTCTCGCTCAGCCTCAAGACCGTGCCGCTGCAGGCGCTCAATCCATCGCGCAAGGTGGTGGGCGATCTCACGCTCGTGGGTGGCTTCCACCTCACATCGACGGATGCACGCTTCGGAGGGCTGTCCGGGATAGACGTGCTTGACAACGGCAATCTTCTCGCTGTCTCCGACGTGGGCGATTTTGTCTGGATCAATCTGGCGAAGGACGGCGTGACGCCGGTCAGCGCGAAGATCGGTTCGATGAAGGATGCGGAGGGGAGGGCTCTGCGCGGCAAGGCGGAGGGGGATTCGGAAGGCGTCGCCGTGAATGGCGGCATGGCGCTCGTCTCGTTCGAGCGTGACCATCGCGTTCTCGCCTACGATCTGGCGGCGTGCGGCGCAGCCGCCCGTGGTGCGCCGCTGACCTTGGGCGGGTACAGCTCGAAGATGCCGGATGGCTTTGCGCAGGCGAAGATCGCTGTCGACGAAAACCAGGGGCCCGAGGCGCTGGCCGTGACGCGCGACTGGTATCTGTTCACCGGCATCGAGACCAAGGTCGGCGATGAAAGCCCGCTATCCGCCCGGCCGCTGGAGGCGCCGTTCGACTTCAACCTTCGAGTAGGCGAAGGCGCGCCGGAATTCGTCGGGCTCGATCTGGTGGAAACCGGCGGCCAGCGTCCCGGCGTGCGCGCCTTTTCGCTGCATCGCGCCTTCACGCCGCTGTCCGGCAACGCGATCACCATCTTCGAGACCGATTTCGACCGGGTGCTGGACCAGTCAAGCCTTCCCGCGCGGGTGGTCGATGACATCGACGAGCGCTCGCACTATCGCTTCCGCGAGAAAGGGCGCCATCGCCTCGCCCAGCTCAACATCCTCTACAACATCGACAACTTCGAAGGCATCGCGGCGAAGGAAATGCCCGACGGGCATATCCGGCTCTACGTGATCTCCGACAACAACTTCTCCACCAGCCAACGCACGCTGCTCTACGTGTTCGACGTGAAGAAGTAGGCGCGACAGGGGGCCATTGAAGCATGGTCAATCAGCATACGACGAAGGGCGATGCGGAACGAGCCGTGTACCGGGCGGTTCCATCCTCTTACATCGCCATGAGTCTGATCTGGTGGATCTCTCTTGGGGTCGTAACGTATCTCTCGTTCAAGGATCCCTCCGGTCAGGATGCATGGACAATGGTGGCCCTGATGGCATTCCTCGCCGTTCTCAGCAGCGCATGGCTCGCGGCCTTCAGGCTGGAAATCGGCGACAGCTGGATCAAGTACCGCTCACTCTTCGGCGGCGAACGGACGATACGCGACAGCGATGTGGTGAGCGCTGATAGTCCTCGCGGCGCAAACAGGTTCGTCGAGACTCACTTGCCGCCGTTCCGAATTGAGATCGTTGCAAGGTCCGGGACGATCGAGCGCCGCACGGTGATCAACCTGAAGGTATTTTCCCGTGATGCCGTCAGCCATTTGCACAAACGACTGGCGCCGTTCCTGGCTAAGTAGGGGACATGAGAAAAGGGCGCAGCCGAAGCCGCGCCCCTCAGTCTTCTCTAGTCGTGTCCGGATTGACCGGACCGAGGGACGCGTATGGGGAACGCTCCTCGATATGCCCGAGCCTGACCCCGGGATCTTGATTACGTAGCCGGCGCCAGCGTCGCCTTCGCGGTTTCGCGGTCGACGGTGCAGATCAGCTGTGCCGACGTATCGTCCGCATTCTTCACGCGGAGCGGAACGGTGACGGTCGTATCGTTCTGGGTGGCCTTCGAGTCCTCCGAGCGGACGGATTTGGGCGCAGGCGTTGCCGCCTTGGCGGCTTCCTCGCAGATTTTCGTGCTCTTGGAGACGGAGGTCTTGGCCAGCGCCGGGGCAGCCGACAGCATCACGCCCGCCACGAGGGCGGCGATCACGGAAGCGGTTTTCATGTCTGTTTCTCCTGTCGGCCGCGGGGGAAGAACCGCCATTACAGGCGGGAGGAGGGGCGACCGCACGTAAATCATGCACATACACGATTTGAAAGGCAAGGAATATCGTATATACATTTTTGCATGGTTGGATCAGAAAAACTGGACTTCGACTGCCTCGCCTACGCCTCGCGCAGGACGGCGCGGGCGGTGACCAATTTCTTCAACGAGCGAATGGCCCCGCTTGATCTCAACGTTTCTCAATTCGGGCTACTCGCTGCCGTCGCCAAGATGCCGGGCTCGACGCTCTCGGCCATCGGCGAGGCGATGCTGATCGAGGATTCGACGATGGCGCGGAATCTTTCGGTGCTGGAACGTCGTGGGCTGATCGAGGCGCAGGGCGGCCGCGGGCGGGGCGGCAAGCAGGTGCACCTGACGAAAGAGGGCAAGGCGCTGCACGCACGGGCAGCGAAAATCTGGATCGATACCAACAAGCTGCTCGCGGCCGAACTGGGCGCTGCCGAGGCGGAGGCCGGACGGCAATTCCTGCGCGGCCTCGCTGCGGCTTCCGAAAAGCTCCGCCACAAACACGCAACCGCAGAGGCCTGAAATCGGGCGCAAATAAAACCGGCGCCTGAGCAGAGCCCAGGCGCCGGCTTCAATGCAATTCGCTAGTCAGCGATGGCCAGTTATTCCGCGACCGCAAGCGCGACAGCGCTCGACTCGCGGTCAACCGTGCAGCGGACCTTGGCGTTGGCGTCGTCCGCGCCTTTGATCTTCACGATGTAGATGAAGGCGGTATTGGTCGCCTTGGTCTCGTCCTTGTCGACCTTGATCGATTTCGGCGAATGAACCTTCTTCACCTCGGCCTTGCAGAGGTTCTCGGCGCCGGCGATCGACGTCTTCGCGAGAGCGGGGGCGGCGAGGGCCAGGGAGGCGACGGTGAGGAAGAGGAGGGAGGAAAGTCGGGTCATTTTTGATCTCCGTTTGTCGATCGCAGGGGAGGCGATCGGGCGGACTAGACGCTGTCAAGATGACACCGTCAAGTGACGCGACGTGAATTCTGGAAAAGCCCAGCTAACACCTTCGTTACACTAGCCTGAAGTCTCGAAATTCACTGGGGAATCTGCTGGCCGCGGCGGCTGGCCGGGCTAGGGTCGGATTGAGCACAGCTTGAGGGGACCAGCATGAAACTGACGTCAGGCGCGGCCCGATCCTTTGCAGGGTTGGCCGCCGCCCTAGTGTTCGCGTCCTGCGGGCCGCAAGGCGCCTCCGAAAAGGAAGCTGCAGCCACACCAACAGAAACCGCTTCTGCATCTGCCGAACCCGCCGTGCCGGAAGCGGTGAATGGCTGGCGCGAATATCCCCTGCGCGATGGGGTCATTCAGATCCAGTCGGCAAAGTGGAAGACCGAAACGATCACCATTCCCATCGCCGCGAATGGCGAGCTTGAATACAAGCTCGCGATGAAGAAGGACGAGGCCATCGTCTATTCGATCAGCTATGGCGATCTCGAACATCCCGGATTGATGGTCAGCGAATTCCACGGCCACACGCCGAAGGGCAGCGATGGCAATGGCGATCTCATGTTCTATTCGAAGACCGGCGGCGCCACGCAGCACGGCTCATTCGCTGCGCCGTGGGACGGCATCCATGGCTGGTATCTCAAGAATGACTCAGGCAAGCCTGTCGCCGTGAAGCTCGAGGTCGCGGGCTTCTACGAGCATACGAGCTAGCGCTCTGCAGAATTGCCGAACAGTACTGGCCGGTTTCGCAGAGCCATCAGCCAAATAGTTATGGGTGATAGGGATTTCATCCGAACGGATGGCGCCTTCGTGAGCGTTGAATCACTGGTACGCATTTGAGCCCGGGCGGAGGGACGCTATGTTCCGCTTCAGGGAACGCACGCAATGGATGGGCAGGCCAAAGACGCGGCCAGTGATCGGACCAGGGATGGGGAAGGCCGCGACAAGCAGCCATCGACCAAGTACGTCCAGAAACGCGAGCAGATTCTCCAGCGCGCCGCCGAGCAGTTCAACCTGCTTGGGGTGAGAGGCGCCACGCTCGACACGGTCGCGCAGTCGGTCGGCCTCAACCTCACCTCGATCCGCCACTACTTCCTGAAAAAGGACGATCTGGTTGCGGAATGTTATCTCCGCTCGCTCGCCATCCACACCGAGCGCCTCAAGCTCTCGCTCGACGCAGGCCCGCCCGAGGCGCGCGTGCGCGACATGATCCGCCGCTATTTCGATTTTCGCCGCCGCATCCGCGAGGGGTCGGCCCCTGAAGTGATCATCTTCGGCGACCTGCGCTCGCTCGCCGGCAACCATGCCGACCAGGTCTGGCCGAACTATGTCGAGATGTTCCGGCTCGTGCGTGCGGTCGTCGCCGACAAGGACGAGATCGAGGGCGAGCGCAAACGCGTCAACGCCCGCGCCCACATGCTGATCTCGCAACTGATGCGCTCCGTGTTCTGGCTGCCGAACTACGAGATCGACGAGCTTGGAAGGGTAGAGGAGCGGCTGACCGACATTCTCCTCCATGGCCTGGCCGCGCCCGGCTTCGACATCCGCCTGCGCGCGACGCCGCTGGATGAAGACATGCCGGCCGAACGCATCTCACGCGACAGCTTCCTGCGCGTGGCCACCAGCCTCATCAACGAACAGGGTTATCGCGGAGCTTCGGTGGAACGCATCGCGGCGCGTCTCAACGTGACCAAGGGATCGTTCTACCATCACCTCGACGCCAAGGTTGACCTCGTCGTCGAATGCTTCAACCGCAACTACGAGCTGCTGCAGAAGACGCAACGCACCGCGCTTGCCTCGGAAGACAAGGGGCTCGCACAGGCTGCGGCGGCTGCGTCCTCGCTCATCCATCGCCAGCAGACGGAGGCGGGGCCGCTGCTGCGCAACTCGGCGCTGATGTCGGTCAATCCCGAGACGCGCATGAAGATGCTGGCCCAGATGGACAGGATCGTCGGCCGCTTCATCGACATGGTGGCGGATGGCGTGATCGATGGGTCTGCGCGGCCGTGCGATGCACGCATTGCAGGCC
>DASYKO010000530.1:0-20095 GCA_035995285.1 Hyphomonadaceae bacterium | reverse complement strand
GCGTTTCCTGCAGTTGCTGTCTCAAGCTGTACCGCGACCAGTCTCGCCGGCCTCGCGGGGGAGTGGCTGAACCCCAACTCGACGCGCCAGCGGAAGAGTGTGCTGGGCACCAGACGATGTTCGCGCGCGACGCCCGAGACGGTCGCGCCAGCACGTTCCGTCTCCAGGACCACAGCCAGCTTCTCCTCGTGGCTGAAGCTCCGGCGTGTCAAACGGATCGCGGTTTCGAGATCGGCGCCGGACGTGTCCGTCAAGCGGTTTTCCGGGGTTTCGGGCTTAGCACTAGGTCTAGCACCAGTGCTAAGCGGAGGCCGCGCGCTTGGGTGGAGCAGCCTCCGCCAGTCGCCTTCAACCTTTCCGGCGGCAATCCGGTCGCGCCATTTCTTGAGGCTGTAGTGCGAGAGATGAAGCGCGTTGGCGTAGGCGCGAAGTCTCATCCCGCTCCAGTTCAAAGCCTCGACGTGCATCGCCCAGAAGGCCTGCGTCGCCTGGTTCTTCATCGTTGTTGGAAGTCTGATGCCGCGTTCGCGCCGCCGCGCGCGAGGTGACAGTTCTTCAGCATTCACCGGGCTTTCCGCAGCTTCGATGGCCATGACCCATCGCACGAAGACAGCACAGGCGATGCGTTGTTGCCGGCAATAGCGCGCGACCGAGAAGCGGGTCTCGCGCCACGCTGCGACATGCGCCGCGCACACGGCATCGGCGAGTGAGTGGTCAGGTTGAAGTGTGGTCATCGTCGCCTCCATAGATCGGAGGCAAGCCCAACTTCGACTGCGTTGCATCACCCGGTCGAGGTGCGAGGACCGGACGGTTACCATGAACAGCGGTGGAGTGCAAGATAAAGCACGTGCCGTGCTGCGGGCTTTAGGGCCCTGTCTGCACATAGGTCTTTGCACCGTGGTTACGCGCGTCGCTTGCGGTGCATGGCGTCCATTTCGTTGAGCGGGTGCAAGCTATGGACGGGTCGGCGTCGATTGCGAAAATCGGCGTCATGGCGATCCGCGAGAACGAGTTCGAACCGAGGCTTGGCAAACCACCAGCAGACCACGCGCCGAAACTGAAAGGCGTGCGCTCGGCGGTCCGACAGGCGATACACCTACGGCGCGCATCCGGATCTAAGTCGAAGCAGCCCGCGGTGCGCGCGCACTTCGCGAAGGGGTCGAAAGCCCGCGCGCGCCCGGTCGCCACCGCGATGCGGCGAGTGGTGGTGAAAGTCCGATACGCCGCGAACGTCGGGGGCGGGGTGGCACCCCTGCGTGCGCATGTCAGCTACCTTTCCCGAGAGGGAAAGGTCGATGCAAAGGCGTCTGGCGTTTCGGTTGATGACCAGCCCGATGATCCGACCCGTTCGGTCAAATATCTCGAGCGCGGTGGAATCTCCGATCGGGCGAGCTTGGCGTTCTACGATCGATCAGGCGACCGGCTCGATGCTCGAGCGGTTACGTCGTCTTGGGTGGACGATGCGCGGCACTTTCGGATGATTGTCAGCGCCGAGGATGGAGCGGCGCTCGGGGATCTGAAACCGTTTATCCGCGAACTCATAGACGGCTTCGAGGCCAGGCTTGGAACGAGGTTCGAATGGCTAGCTGTCGATCACCATGACACCGACAATCCTCACACCCACGTTCTGATCCGGGGCAGACGGCCCGACGGGCAGGACCTGTTCATCCCCTCCAAGCTGATCGCCTCGGGTGTCCGAGAGCAGGCGCAAGAGATCGTGACGCGCGTCCTGGGCCCGAGGCTGGAAGCCGACCTGATCAAAGAGCAATTCAACGATATTGGCCGCAGGGCCGTCACGTCCCTCGACCGTGAGCTGCTATCGGCAGGGCGGGCGGGAGCGTTCGTGCCTGGTCGGCCAGACCTGGTGGCGCGGCTCGATCGGCTCGAGAGATGGGGGCTCGCGGAGCGGCATGCGGATGGATGGCGCCTGGATTCGGACCTCGCGTCACAACTCCGCAGTCTGGCTCTGCGGGACGAAATCGAGCGTGTCGTCGCGTCGGTCCGCCCCGATCGTGCGCATCTCCGACTCCTCGAAGCCGATCAGTCTTCTCCCGCCACGGGCGAACTCGTTCATGTGGGTCCGGTCGACGAACTGGACGACCGGCTACTTGCCGTCATTGAGACGGGCAGGGGAGAGCTTCGCTATGCGCGCTTCGAGCGGGCTCAGGATCTGGCCGTGCTTGCCGGGGCGCAGCCGGGTGCGATGGTTTCGGTAGAGCCCAACATCCCGGAGCTGCGACCTTCCGACGATGCCGTGGCGCGGATCGCCATCCAGACCGGAGGCGTCTACTCCGCCGCCGCCCATACCGAACTGGAACCGGCCGCAGACCGGCGCGTCATCGACGCTAATATGCGTCGGCTCGAAGCCATGCGGCGGGCGGGGCTGGTGCAGCGGACCGGTCGCGGCGACTTCCTCGTCGGCGCTGACCATCTGACCACGGCGATGACATTCGAGGAGCGCCTGGTAGCGCGGGCGCCGTTCTCCGTGCGCATCATCAGTTACTGGTCCCTGGCCGAGCAGATAGATGCACCAGGGCTGACGCATCTCGACAAGGCATTGGCCGGGCTGGCGGATGCGCCTGCAGGGGATGGTCGGATTGCGCATGCCTTTGAACAGGCTCTACAGCAAAGGCGCCTCTATCTGATCGAACAGGGCTGGATGAGAGAACAGGAGAGGGCGCCTTCCGCGCTCGCGATGCAGCAGCTGGCCGCTGCCGAGATTGAGCACCAAGCCAAGCAGCTAGCCAAGGAACTCGGCGTTCCTGTTCTTGCGTACGAGGCGCGGCGGGTGTCGGGCGTCTATGCGCGCAGGATCGACCTTGCTCTGGGGCGCATGGCGTTGATCCTGGGCGAGCGACAGGCGAACCTGGTGCCTTGGCGCCCCGCGCTCGAACGATTTGCAGGGCGCGAGGTCGAAGGCGTGACAAGAGGGCAAGGGTTGTCATGGACATTGTCGCGACGATTCGGGATTGGCCTGCCGCCGATGTAGTGTCCTAGCGCCATCCCGGGCCATTTCGCACGCAACGCTCTGGCAACCGGGCTTTTGCGGGGAGAGCGATCGACAGGAGTTGGGGGTGGTGGAGGCGGCGGGCGGGAGGCTCAATATAGATGAGGCGCAGGCGGATCATCTGGTTGGGGCAGGGCCACGCCGCAGCGTCGATGGCGGTCAGCATGGCATGCCCTCAATATATTTGTGCGACGAGTGCGGCGTGGTACCGATGGATATGTACGATGTGATTGTCGTCGGGGCAGGCAGCAGCGGATGCGCAATTGCTGCGCGCGCTTCCGAAGATCCCAATCGCACGGTCCTGCTGCTGGAAGCCGGCCCTGACTACAGCGACCTGTCGAGCCTGCCCTTCGATCTCGTCAACGGTCACACCAACTCGTATGTGGCGCACGACTGGCGCTTCGAGCACAACCCAGTTCGCGACCGAAAGGTCCGTTTTCCGCGCGGCCGCGTCGTTGGCGGGTCAAGCGCGGTGAATACCGCCATCGCCCTGCGAGGAATCCCCGAGGATTTCGAGGAATGGGCCGCGCTCGGACTTGATGAATGGAACTGGCAAGGCGTTCTGCCCGCCTATCGCCGGCTCGAGCGTGATCTCGACTTCGGCGATCGCGATTATCACGGCGATGCCGGTCCGATCACCATCCGCCGTTACCCGCGCGAGGAGCTGACGCTCCAGCAGCAGGCGTTCCTGGAAGCAGCGCAGGAACTTGGCTATCCGGACTGCCCCGACGCCAACGAACCGGATGGATGGGGCGCCAGCCCCATGCCGATGAACAAGCTCGGCCGGCTGCGTATCTCATGCGCCATCGGCTATCTCGCGCCCGCGCGCGTTCGTCCCAATCTCACGATCTGCGCCGATACGCTGGTCGTGCGCGCAGTCTGCGAGAATGGCCGCTGCACGGGCGTCGAGGTGATCGATCGCGATGGAAGCCGGAAACTCATCCCGGCGCGCCTCGTCATCTTTTCTGCCGGAGCACTGATGACGCCTGCACTTCTGATGCGGTCGGGCCTCGGGCCGCGCGCTCAGCTGGAGCAGATCGGGATCGAGGTCCTGCACGACGTCCGGGGCGTCGGCCAGAACCTCAGCGACCATCCAGCTCTGTCGGTCACGATGCAGCCGAAGGACCCTTCGATCGTCGACCACGACCGTCCGATCATCCAGACCATACTTCGCTACACTGCCGAGGGCTCGGACAAGCGCAATGATCTCCAGATCGAGATGATCGCCTTCAGCGGCAGACAAGACCGGCCACAGTTCGCGATCGCGGGCGTTCTCGAATATCAGCATGGCCGCGGGGAGGTGACCCTGTCATCGGCAGATCCGCATGCGCCGCCTGTGATCAATCAACGCTTCTGCGAAGACGAACGCGATCTTGTCCGTCTGGTCTCCTGCTACCGCGATGTTCTCGCGTTTACTCGCACCAAGGCGGTTGGAGACCTCGTCGAGACCATCGACTTTCCGCGCGGTGGCAATCCGACGGGTGAAGAGATCGCCGGACTTATCCACCGCTTCGCCGGCAGCGGCTATCACCCCTGCGGCACGGCGAAGATGGGCGCAGCTTCCGATCCGATGGCAGTGGTCGACCAGTACGGTCGATGCCTGGCAATGGACGGGCTAGCCGTCGCCGATGCTTCGATCATGCCCCTCGTCCCGCGTGCCAACACCAACCTCACGAGCATCATGATCGGCGAGAAGGTCGGCGAATGGTTGCGCACCCGCCCGGCGCTCTACGGTCTGTGAGGTTCCCATGCCTGTCGACATCGTCATCCGCAACGCCCGGATACTGGACGGAACGGGCGTTCCCGCGTTCGAGGGCGATGTCGAGATCGAGGATGGTCGGATAAGGAGCGTGGGATCGGCGACGGCATCCGCACGCGAGGAGATCGACGCAAAAGGTCTGTGCCTCTCGCCCGGTTTCATCGACGTGCACAGCCATGATGATGGGGCGTTCCTCCGCTATCCCGACATGCACTTCAAGCTGTCCCAGGGCGTCACCACGTGCGTGTGCGGCAATTGCGGCTTCAGCGCGATACCCGCGAAGCCCGGCGAAGATCCGGGCCTTGCAAGCGGCGGCATCGTCGGCGGCGCAGCGGGAGAGTTCTCCGACCTCGAAGGATATTTCGATGCCGTCCTGGCGAAGCGTCCTACAATCAATGCGATCATGCTGGTCGGCCACAACACCGTTCGCTCGCAGGTGATGGGCATGGAGGAGCGCGCGCCGACGCCGGCGGAGCTTGCAGCCATGCGCTCCCTGGTCGCGCAGGCGATGGAGCAGGGCGCCTGCGGCTTCTCGACCGGGCTGATCTATCGGCCGGGCCGCTGGAGCGACACGGAGGAGGTCACCGAACTCGCTCGCGAAGTGGCGCCCCATGGCGGGCTCTACACCACGCACATGCGCAATGAAGGCGACCGGTTGCTTGAAGCGGTGGAGGAAACGCTGGCCATCGCTCGCGGCGCCGGCGTCCATGCGCACATCTCGCACCACAAGTCGGCGGGCAAAAAGAACTGGGGCAAGGTGCGCCAGTCGCTCGACATGGTCGACCGGGCAAGGGCGGCAGGCCAGAAAGTCACGCTGGACGTCTATCCCTATACAGCCGGCAGCGGGCGCATGATCGAGTATTTCCGGCTCGACCGGATCGATCGGGATTATGCCGAGATCATCCGCATCGCCAGCTGCCCGGCCTTCCGCGAGTTCGAGGGTCGCATGCTGAAGGACATCGCCGCCGACAGGAACGAGGACATTGCAGACACTGTGCGGCTCATCCTGACGGCGCCCAATGGCGACCGCACCATCTGCATCCACTTCATTATCGATGAAGCCGACATCGAAACCAATCTGCGCTATCCCGGCATGATGGTCGGGTCCGATGGCATTCCGGTGCTCAACGGCAAACCGCACCCACGCCTGTTCGGAACGTTTCCGCGCCTCCTGGGAGAGTATGTCCGCAAGCGGGGCGTGCTAACGCTCGAAGACGCCATTGCACGGATTACCTCGATCTCGGCGGAAACGTTCGGGCTCAAGGACCGTGGCCGCATCGAGGCCGGCTATCACGCAGATGTCGTCCTGTTTGATCCCGACGCCGTCATCGACGCCGCCACCTATGATGAACCCAAGCGGCTGTCGGAAGGCGTTTCGCTTGTGGTCGTCAATGGCGCGATGGCGTGGCGGGACGGCTCGCATTCCGGAGCCGGTTCGGGCCAGATGCTGAGATATCGGCGTGACAGTTATACGGGTGGTTTCTAACCATCTGTGCTGATAGGCCCGGTCTTGCGGGTCGTGCTCGCGGACCATCCCGATATCATACGGCAGCGGCCCCCAGGCCCGGATCGAGTCCGCTTTGAGAGTACCCGGCGAACGATCATCGGCTGCGTGCGTTGGTTTGAGTCCGAAAGGCGGACTCGAACCTTCTCTGTATCATTGGGATTGCGGGCCGAGCCTTCGATCAGTACAAAGCATCAGTACAAAACACGATGGACGGAGCGCGCGAAAACGCTTATTTTGCTGTGGTTTTCAGGGTGGGGTCCTCAAATCTCTTCTGGGCACCAGCTCGCTGAACGAACGTAGGCGCCAGCCTCTTTTTGGCCAGGTCGCTTATGACGCCTCCGAAGCCATCCACGAGTTACTTGTCGTCGCGCGTCTCGCGGAATGACTGCAGGTCGATGTCGTAACGTCTGATCTTGTCGTAGAAGGTCTTGCGGGGATTTTGAGCTTTTCGATCGCGGCCCGGGTGTCGCCGGCTGTCGCCCGGAGAGCATCTCGGATCACGCTCGCCTCGAAATCACTGACCAGCTCGGGCAAGCTGGTTTCAACGCGGTCCGGTCCGACGATGTCGAGGCGGTCGAAACCCAGCACAACGCGGTCGGCGAGGTGCTGCAGCTCGCGCAGATTGCCCGGCCAGTCATAATCGATGAGACGCCGGCTGACGTGACCGGTGAGGGTGGGGACCGGTCGATTGAATCGCTTGGCCGCGTCCGCCTGGAAACTTGCGAACAGCAGCGGCACGTCGGCGCGCCGCTCCCGCAGCGGCGGAATGCGGATGCGCACCATGCTTAGGCTGTAAAAGAGATCAGCGCGGAACCTCTCCGCTTCGACCAGCCCCGCAAGGTCGCGGCGCGCGATGCCAATCATGCGGCATGAGACCGGCCGCGGCTCGGCCGCGCCGACGGGGAGGTAGGAACGCTCCTCCATTGTGCGCGCGATCGCCGTCTGAAGCGCGGGTGAGGCGGCATCGACATCGTTGAGGACGAGCGTGCCGCCATTGGCAGTCTCGAACAGGCCGGGCCGCGCGCGGCCCGAACCGCGGCCGGAATCGTGAAAACCGCCGCGCACGCCGCGGACGCCGCAACGACACGCGAAGGCATCCGCGCAGCGCAAGCCCGCATCGACGACATCCTGCGGGTCTTCCAGGCCATCCTGCGCCTCGCCGAGATCGACGCCGGCGGCGCCCGCGCGCGTTTCGGACCGGTCGATCTCGCCTCCATCATCGAGCGTGTCGCCGACGCCTACCGCCCCGACATCGAAGCCGCCGGCCGGCGCTTCATCGTGGACCCGCTGGAGAAGACTGAGATCACCGGCGACGGCGATCTGATCGCACAGGCTCTCTCCAACCTGCTCGAAAACGCCATGCGGCATACGCCCGCCGGCTCGACAATCCGTGTCGCGCTCAGAAAAGGACCCGGTTCAATTGGGATCGCTATCCAGGACAATGGTCCCGGCATTCCCGAGGCCGGCCGCGCACGCGTCCTCGAACCATTCGTCAGACTCGACAGCAGCCGCACCACCCCCGGCGCCGGCCTGGGCCTCAGTATCGTGAGTTCAGTCGCGCGCCTGCATGGGGCGCGGCTATCCCTTGAAGACGCCAAGCCAGGACTCAAGGCCGTCATCGACCGGCCTGCTTGATTGTGTATCGCCAAAACCTGGCCCATCCTTCCGAAACTCGAACCGGCCCAGCCTCCGTCCATCAGATAAGGAGGCGCTCATGACGTCCATGCGAACCATCATGATTGGGCTTGCCGTCGCAGGCCTCGCGGCCGCATCGGGTGGCTGCGAAATGTTCCAGTCTCACGGCGATCCAAAGCTGGCGACCGAAGCGAAAATCACCTCCGGCGCTGCGCGTACGATCGCACTCAAGGCCCAGCCGGGAACCGTCAAGAAGTGGGAACTGGAGAAGGAGGCCGGCGGCAGCGGATTGCGCTACTCATTCGACATCTTCGTCAGCGGCGTCATCCATGAAGTCGGCGTCGACGCGGCCGACGGCAAGATTCTCGAGAACATAGTCGAGACGGCCGAAGACAAAGCGCGGGAAGCCAAGGAGGAGGACGAGAAGAATTAGGCACTCTCGGCGGAGGCTGGAAAGGGCGCTGGCGGTTCTGTCGGCGCCGGTCAGCAGTGATCGCTGGATTGGCCGGGGATTCTTTTCGTCGTGAGTCGATGGGACGTTGGTTGTCGACCTCATCTCGAATACGTGTAAATTTTAGCGCTTGACGGCGTGGTCTCGTTGCTTGACAGTGTCAAGTGAAGCGGGGTCCGGTGTCCATGAGAAACCAGCGGTCACAGTTCGCGATGCTTGCGGTGGCGCTGGCGTTTGCGGGGATGGCCGGTGCGGGCTGCTCGGCGAAATCGGGGGAGGCGTCTGCCGCGGCGGCCGTGCCGGAAGCAAAGCGGAATGTCGAGGTTGAAGTCCATGAGGTCGCGCAAGGCCTGCAGGCAAACGCCGTGCGCGCCAGCGGCATGGTGGCTTTCAAGAACGAGACGACGCTCGCCTTCAACAGCGCGGGGCAGATCGAGACGCTGAGCGTTGATCAGGGCGCGCAGGTCTATACCGGCCAGGTCCTGGCGACGCTGCGCCGGACAGCCGCCGGCGCCGATGCGGCCGAGGCGGACCTCGCGCGCAAGACAGCGCAACAGACATTCGATCGCGTATCGCGCCTGTTCGCCAGCGGCGCGGCTTCCCAGTCCGATCTCGATGCTGCGACCCTGGCGCTGGAGCGTGCTCGCGAAACGATTTCGCTCACGGCGCCTGCGTCCGGTGTCATCCTGCGGCGGGATGCGGTGCGAGGGCAGGTGGTGGCGGCTGGGCAATCCGTGCTGCAGCTCGGCGAGGCGAAGGCGGGCGTCGTGGTGCGCGCGTCTCTGTCCTCAACCGATCTGGGGCGCGTGAAGATCGGGGACGCTGTCGAGATTGAGGTGCGCGGGCGCGAGCATCGCACCGGCAAGGTAACGCAGATATCGCCGAAAATGGCCGCCGGGATGGGCGCTTTCGAGATCGAAGCGCGCTTCGATGATGGGGCCGACTTGCGCAGTGGTGAGGTCGCGGAAGTTCTGATTTCGACTACGTCAGGATCGGCGGACACGACGGCGCAGGCCGTGCTCTTCATTCCGGCCATTTCGCTGATCGATGCGAGAGCCGACCAGGCGATGGTCTATGTCGTCGACGGGGCCGGCGTGGCGCGGCGGCGTGCGATCCGGACCGAGGGCGTCATGGAGCAGGGCGTGGCTGTCGTCGAAGGCCTGAAGGAGGGCGACCAGGTGATCACCCGCGGGGCCTCCATGGTGCGGGACGGAGACCGCGTGGCCGTGAAGAAGGGCTGATCAGTCGTGCAAGCGATCACTCGCTTCTTCATCGAACGCTGGCAATTCACGCTGATCCTGTTCGTGATGCTGTTCGCGCTGGGCGTCGCCAACGTCCAGTCCATTCCGAAATCCGAAGATCCGATCGTGCAGTTCCCCGGCGTCGGCGTGTTCGTCGTGCTGCCGGGTGCGGATGCGGAGCAGATGGAGCGGTTGGTTGCCATCCCAATCGAAACCGCCCTCAACGGCCTGGAAGATGTCGATAACATTAATTCGACTTCCAGCGCAGGCCTTGCCTCCATCGGCGTGAACTTCACCTACGGCATCGATCCCGAGAAGAAGTATGACGAGGTCGTGCGCGAGCTCAATGTCGTGCGGCCCAGCCTGCCGGCAGGCGTGACGCTGGTGCGCGCCGACCGCGCCAACCCTGCTCAGACCAACATCGTGCAGATGGCCCTGGTCAGCGAAACCGCACCGATCCGCCAGATGGAGGGCTATGCCCGCGAGATGCGCGATGCGCTTGAGCGCGCGCCGGGCGTACAGGCCGCGGACATCTGGGGCGTGCCAGCCTCCGAAGTGCGCGTGACGCCGGATTTCGACAAGCTGTCGGCCTACCAGCTTCCTCTCGGCGCGCTCACAGAAGCGCTGGAGCGGGAAGGCGCTGACGTGCCCATCGGCGCCGTCGAGAGCACGGGGCGGCGTTTCAATGTCGAAGCCACCGGCGCGTTCGACAGCCTGGACGAGATCCGCAACGTGGTGCTGCGCAATGCGGGGGCTGCAACCGCGAAGGTCGGCGATGTCGCCGAAGTCGGCTGGGCGAACGACGAAATGGCCCACATCACCCGCTACAATGGCGGGCGGGCGTTGTTTGTCACGGCGCGCGCCAAGCTGGGTGAGACGATCTTCGACGTCATGGACGGCGTGAAGAAGCAGGTAGACGCATTCGAGCCGCGCCTGCCGCCGGAGATCAAGCTGCAGCGCGGGTTCGACCAGTCGGAGACGGTGGCCCATCGGCTGAATTCGCTAGGCCGGGATTTTGCCATCGCCATCGCGCTGGTGCTGCTGACGCTGCTGCCGTTGGGCTTCAGGGCGTCGATGATCGTGATGGTGTCGATCCCGTTCTCCTTCGCCATTGGCGTGACGATCCTCAACCTGATGGGCTATTCGCTGAACCAGCTGTCCATTGCCGGGTTCGTCCTCGCGCTCGGGCTGCTGGTGGACGATTCCATCGTGGTGACCGAGAACATCTCGCGCCATCTGCGCGAAGGGATGACGCCGCGCGAGGCTGCGCTGTCGGGCGTCAAGGAGATCAACGTTGCGGTTCTTGGCTGTACCGCCGCGCTGCTGCTGGCCTTTGTTCCTCTTCTCAACCTGCCGGAATCGGCGGGCGACTTCACGCGCTCGCTACCCATGGCGGTGGTGTGCACCATCGCCGCATCGCTGTTCGTGGCGCTCAGCGTGATCCCGTTCCTCGCGAGCCGCCTCCTGCCGCGGAAGAACCACGGCAATATCTTTCTCAGCGTCGTGATGGGCGGCATTCACGCCATCTATCGCCCGATCCTGCACGTCGCCCTGTCGATGCCGCGACTGACGATTGCGATCGGGCTGGCGCTGTTCGCCGCGACCCTGACGCTCGTGCCCAAGCTCGGCTTCAGCCTGTTCCCCGAAAACGACAGTCCCTATTTCCTTGTTCGCGTGGAGCTGCCGCAGGGGATTTCGGTCGAGGAGACCGACCGCGCCGTGAAGTTTGCCGACGCCGTGCTGGCGAAGAAGGAAAACATTTCCTGGCGCTTCTCCAATGCCGGCCGCGGCAATCCGCGCGTCTACTACAACGAGCAGCCTTCCGAGCAGCAGTCGAACGTGGGCGACATCTATGCGCGCTTCGAACACTGGGATGCGGAGACCGGCCATGCCGAGCTTGAGGCGATTCGGCATGAGCTCGAATCCTTCCCCGGCGCGCGCTTCAATGTGAAGCGCTTTCTCAACGGGCCGCCGATCGAGGCGCCGATCGCCGTGCGCATCCGCGGTGCGGACATCAACGTGCTGACCGATCTTGCAGGGCAGGTGGAGCGTCTGGTGACGGAGGCCGATGGCACGCGCAGTGTGCGCAATCCGCTGGCCGAGCGATTGATCGACCTCGACCTCAATATCGACACGGAGGCCACCGCCCTTCGCGGCATTCCTGCCGGGTCCATCGACCAGACGCTGCGCATCGCCATTGGCGGGGCGCGAGTGGCGGCCTTCCGCGATCCGGTTGGAGACGCCTATCCGGTGGTTGTGCGCGCGCCTCGCGCCGAGCGTATGAGCCTTGCCGATGTCGAGCGGCTGTTCGTCTGGACGGGAACGGGCGCCGCGGCGCCAATCTCGGAGTTTGCAAAGCCGGAATTGTCGGCCGGCCCGTCGCGCATCAGCCGCTATAACAGCGAGCGGACAGTGACGGTCACTGCCTTCACGCAACCCGGCAAGCTGGCCGGGGTCGTGACGGCGGCGGTGGCGGCCAAGCTCGAGCCCCTGAAGCTGCCGCCGGGGTATTCCATCAGCTATGGCGGCGAGGCCGAGGCGCAGTCACGCAGCTTTGGCGGCTTCGGGCCGGCCATCATCATCGCTTCGTTCGGCATCATGGCCGTGCTGCTGCTGGAATTCGGATCGTTTGCCGCTGCCGGCGTCGTCGCCTTCGTGATCCCGTTCGGCGTGATGGGCGGTCTCATCGCGCTCTATCTCGGCCATGAATCGCTGTCCTACACGTCGATTATCGGCTTCATCGCCCTGGTCGGAATCGAGATCAAGAACTCGATCCTGCTGGTCGAATTCGCCAACCAGGAAAGGGCGCGAGGCACTCCGTTGCGCGAAGCCATCGAAAAGGCAGGCGAGGTACGCTTCCTGCCTGTGCTGCTGACGTCGCTCACCGCGATCGGCGGCCTGATCCCGCTGGTGATGGAGCGCTCGCCGCTCTATTCGCCGCTGGCGATGGTAATCATCGGCGGCCTGATCAGCTCCACCCTGCTTGCCCGTATCGTCACGCCGCCGCTGTATCTGCTGCTGGCGCCGAACAAGAAAAAGGGTCAGCCGCACAGCGAAGCTGGAACCCTCAGCGTGCATGCGCCGGCTGAATAGCCAATCCCGATGGGCGACACCTGGCTTCGTGTCCGCCCGACCCCAGATCAGGCAAATCCTGCGACTGCATGCGGCTGGTAGGGTTCCTCTAGGCGGGAAATCTCTGCTGCAGACAGAGCGATTTCCACGGCGGCGACAGCATCCTTGATGTGGTCCACTTTCGTGGCGCCAACGATAGGCGCAGTCACTTCCGGCTTGGCTAGCACCCAGGCCAGCGCCACTTGCGCGCGGGGCAATCCCCTTTCGGCCGCGACTTCGCCGAGGCGATCCTGGACCATGCGGTCTACATCTACGGATTTGCGGTAGAGCGACTTCCCGAATTTGTCCGTTTCGCTGCGGTTGGTCGACTCGTCGGGCGCGCGCGCCAGACGGCCACGCGCCAGAGGCGACCATGGGATGACGCCGATCGCCTGGTCGCGGCAGAGCGGCAGCATCTCGCGCTCCTCTTCGCGGTAGAGCAGGTTCAGGTGGTTCTGCATCGAGATGAACCGCGTCCAGCCGTGCGCGTTCTGCAGGGCGAGCGCCTTCATGAATTGCCAGGCCCACATCGAGGATGCGCCGAGATAGCGCGCCTTGCCCGCCTTCACGACATCATGCAGCGCTTCCAGCGTCTCCTCGATCGGCGTCTCGTTGTCCCAGCGGTGGATCTGATAGAGGTCGACATAGTCCATGCCGAGCCGCGAGAGGCTGGCGTCGATCTCGGTCAAAATGGCCTTGCGGGACAGGCCGCGCCCGTTTGGATCCTTGGGCCGCATGACGCCGTGAACCTTTGTCGCCACGACGATCTCATCGCGCCGCGCCATCTGTTTCAGGGCGCGGCCGGTGATCTCTTCGCTGACGCCTTCCGAATAGACGTTCGCCGTGTCGAAGAAATTGATCCCGGCGTCGAGCGCCTGCCTGAAGAAGGGCTGGGCCTCGCGCTCGCCCATCGCCCAGGGATGGTTGCCCTTGGTCCCGTCGCCATAGGCCATGCAACCCAGGCAGATGCGCGACACCTTCAGACCGCTCGAACCCAGATTGACGTACCGCATGAGGACCTCTCCACAGATCGGGCTTCTCTACACCCGCCGGGCGGCCACGCGAACCCGTCCGTTTTCGAGCCTGACAATCCTGAGGGAGCTGCTATTTCTGAATCAGGTTGTTGCGGGACTTGTCCATGAACCGGGCTGCTCTGAAGAAATTTATTGAGGGTGTCTGGAACAAGGAGATTGTTCCGGAAATCACCGAATATATCCGCATCCCGGCGAAATCGCCCCACTTCGATCCGAAGTGGCAGGCCAACGGCCATATCGACCGTGCGGTCGAGCACATGGTCCGCTGGGCGAAGGAAAAGATCCGCGCGCTTCCCGGCGCCAAGCTCGAAGTGGTTCGTCTAAAAGGGCGCACGCCAGTGATCCTGATCGAGGTTCCCGGGACGCTGCCGAAGGGCAACAAGGACACCGTCCTGCTCTATGGCCACATGGACAAGCAACCGGAGATGACGGGCTGGTCTGAAGGGCTAGGGCCATGGACGCCGGTGATGCGCGAGGACAAGCTCTACGGCCGGGGCGGCGCCGACGATGGGTATGCGATCTATGCGTCGGTGACGGCCTTGCTCGCTCTGCAGAAGCAGGACGTTCCGCGCGCGCGATGCGTCGTCCTGATCGAAGCCTGCGAGGAAAGCGGCAGCTATGACCTGCCTTTCTACATCGACCATCTCGAAGACCGGATCGGGTCGCCGTCGCTGGTGATCTGTCTCGACTCAGGCTGCGGGAACTATGACCAGATGTGGCTGACGACGTCGCTGCGCGGCCTGGTCGGCGGATTGCTGACCGTCGCGGTGCTGGATGAGGGCGTTCACTCAGGCGACGCCTCGGGCATCGTGCCGGACAGTTTCCGCATTGCGCGCGCTCTGCTCTCGCGGATCGAGTCGGCGGAAACCGGCGAGGTGATCCTCGCCGACGTGCAGGCGGAGATTCCGAAGGAGCGTGTTGCGCAGGCGAAGGTCGCAGCCGAGTCGCTTGGCGAACAGGTGTGGCGCAAGTTTCCCTTCGCCGGGAAGACGCATCCGCCGGGTGTGGAGGGGGCCGAGCTTGTGCTCAACCGCACCTGGCGGCCTCAGCTCACGGTCGTCGGCGCGGCGGGACTGCCCGAGCCGGACAGCGCCGGCAATGTGCTGCGCCCGAAGACGTCGCTGAAGCTGAGCCTGCGCCTGCCGCCGACGGTGGATGCCGAGGAGGCGACGAAGGCGGTGAAGAAGGTGCTGACGGCCAAGCCCATCCAGGGCGCGAAGGTGAAGTTCGAACCGGAACAGGCGGGCGCCGGCTGGAATGCGCCACCGCTCGCGCCGTGGCTGGAGAAGTCGATCCAGAGCGCATCGAAGGCGACATTCGGAAAGCCGGCCGCGCTGATGGGGGAGGGCGGCTCGATCCCCTTCATCGGCATGCTCGGCAAACGCTTCCCCAAGGCGCAGTTCCTGATCACCGGGGTGCTCGGGCCGCACTCGAACGCCCACGGCCCGAACGAGTTTCTGCATATCCCGACCGGCTGCAACGTCACCGCATGCGCTGCGATGATCCTCGCTGATCATGGTGCGCGGAATGTTGCCAGCACATAGAGCCAAGTGACTGCACGGCATCGCTGGCCGGATCAAGAAGCGGGAGGCCAGACGCCGTCGTGGCGGCTGGAGCGAGGATCGGGGATTGGATTGCCGCTGATGCGAGACGCGGTGTCGGTCGCCCGGGCCGGAACCAGCAGATTTCGGCGAATTCAGATGTCGCTTTGGGGGCTGGGCTGGCTGCGCGGATCCGTTCAATTTCCGGGAGAAAGGCGCGACGTAGCGCGGCATAAGACAGCACCCGAGGGACTTTATGGGTCTATGCTGTCCTGAATCAGTCTGGAAAGGACGCTCAACACGTACTGTGCGTTGATGCCTTGCGGACACTGGATTAGTACGACCGCAGGCAGAACACTTTGACAAGAGCCTGTGAAAGGCCTGGTTCGAGGTCGCGACTTCAAAGTCTCCCAAGGCGCAAGGAAGCTGGCTTATCATGTCTGAGACCGCAGCCAAGAAACCGCCTCGCCGTACGAAGGCGGAGCAGCGCGCCGAAACGATGGAGCAGATCCTCGACGCGGCCGAGTATCTTTTCTCCAAGCACGGCCTGCATGGCGTCACGCTCCGCGATGTCGGCCAGCGCGTAGGAATCCACACGACGCTTCTTCACTACTACTTTGAGGACAAGCGGCAGCTGTTCGAAGCGGTCTTCGGGCGCAGGGCGGGCGTGACCAGCGGCCGCCGCATGGAAGCTCTTGAGCAGTATGAAAAGGACGCCGGCGACAATCCGACCGTCGAGGGCGCCCTGCATGCCTTTCTGGATACCGACCTTGATCTCTATTTCGAGGGCGGCGAGCTCTGGATGAACTACGCCTCGCTATGTGCGCGCGTCAGCAACACGCCGGAAGGCGCAGAACTCCTGGACCTCCATTTCGATCCGGTCGTGCTGAAGCTGGTGAGCATACTGAAGCGTGCGCTGCCCAAGCATTCCGAAGAGGACATCTTCTGGGGCTATCACTTCGTGACCGGCGCACTGATGAACACGCTCGCACGCACGGGCCGCATCGACCGCCTCTCCGGCGGCATCTGCCATTCCGACGATTTTCCGGCCGTAAAGAAACGCATGGCCAAGTTCATGGCGGCAGGATTCCTGGCCCTCAAGAAGTAGCGCGCTCAGGGGCAGGGCTTGTCCTCGCCGGAGGGCTGCGGTGAGGCGAGACCGACATTCCAGTTCCAGGCCTGATCGCCCCTTGCGCGGCGGCGGCACACCGTCTCCTCATGCAGCGCATACATGCCGGGATAGAGCTTTGTCTTGGCCTCCGGAGTTTCGCCGAAATACATGTACGCGCTCGCCGATCCAAAGGATGGCCAACCGGGTTGACCCGAGGCAGTGGGCCGCCCGGTCTTAGCGAAGCTGCTCCAGTAGTCGACCATCGCGTCCGACAGCTTCGCCTCATCGGCGGTCGCTGGAATCTTCGGCCAGTTCGGCGGCGTGCGATCGAGCATGCCGAACGCGTAGGGCAGCTCGCTGGCATGGAAGGCGTGTAGCCCTGCCGAGTCCGCTGCGGGATAGCCATGGTCGAACAGATAAAGGAAGGCCGGCGCGCCAGCGGCGGTCTGCTTGCGTGCGAGGCGCTCCGCCGTCCAGCCATACATGGCGTCGCGAGATGTCGCGAACACGCTCTCCTGCATGTTGGAGCTGGGATAGAGCCGCAGGAACTCTGCTGCGCGATCGCCATATCGGGCGCGGATGGCGGCCTCGTACTCGGCCGATGACGCAGGCGGGCGCGGGGCGAGCACGGTCAACGAGCGGATCTCGCCATTGTTGAAGCCTGCAAGAAGCGGCACGCGCGCTTGTTCGCCCCGGTCGAACACATCGACCAGCTGCCGCGGCAGGATCTTGCCATCGACCGCGCCGAACGGAGCGAATCCCGCAGCGCCGGCGGTATCCGACAGCTTCTGTGCATCCATCGCGCGCAGCGCCGCAATGCCAGAGGCGCCGAGCCTTCCGGCGAGCGCGACGCCCGAGGCCTCGGCTGACGGTGCGCCAAACTTCGCCGCTTTCAGCTCAGGCGTCGAAATCATGTACGCGCTCTGGGCGATGGCCTTGGCGAACAGCTCGCGCGCCGGCGGAGCGGCCATCAGGTACATGACGCTGAGCCCGCCGGCGGACTCGCCCGCGATGGTGACGTTTTTCGGATCGCCGCCAAACGCACCGATGTTCTTCTGCACCCAGCGCAGCGCCTCGATCTGGTCCAGCGTGCCGTAATTGCCGGAAATGCCCTCCGGCGATTCCGAGCTCAGCTGCGGATGCGCGAGATAGCCCAGCACGCCGAGCCTATAGTTGATCGACACGACGATGACGCCACGTGAGGCGAGGCTGGTTCCGTCATAGAGCGTCTCTTTGCTGGAGCCGCTACGCAGCGAGCCGCCATGGATCCAGACAAATACCGGCGCCTTGCGGGCATTGGCGGACGTCCAGATGTTGAGCGTCAGGCAATCCTCGCTGAGGGCCCCAAGGTCCTGCGTATAGATGCCACTGCCTTGCGCCTTCGGCTGGATGCAGGCGGGTCCGAAGTCGGAGGTCTTCAGCACGCCGGACCACGGCTTGGCCGGAGCGGGCGGCTTCCACCGCGCGTCGCCAACCGGAGGCGCGGCATACGGAATGCCCTTGAACACGTGCAGGCTTCCATCCGCGACGCCCTCGATGGCGCCCGCCGGCGCCTTGACCGTCGGGGCGCCGGTCGCGTCCGGCTGATCGCTGATGCAGGACGCAGCGAGGATCGCGAAGGCGATTGCTCCGAGTCCGGAAGCAAGGCGCGAGAGCTTGGTCATGACATGGCTCCTTTGCGTGCTTCCCCTTCCTTGCGCAGGATGCGCGCGAGAACGAGGAAGCATGCGATGGCGACAAAATAGAACGGCACGAGCGTGTAGAGAGCAAGCTGCAATGAGTTGCCGGGATAATCCGCCTTGAGGAAGTCGCTGGCGGCGCCGACATAGGTCGGCCCAAGCCCCAGCCCGATCATGTTCATTACCAGCAGCAGCAACGCGCCCGACATGACGCGCTGGTCCGGCCGCACTTCCTCCTGCACGAGGGCCACGGCGGAGGAGAGATAGAAATAGTTGAGGAAGGTCGGGCCAAGCAGCAGGACCAGCGCCAGAGGCCAGGACGGCGCCCACACGAACCCGATATAGAACGGGATCGCCAGGGCTAGGGATATCGCCGGCACAATGGCGTAGGCCTGCTTGTAGCGCCGGGTGAACCGGTCGATCACGCGGCCTGACACGAAGATGCCTGCGCTCATACCGATGCCGACGACCAGCGCATACCAGATGGCGACATCGCCAAGCGTCATGCCCTTTTCGCGCATGAGGAAGAGCGTGGTGAAATTGCCGAGGCCATAGGTGATGAACTGCGTCGCGCCGCTGCCGAGCGCCACCAGCACGAGGGAAGGGCGCGAGAAGAACATCGTGAAGGTAGGCAGGAAGCCAGCCTTGCCCTTCGCGGGTTGCTCGGTCGCAATGTCTAGTCCGCCTCGCACCGGTTCGCGAACCGTGAATACGACCGCGAGCGCCGTGACGATGCCAACGGCGCCAAGGAAAATGAATGCGTAGCGCCAGTTGAAGGCCGCCGCGATCGCTGCGCCGAAAGCTACTCCCAGCGCCTGGCCCACAGGCGGGCCGAGATTGAACAGGCCGAGCGCGGTTCCCCGCCGGCCCGGCGGGAAATAGTCCGAGATGATCGCATAGGACGGAGGCACGCCGCCCGCCTCGCCGACGCCGACCGCCATGCGTGCTGCAACGAGTTGCGGATAGTTCGCCGCGAGCCCGCATCCTATCGTCGCCACGCTCCAGGCGGCGCATGCAACCGAAAGCACTCTCACCCTGTTGGCCGGTCGGCGAGCCAGCCGACGGGAATTGAGATGAGACAGTAGAAAAGCGCAAAATAGAGCCCGCTGATCAGGCCGAGCTGGCCGTCCGTGACGCCGAGCGAATCCTGGATCGGCTTGGCAAGGATCGAGAGGAGCTGCCGGTCCAGGAAGTTGAGCACGTAGACGAACCACAACATGCCGAGCACGAACCACGCTCGCGCCGTCGGGATATGGCCGGGTGCTTGCCCGATGGAATTCGCCGTTGTGGCTGATGAAGCCGTGTCCTGCGCCATGGCTCAGCGATCCGATCGGCAGCGGAGGAGGGGACGAGCGACACTGTCCGACGCGGTCCTTCGACCGACGACTTCTTCCACGCGATGCCTCCCATTTCGGCCCGATCTGACGCCGGCGCCTGTGGTGACGATGCAACCACCGGAGGACCTTCGTCAATATTCGTTCAGTCGATAGTGAATATCTATTGACGGCAGGAATCGGCTGAACAAAACTCACTCTCATAAGAATGAGGGTCGATACGGCCCTCTATAGGGGAGGCTAAAGCCATGAAATACGCACTCCGCAGCGCGTCCAGCGCTGCGATTCTCGTCAGTTTGGCGGGCGCTTTCCCCGCCTGGGCGCAAGCCCCCGCGGCCCAGCCCGCACCGGTCGATCAGGTCGCCCCGCAGGCCGAGCAGGCCGATACAGCCGACCGGGTCGTCGTCACCGGCTCCTATATCAAAGGCACGCCTGAAGACGCCGCCCTCCCGGTCGAGGTGTTCTCCCAGGCCGAGCTTGAGGACCGCGGCGCGCCGACCGCGCTGGAATTCGCCAAGAGCCTGACGATCGCCGGGCCGACATCGGGCGAGGCGTATTATTTCGGCGGGCCCGCGCTTATCGGCTCGGTCAACTACAACCTGCGCGGCATCGGCGCAGACAAGACGCTGACCCTGCTCAACGGCCGGCGCATGAGCTCCAACACCTCGAACATCCCGTTCGCGGC
>DASYKO010000529.1:0-9885 GCA_035995285.1 Hyphomonadaceae bacterium | reverse complement strand
CGCTCTCGTGTCGCGCTGCTTCTGCGCGTGGGAGGCCAGCTTGTCCGTCGTGATCGTCTCGAGATGGACGCTCTGGCCTTCAGCAGTTTCCACACCGCCCTGCTTCCGAACAGTCTCTCCAGAAGCCGGAGAGCGATCAGGCGACCGCTTCGGCGGCCATTTTCTGCGCCTTGGCGACGACGTCGTCGATCTTGCCGCACATCAGGAAGGCCTGTTCCGGGATGTCGTCGTGCTTGCCTTCGAGGATTTCCTTGAACCCTTGCACGGTGTCCTTCACGTCGACGAACTGGCCCGGCTGATTGAGATACTGCTCGGCGACATGGAGAGGCTGCGACAGGAAACGCTCGACCTTGCGGGCGCGGCTGACGACGAGTTTGTCCTCTTCGGAAAGCTCGTCCATGCCGAGAATGGCGATGATGTCCTGCAGGCCTTTGTACTTCTGCAGAAGCTCCTGCACGCCGCGCGCGGTGTCGTAGTGGTCCTGGCCGACGATGTTCGGATCGAGGATGCGCGAGGATGAGTCGAGCGGGTCGACCGCCGGGTAGATGCCTTTTTCCGAGATCGCGCGGTTGAGAACGGTCTGCGCGTCCAGGTGGGCGAACGAGGCGGCGGGGGCCGGGTCGGTCAAGTCGTCGGCGGGCACGTAGATAGCTTGCACCGAGGTGATCGACCCCTTGGTGGTCGAGGTGATGCGCTCCTGCAGCTGGCCCATGTCGGTTGCCAACGTCGGCTGGTAGCCGACCGCCGACGGGATGCGGCCGAGCAGCGCCGACATTTCCGAGCCCGCCTGCGTGAAGCGGAAGATGTTGTCGACGAAGAACAGGATGTCCTTGCCCTGATCGCGGAAGTGTTCCGCCACCGTGAGGCCGGTGAGCGCGACGCGGGCGCGGGCGCCCGGCGGCTCGTTCATCTGGCCGAACACCAGCGAGCAGCGCGACTTGCCGCCGCCGCCCTTCTCGTTGACCTCTGACTCGATCATCTCGTGATAGAGGTCGTTGCCTTCGCGGGTGCGCTCGCCGACGCCGGCGAACACCGAATAGCCGCCATAGGCTTTCGCGATGTTGTTGATCAGTTCCTGGATCAGCACGGTCTTGCCGACGCCTGCGCCGCCGAACAGGCCGATCTTGCCGCCCTTGGCATAGGGGCACAGCAGGTCGACGACCTTGATGCCGGTGGGAAGGATTTCCGGCACCGGCTTCTGGTCGACGAAGGACGGCGCGAGCTGGTGGATGCCGCGTTTCTTGTCCGACTTGATCGGGCCGGCTTCATCGATCGGCTCGCCGATGACGTTCATGATGCGGCCCAGCGTGCCCTCGCCGACAGGCACCGAAATAGGGGAACCAGTGTCCGTCACCACGTGGCCGCGCGTCAAACCCTCGGTCGAATCCATGGCGATCGTGCGTACCGAACGCTCGCCGAGATGCTGGGCGACCTCCAAGACGAGGCGGGATCCGTGGTTGTAGGTCTCCAGCGCGTTAAGGATGTTCGGCAGGACGCCGTCGAACTCGACGTCGACCACGGGACCGATGACCTGGCTGACGCGGCCCTTCACGCAAGTTGCGGTCTTGGCGGTCATCGGCAATTCCTTGTCGAAACTCTAGCGATTCTCGCTTTGACCCGGCCGCTCTCAACCCAGCCTCGCAGCCTGTTGATCGCATGCAGGCGCCTGCCCTCGCCGTTCGGCGGTTCGGCAATCGAGCCTTGGCGGTTAGGCTGGCCCACTGCGGGCTCCTTCTGATATCGAGCAACTCGGCAGTCCGTCTATAATTGCACACGTGTGCAATTTCAACAGGAGACACGCCCGCTATGGCGGACGACAGCGATGACAAAATGTCGCTTGGGCGACGCGAACGGACGCGGGCGCGTCTCATCGAGGCAGCCGACAAGCTCATTCGCAAGCAGGGCTACGAGGCTTTGGTCATGGAGGACGTGGCGGAGCGAGCTGGCGTCACCCGCCGAACGATCTACGACCACTTTCGCGACAAGGACGAGCTAATCATCGCCGTGATTTACGGTCGCCCCACCCAACTCATCGTCGCCATCAAACCCGGCCAGACGCTAAGGGCCTACCTTCGCACTATCGCCGCAACTGTCATCAAGATGTCCCAAGACAATCGGGAGCTTGGACAGTCGACCGCGTATCTGCACCTCTACGTCCTCACGCACGAGGATATGCGATTGAATGCGCTCGCCAGAAACAGACAAATCTACGCCGCGATGGAGGCGACACTCATCGCAGCCTTCGGCGATGACGCGTTTGGGATGGCCCCGCGTAAGTTTATTCGGGTGCTGCATGCGCTTATCGAAGGGCTTTTAATGCGCCGGCATATGATGTCCGAAGACTTCCCGAACGAGGTCGTCTATGCGGCCTTCGACGCGCTCGCGGACGCGGCGTCCTGAGTGTGATCGATCGAAGGGTCGAAAGGCGCGACACCGCTACCTTCGATAGTCGGTTGGGCGGCCGACAACTACGACGCCAATCAAGGGGCGCCCTGCCTAATGACGAGAAAGAAAAACGCGAACCGGCCCTGATCCAAGCCTAACCGAACTGCTCCTGCCAGATGCGGATGAAGCTCAGCAGGTTAGCCGTGCCGCCGGGATCGCCGGAGACGACGATCTTGAGATGGCGGCGCTCGCGCTCGTAGATCACCTCTGCTCGCATCGCATCGTCGTCAGGCTTCTGGTAGAGCGCCGTTGGAATCTGCAGCGCCAGCTTCTCCGCCAGCTCCGGACCGCAGCTATTGATGTCGACAATACTGGTCACCCAGGCCTCGGCCAACTTTGTCTCGAGCGGAGGCGCGCCCGGGAAGGCGTCGAGATCCTCGCGCACGATGCGGTAAGGCGGCGCGGTCGGGTTAAACGCGACTACTCGTCAAGCCGTTTCTGTGCAGCGCAATTTCCACGCGATAAACACGCGCCGTGCGCCTGAAATTTGGCTCTACTTGATTGACTTGACAGCTCCGCCCGCACTGATCGCGCCGCCCTGATCAGGGCTGCATGGTCGATTGACGACCCTATCGTTGATAGATAGCGTCCCGCTGCGACGATATCCGCTGGAGACACTCATGATCGCTCGCGTCGTCGCAGCCCTCGCGCTCTTTGCTTTCTCTACAACCGCCGCGATCGCTCAACAGTCGAAGTTGTCCGGCACGATCGACGTAGGCAAGGCCGGCTGGGCTTCAAAGCGTCCCGTCGTCGCCTCGGCTTGCCCTTTCGGCTGCCCGTGGGGAGAGCTCGGCGAGTTCGTCCATGACGCCATGACGCCGTTGGGCTACGATGTCATCCTCTGTCGCAACTGCAATCGCGACCGAGGACCCCGCCTGGTCTCCGCCGCCGCGATTCCGCCGCCACTGGATGCGCTTGACGCCCGCACCGGTACGACGACGCGCTTCGATGCTCCAGTCGACTTCGGCATCACCGCCAGCGGCATTCTCGCCGGCGCCTATCGCGGCGAAGGCGGCTATGCTGCGGGCGGGCCGCTCAATAATCTGCGCCTCATTGCAAAAATCGAAGACCCGTCCTTCCTTCTGATCGCAGTGACGACCGAGAGTGGCATCGCGAGCCTTGCCGAGATCAAGGCGAAGAAGATGAAGGTTCGCGTGCTTGCCGGAGGCGGCGCCGACACGGTGCTGAAATACTACGGCATGACCCGCGCCGACATCATCGGCTGGGGCGGCTCGGTCAACGGCTCCATGGGTGCGCGCGAAGCCGCGGAATTCGACGTCCTGATCGATGACAGCGCCAGCCCTATGATGAACCCCGAAGGCTCGCACTGGACCATCCTTTCCCAGCGCCACGACCTCAAATTCCTCGACCTGCCCGAGCCGCTGATCCAAGAGCTGGCCAAGACGCCAGGCTATCAGATCGTCTCGACCAAATGGGGTCTGGTCAAAGGCGTCGATCGCAACATCCGCACGGTCGGACGGTCAGGCGAGGCCATTTTCGCACGCGCAGATACGCCTGAGACAGCCGCCTACGACATCGCCAAGGCAGTGGACAAGGCGCGCGGCGACCTCATCTGGCTCATCCGTCGCTACTCGATCGACCCACGAACCGTCACAGAGAACCAGGGCGTTCCGCTGCATCCTGGCGCCGCACGCTATTACCGTGAGATGGGCTACATCAAATGATCCGACAACTTGTCCTTGTCGCCGCCGCCGCTTTCACCGCGAGCTGCATCACCGCAAAACCCGCCGAGCCCGTCCGCTTTTCCGGCGCGCCCTGCGTGCGGCCGCCGCCGATGCACTGCCCGGACGCGGACTGCCCCGGCGATATGGTCACCAACCAGGGCGCCGTCATCGAACCAAAATCTGGCCGCACCTTCTTCCTCGACTATCCCTGCGACCTGAAGCCCGGCGAGAAGGTCACCGTCGTGCTCGCGCTCCACGGCGGCGGCTCATACGGCAACTGGCAGCGCAACTACGCGCCCTTCATGGATTATGTGGACAAGTATCGCCTCATTGTCGCAACGCCCAACACGCGCGGCTGGTCGGAAGCCGACGATCCTTATCTGCACAACATTGTCGACAGCGTGCTCGACACGGTGGGGCGCAAGAACGTCAAGAATTTCTGGCTTTCCGGGCACTCGATGGGCGGCTTCAACGCGCGCCGCATGGTGTGCTCGCCGTATTTTCGCGACAAGGTCGATGGCCTGCTCTCGCTCTCCGGCGGACGCCTCGGCAATCCGCCCGACGCGCCCCAGCCGGTGTTCAACATCCCGCCGACCAATGACAGCGATGGCCGGACCGGCGCCTTCACCGTAACCGGCCCTGGCGCGCCCGGTGCAGCGCCGCTTGCTGGCGCCCGCCCACCCGGCGGACCTCCCGGCGGCTCGGGCCCGTTCGGCCTCATCGCCGCCGCGGCAAGCGCACCTTCCGATTGCGACTTTTCCTACATCTTCGCCAATGGCGAGCATGAGCCTTCGGCGCAATCGCTCGCCACAACATCGAGCTGGGCGGAAAAGTATGCCTGCAAGCCGCGCAAGGTGACCGAGACGATCACCGACGCCAAGGGCGGTTACGTCTACGACGGCTCGCGCCAGAAATACGGCAACCCGGCCTGGGGCCGCCTGCCGCGCGGTGGCGCTGCGAAGGTGATGGAGTATGGCGGTTGCAAAGACGGCCGCGTGGTCGCCGACGTAATGCGCCTCGACAAAGGCCACACGGAAGGCCTCGAGCCGCACGTGATGGAGCGGTTGATCCAGATGATGGAGCACGCGAAGAGCGGCAAGCTCCGCGCATCCGCAAGCTGAGGAGGCCGGGGAATGAGCAACAGCAAGAGACGCCTGCTGACGTTAACCGGCTTCGCCGGCGCAACGCTCATGGCGCTGCTTGCCTCCTGCGCCACCTTGACGCCGGCAGATCTCAGTGTGGCGGCGCCGGTTGCATCGACCAGGCTCGGCCGGATCGAGGGCGTCCGCGAAGGCGACCTTGCCATCTTCCGCGGCGTCCCGTTCGCCGCACCGCCGACCGGCGTCAATCGCTGGAAGCCCCCTCAGCCCGCGGCGGGCTGGCCTGAGGTGCGCCCGACAAAAGCATTCGCCCCTGCATGCACGCAGAACTCGACAGCTGCGGCAGGCGGCGTTCCACTGGCGCAATCGAGCGAGGACTGCCTCTATCTCAATGTCTGGACGCCGGCGAAGACCTCTGCGGAGAAACTGCCGGTAATGGTCTGGATCTATGGTGGCGGCTTCTCGGCCGGCGCGACGTCCGTGCCGCTTTACGCTGGCGACAAACTTGCGACGCGCGGCGTGGTCGTTGTCTCCGTCGCCTATCGCCTGGGTCCGATGGGCTTCCTTGCTCATCCTGCGCTGAGTGCGGAGTCGAAGGACAAGGTATCCGGCAATTACGGCCTGATGGACCAGATCGCTGGCCTCGACTGGGTCAAGGAAAACATCGCAGGCTTCGGCGGCGATCCATCCAAGGTTACCATCTTCGGCGAAAGCGCAGGGGGAATTTCGGTCTCGATGCTCGCCGCCTCGCCGCTGGCGAAAGGCCGTTTCACGGGCGCCATCTCGGAGAGCGGCGGCTCCTTCGGCGCAACCCATTCACCCGGGCTTCCCGGAGAGAATGTGCAGCGGCTTGCGCAGGCGGAGAAGGCCGGAGATGCGTTTGGCGCCAAACTCGGCGGCACGCTCGCCGCGATGCGCGCCGCATCGGCGGCCGACGTGCTCGCAGCCGCACGCGGCCTCGATGTCGGCTGGCCTGTCCTCGACGGGCATGTCATACCGGACGACCAGCACCTGCTCTACGAAGCCGGGCGCTTCAACGACACGCCCGTGCTGATCGGCTTCAATTCGGACGAAGGCGCACTGTTTGGCGGACCGGTAACGAAAGCGGCGCACGAGGACGCTGTGAAAGCCCGCTACGGCAAGTTCGCCGACGAGATCCTCGCCAGCTTCCCGGCCAGCGGCGGGGATGGCACGCAGGGCTCGCGCGATCTTGCCACCGACGTGATGTTCGGCTGGCACACGCTCGATTGGGCGATGCTTCAGACGAAGAAGAGCAGCAAGCCGGTCTATCTCTACTATTTCGACAACAAGCCGCCCTACCCGGCCGGCAACCGCCTCGCTTCGGCGAAAGGCGCGCCGCACGCCTCCGAGCTGCCCTATGTCTTCGACCATCTCGACCAGCAGCCGACGATGCCGTGGCGCCCAGAGGACCGGACAATTTCGGCGGCGATGGCTGGATACTGGACCAACTTCGCCAAGACCGGCGATCCCAACGGCCCGGGCCTGCCGAAATGGCCGGCGTTCAGTTCTGCGGCGCCCGAGGCGATGATCTTCCGAGGAAGTCCGCAAGCCGGCGCGCTGCCCGATCCCAAGCACTTCGACGTCCTCGACCGCTACTTTGCCTGGCGCCGCTCGCCCGAGGGCGCGCAGCAATGATGGAGACTTCAATGATCCGCTTCGCCGCTACAGCCGCAGCCGCCTTCGTCTTCGCGAGCTGCCAGACGACCGCGCCTGCTGCGCCGGTCGCGTTCGCCGGGGCCCCCTGTACGCGGCCCGCGCCGATGCGCTGCCCCGACGCCGATTGTCCCGGCGCGACCGTCACCAATGGCGGCGCCGTCATCGAACCCAAATCGGGCCGGACTTTCTTCCTCGACTATCCGTGCGACCTGAAACCGGGCGAGAAGGTCACGCTGGTGCTGAGCCTTCATGGCGGGGGCTCCTATGGCAACTGGCAGCGCCACTATTTCCCCATCGTCGACCAGGTCGACAAGCATCGCCTTGTCATCGCCACGCCTTTCACGCAGACGCGCATGTGGGCTCTTTCGGACGATGAGTATCTCCAGAACATCACCTCCGAGCTGATCGACCAGATCGGCGCCAAGAACATCAAAGCGTTCTGGCTGGCCGGCCATTCCTACGGCGGCATGACGTCCAATCGCATCGTCTGCAGCGACTTCTTCCGCAACAAGGTGGATGGCTGGCTGTCATTGTCGGGCGGGCGCATCGGCCCGGCCCAGCTCGTTCCGGGGTTCGGCCCCGCGCCGGCGGCGCCCACATCCAGCCAGGCGGCGGCGCCCGCAGCCCTTCCCTCCTTCCCACCCATCGACGGCGCCAACGGCGTGGAGGCGGCCAAGCAAGGCGCAGCCGTCACACCGAAATGCGACATCAGCTACATCTTCGAAACCGGCGAGAACGAAATCGTCGCCCTGCCCGAGACGTCTCCGTGGGCTGACAAATACCAGTGCGGACCGCGCAGGCGCACGACAGAGATCGTCGATACGAAGGCCGGCTATGTCTATTCCTCCAGCAACCCCAACAGCACAAACAAGGCCTGGGGCCTCAAGCCGCGTCCAGGCACGGCCGAGGTCTTCGTCTATTCCGGTTGCAAGGGAAGCAGGCTGATCGCCGATGTCGTACGCAAGGACAAGGGCCACACCGAAGGCCTCGAGCCCAGGGTCACGGAGGAACTGGTGAAGATGATGCTCGCTGCGCCTGGCGGAAAGCTCCGCGGCGCCTGACCTCAGCGCTTGGTGCCGTGTCCTAGTGCTCGGCGACGTTGCCATCCTTCACCCGCATCATCTCGAACCAGGTGGTGGCGTAGGTCCGGGCTGGGTCTTTGGGATCGGGCATCGACCGCGCGAACGCGACCAGGTTGCCCTCAGCGACAATGGACCAGGTTGGCAATCGTCGGACTGATCTCGCGTGGCGGCCGTGAACCGAAGAACGTCTTCAACGCCTCCGCGCCGGTCGCCACTGCGGGATTGTGCTGGATATAGCTGGGATGCATCGGTTCGCCGCGCAACTCCCAGATAACGCGCAACGTCCACCTGCGGCCTAGAAGGTCCAGGAGAGCCATGATCGGCCGGCCCGTCCGTGAGCCGCGAACCTTTCTGCGCTTCACTTCAACCATGATCTCTCTTGACGGATTGCTACGTCTTTCGTAGCAACAGTCTACACTGCTTTATCGAAGTTGGCTGCGATGAAAGAAACGGTTCCTTCCGCTTCACCGCGCAATGGCTGGCTACTCGTCCTAATGCTGCTGGCAGCTGTCTTTCCGACATCGCTTGCCGAAACGGCGTTCGCAGCTCCGCCATGCTAAATTTGTGGTTCGCAATGGCGGCGCGAGACCGGACGATCCAGAGGGCGAAAACCTCTCGATCGTGTGCAAAGGCTGCCGTCATTCGCCATCCATTATCGATCCATAAGATCGGCAGCACGTCCTTGGGCACCGACAGGCGGTGTCTTCAAGACGAGGCGAACAATTTCGGGAATCATGGGAGACGGAAATGAAGCCCACCACCTCAATGATGGCCATCGCCGCGCTTTCATTCTTTGCTTTTGCGCAAGTTGCGAACGCCCAGATGGCCAAAGACATCCAGGGCGTCTGGAAAGCCGTCGAGGTGGTCGTGCCGAGCGGCCCCTACACGGGAACGCATACGACGGACGTGCAGCCGAGCCTCTTCATCTTCACCAAGTCGCATTACTCGATTCTGTCCGTTGGCGGATTCAAGCCGCGGCCAGCCTTGAAGGCTGCTCCCAGCAGCTTTGAAGAGTATGCCGCCGTCTACGGCCCTTTTACCGCGAATGCCGGAACCTATCAGGTGAAGGGGACCAACCTCACCTCGACACCGTCCGTTGCGGCCTGGCCCGCCCTCATGAGCGGCGGCGCCACACCTCCCCTGGAGCTGGAATGGAAAGGCGCGGATCTCTGGTTCATATCAACCGCCGCAAACGGCCAGGTGACCAGGGTCCGTCTCACCCGCGTCGATGATTGATGCAGCGCTCGATAAGCTCTGCTCTCGCAACCCGTGAGAAGGATTCCATGAAATTCATCTTCGCCGCGCTGGCGGCTGTCATGTTGGCCGTGGCCTGCGCCAGCCATGGACCGGTTGCGAGCGGCGGCCTGCAGCCAGCGACCTCCTCCGGCCTGACGACAGTCGTGAAACTGGATGCGGGATATGTTTCCGGGCTGAACGGACCGGTGCGTGCTTACCGGGGCATTCCGTTCGCTGCGCCGCCAGTAGGGCAGCTGCGTTGGAAGGCGGCGCAACCTGTTCCGGCATGGGAGGGCGTGAAGCCGGCAGTGACGTTCGGGCCGGCCTGCCTTCAAGCGGGGGTGGGGCCGCCATTGGCTTCAGAAGACTGCCTGACGCTCAACGTGTGGACGCCCGCTTCCTCCGTAGATGCGAAGCTGCCCGTCTTGGTGTGGATTCATGGCGGTGGTTTTATCAGCGGGGCCGGCGCGTTGCCGGTCTATGACGGCGGCGCGCTCGCGAGCCAGGGCGTGGTCGTAGTCACGATCAACTACCGCCTCGGCGTGTTTGGTTTCCTGGCTCATCCCGAGCTGAGTGCGGAATCGCCTGAGGGCGTCTCCGGCAATCAGGGTCTCACCGACATGATCCAGTCGCTGAAATGGGTCCAGGCCAATATCGACG
>DASYKO010000528.1:0-2397 GCA_035995285.1 Hyphomonadaceae bacterium | reverse complement strand
CGCAAGAAAGCCCTTTATCGTGCCGGCACCGTCTAAAGTGCGACTCGCACTCTATCAACCCGACATCCCCCAGAATCTTGGGGCAAATCTTCGATTGGCAGCGTGCCTAGATGTCGCGGTCGAGATTATCGGGCCGTGCGGGTTTCCGTTAACAGATAAGGCGCTGCGGCGGACGGCGATGGACTACGCCGGAAAGGCCGAAATCGTGCGCCATGACGGCTGGTCCGCTTTCCTCGATTCGCATCGCGCGAAGGGCGGAAGACTGGTTCTCCTGACAACAAGAGGCGCCACGCGGCTCGATGCGTTCCGGTTCGAGGCGGGCGACTGCCTGCTGTTCGGTCGGGAGTCGGCTGGCGTTCCGGATGACGTGCACGCAGCGGCCGATAAGCGAGTCGTCATTCCGCTCGCGGAGGGCGCGCGGTCGCTCAACGTGGCGATGGCGGCGGGGATCACGCTGTTCGAGGCGCTAAGGCAGACGGAAGGGCTGCCCAGGCCCGTGAATCTTAACGGGGTGACGACACGTTAACTGCACCCACGGTATCCTTCCCCGACATCGGAGATTGCTTGGGGGAGCGACATGGAAATTTCGAGCATCAGCACATCGGCGCCAATGTCAGCGGCGCGTGGTTCCGCCTACTCTGCGGAGACGGCCAGGAAGATCACCGCTGTCCTCGACTTCGCTGCGATCATTCTAGACGAGGGCGGCAAATATTCGAAGACGCAGAAGGCGGACGCCTATGGGCGCATGCATGATGCTGCGGTCATGGGCGATCTTGCTGGCGTTTCCGAGGAAGACCGGAAGACGTTCGAGTCCGCGTTGGTGTCTTCGGACACCGGGAAGCAAATGATAGAGCTTCAGCGGCAGATGGGCCTCGCCATGAAGAACGCTGCGAACGGCAGCAGCGGCAGGGGAGGCATTCAGTTCTACGACTCGCTGTCCGCCGACGACCAGCACTTGATCAGCCAGTGGATGAACCTGGCGGACAGTGACGGCAAGCGGCCCTTCGCCGACATGGAGGCGCTGCGAACATCGTGGCTCGCGCAGGCGACCATGTACGAGCATGCTATCGGGGTCGCGACCGCTGGCAGGCCGGATGCCGAACAGGTGGCGCCCCTGCTGGAGGCCTGGAACAAAGGCAATATCGACGACGGCTGGGCCAGAGCTGTCCTGAAGCTGTTCCAGCAGCCAACGGATCGCGTCGATCTGTCGGCGGAAGCGAAGGATCGGCTGGGACCGCAGCAGGCCGGCATAGCGGCGCCCGCGACTGCGCAGCGCTCGCAAGGTTCTTTCCTCGACACGTCCGTCTAAGGCGTCGCGCCGCTAATTGGCGACAAGATAATCATCCGCGTTGCAGGCGCGGGCGATGTCGCGGGTGAGAGCGGTGAAGCGGGCCTGGCGGTCCGGGCCGATGTCGCGCAGCAGGCGTTCGCTGGCGTTGGTTTCACCGCGGGCGCCGAGGACGACGACGTCGAACATCTCCTGCTCCAGCTTTTGCGCGGATTGATCGGCGAGGCATTTGCAGATTTCGGGCGTCTGGCCTGAGGCGACGCAACGGTCGGTGATTACCGCCCTGCCCGGTCCATTCTGGCTGCAGCCCACGGCGAAAAGAGCTCCGCCAAGCGCGAGAGCGGCTGCACAGGTGTTGCGATGGGATAGCATCCCGACCTACCCGTTTGTGGCGACCTAGCTTGCCGGGCCGGCGCAGGCGGCGCTGGCGTCACCCACGGCGGTCACCTGCGCGAACTTCTGGTGGATGTCCATGGTTTCCATGATGGCGTCGGACTCCTCGACCTTGCCCTGCGCCTGAAGCACGAGGGCTTCATACATCTTCGGCGTGATCAGGTTCTGCGCCAGCAGGTCATCCGTCTTGTCGGCCGCGCACTCGCAGTCCTTTTCCTTGCCGCCGTCGGACTTGCAGTATTTGACCAGGGCTACGTGTTCCGCGGTCTTGGGTTTGGAGGCTTGTCCACAGGCGGCCAGGCCGAGCGCCGCCACTACCCCAAGAAGCGCAGGTCCAAAGGCGATGAGCCGCATGTCCAAAGCCTTTTCAAAGCGCGCCCTCGGCACGCCTACCCGGGAAATGTAGGCCGTATCTGGCCCGCTGCGAAATGGATTTGTCGTCAGATTGCAGCGTGCCGCAGGCCGTCCGGCTGGACGGGATACGGCGCAGAAGCCTATCTAGCGGCCATGGCACAGGCCGCTCAGCTTTCCGAGACCGACCAGTTGGAGACCCGCAAGGGCCGCGCGAAAGCGTGGTTCGAGACGCTGCAGGCCGACCTGATCGCCCGCTTCGAAGCGCTGGAGGATGCCGCCTCCCCGCCCCTGTTCAAGGGCCCGGCCGGGCGCTTCGAGAAGACGCCATGGAAACGCGGCGACGGCAGCGAAGACCTCGGCGG
>DASYKO010000527.1:0-8847 GCA_035995285.1 Hyphomonadaceae bacterium | reverse complement strand
GCCCTCGGCGATTCCAGCCCGCTTCACCAGCGACCTTGCGCTTCCCGTAATGTCGAAAAGGCCGGGCCCGCGCGTCGCAACGGTGATGATGTCCTGCATATCCGCCATTTATGGCCATTTCCGTCGGCAGCCAATCGTCTGAACCCCACTCCCCTCTCGCGCGTTTCCGTCTAGATTGAGCGAAAGCACACGGGAGACAGATCATGCGTTGGCAGGGCGGACGGCGCGGCGGTGGCGTAGAAGACAGGCGTGGGATCTCGGGCGGCGGCGTGGCGGCCGGCGGCGGCATCGGCGTGGTGATCATCTCGCTGATCGGCTATTTCGTCTTCGGCATTGACCCGTTCACGACATCCCAGCTCGCCAGCCAGTTCGGCGGGGCAGGCAGTCAGGAGAAAGGCGCGGTCGGCACCCCGACAGACCAGGCCGGCCAGTTCGTCGACGTCATCGGCGCCAATGTCGACGATGTGTGGAAGACCAAGATCAAGAACTACACCGACCCGAAGGTCGTGATCTACACCGACGGCACCGGCACGGGCTGCGGCTATGGCCAGGCGGCGATGGGCCCCTTCTATTGCCCGAATGATGCAACCGTCTATATCGACCTCGCCTTCTGGCAGCAGATGGAGCAACAGCTCGGCGCATCCGGCGCCGATTTCGCCAAGGCCTATGTCATCGCCCACGAATTCGGCCACCACGTCCAGACGCTCACCGGGGCATCCCAGAAAGTGCAGCAGGCGCAACAACGCGCAGGCGGATCGGGCGAGGCCAACGAGTACTCCGTCGCCCTCGAACTCCAGGCCGACTGCTATGCCGGCGTGTGGGCGGCCAACGCATCCGCCGTCTCCGACGGCAAGGTTGCGCTCGATGCCGGCGACCTCGAGGAAGGCCTCAAGACCGCCAACGCCATCGGCGACGACACGCTGCAGAAACGCGGCGGCGGCGGCGTGCACCCGGAGAACTTCACGCATGGCTCCTCTGCCCAGCGTGTGGAATGGCTCAAGAAGGGCTATACCTCCGGCGATCCTCAGGTGTGCGACGGCACGTTCGCGGGGCTCTAGACTAGATGCCGGGTGAGGCCCCGATCGAAGGCGGATGTCTCTGCGGGGGCATCCGCTATCGCATCACCGGCTCGCCACGCATCAGCACGCTCTGCCACTGCCGGTCCTGCCGCCGGGCGGCAGGCGCGCCGACGCTTGCCTGGATCAGCCTCAGCCGCAGCGATTTCCAGATCACGTCCGGCGCGCCTGCCCGGTTCAACTCGTCTCCCGGCATCGTACGCCAGTTCTGCCCCACATGCGGCACGCAGCTGAGCTGGGAAGAGATCGCAGCGCCTGATGTGATCGACATCACCACGGCCAGCCTCGACACTCCCGAAGCCTTCCCGCCGGCAAAGGAAATCTGGCTCGACCACCGCATCCCCTGGGAAAGCACAAACGGCCCCGCCCTTCGTTTCGCCCGCAGCAGCAAGGGCGCGGCGCCCTTGCCCTAGCGCCAAGTTGACAGCCCGCAACGCCCGGCGTTTCTCGACACACAAAAGCTGCGCCCACGGTTTTGACCGGAGAAGACGCAGCCTCAGGGAGTTGCGCATGTGTGGGTTGATCGGCGGCATCGGGCGCAAGCCGCCCGCGCAGGAACGTATCAAGGCAGCCCTCAACGCCCTCAACCATCGCGGCCCGGACGGCCACGGCCAGTGGGTGTCAGGCGATGGCCGCTTCTTCCTCGGCCACACACGGCTCTCCATCATCGGCCTCAACAATGGCGACCAGCCCATGGTGAACGCCGAGGGCGACGTGCACCTCGCCGTCAACGGCGAATTCTACGGCTACAAGGCCATCCGCGACGACCTCCGCCGTAAGGGCAGCAAATTCGCTACAGACAGCGACAGCGAAATCGCCCTGCACCTCTACCTGCAGAAAGGCATGCGCGCCGCCGAACAGCTTCGCGGCGAGTTCGCCGTGCTGATTGCCGATCAGCGCCGCGACCAGATGATCGCCATCCGCGACCGCTTCGGCATCAAGCCATTGTTCTACGCCACCATCGACGGCGCCACCTACTTCGCCTCCGAGATCAAGGCGCTGCTCGCGCTCGGTGTCCCGGCCAGATGGGATGTCGAGGCCGTATACCAGGACCTCTTCCTCTTCCGCTGCCACGAGCGCACCATGTTCGCCGGCATCCGCTCTGTTCCGCAGGGCTGCTACGCCATCGCCCGCGGCGGCGACGTGCAGGTCTACCGCTACTGGGACTGGGATTTCCCGACCATCGAGGAAACCGCCGCGGACAATCGCTCGGAAGCCGAAGTCGTCGCCGGCTTCCGCGAAGTCCTCAACGATGCGATGCGCGAGCGCATGGTCGCTGACGTGGAAGTCGGCTGCTATCTCTCGGGCGGCATCGACAGCTGCGCCGTGCTCGGCCTTGCCCAGCGCGAGATGAGCCGGCCGATCCGCGCCTACACCCTCGCCTTCGACAATCCGGTGTGGGACGAAAGCGACATCGCGCGCCGGCAGGCGGAGTTCGTCGGCGCCACATTCCACAAGGTGCCTGTAACCCGCCAGGCGCTGGCCGATTGCTATTCCGACGCGGTCTGGCATGCCGAAATGCCGATGGTGAACGGTCACGGCGCCGCAAAATTCCTGCTGAGTAAGGCGGTGCGCGACGCCGGGCTCAAGGTGGTGTTCACGGGCGAGGGTTCGGACGAACTGCTCGGCGGCTACGCCACCTTCCGCCGCGATGCGCTGCTGCACCATCCCGGTGGGCGCACGCCAGAGGAGACACAGGACTTGCTGGGCCAGATGTTCGCCAGCAACGCCGCCACGCGTTCGATCTTCATGCAGCAGGCGGGCGACAATCCGATCTTCGCCGAGGTGACGAAGCGGCTGGGCTGGCTGCCCTCCTTCATCGAAACCTTTGGGGCGCTGGGGGCGAAGACTGCGCCATTGCTACGCGATGACGTGACGCGACTGGTTGCGGGCAAGTCCGCCTTCGCAGATACACTTGACCGCCTTCCGCTCGCCGCCGCCATCGAGGGACGCGACCGGCTACACCAGGGGCTCTACATCAACTCCAAAGCGCACCTTGCGAACTTCATCCTCTCCTTCCTCGGCGACCGGATGGAGATGGCGAATTCGATCGAAGGGCGCGTGCCCTTCCTCGACCATAATGTGGCGCACTATGCCGCCCGCATTCCCATCGCGATGAAAATGAAGGGACTGCGCGAAAAGCATGTGCTGCGAGAAGCTGCGAAGGACGTGCTGATCGAGGAAGTCTACAACCGCGAAAAGCATCCCTTCACCGCCCCGCCCGCCAATCTCGGCGATCCGATGATGACCATGCTCGCCGACGTCATGGCCTCGCGCGCGCTCGACGACCAGCCCATCTTCGATGCAGCCAAAGCCCGCCAGGCTTTCAAGCAGATGCAGGACAGCCCCGCCGACCAGCGCCCGGCCATCGAGGGCCTCATCCAGCGCGTCGTCTCGACCACGCTGCTGCACCAGCGCTTCGGGATGTCGGGCGAGATCGCGGCTTAGGCCTTGGCGGCCTGATCTAGGTTATCATCACCGAGTCCGAGTCTTACGCACTATTAAGTGCCGCCGCCGATCCATGCGTGCCTAGATTTCCCTGCTGGCGGGCTTCGTCATACGGAGCCGGCACTCATGAAAATCGCAAGACGACTTCCCACGATCGGCGCCCTCGCCGGCGTCGCTCTCCTGACCGCGGCCGTTACCGGCATCTCCATCGCTCAGATCGCCGACACCCGCGCACGGGCCGAGCGCTTCCGCCATCGCGGCAATCTCGACAATGAAAACGTGCCGACCCGCGCCGTGCCGGAGGAAAAGCTGCGTGAGGCGCCGGCCGCCTTCGACAACCTCACCAACGGATTCGACCCGCAGGGCCGCGCGTTCGAGAACCTCAACGCCGGCAACGTCGTCGCCAAGCGCTCCTACAACGACAACCGCTTCATCTTTGAAGAGTTCGAGACGACCGCAGACGGCCTCGGCCCCACCTACAACGCGCAGAGCTGCCGCGAATGCCATCAGAACGTGGTAACCGGCGGCGCCAGCCAGGTGACCGAACACCGCACCGGCCGGCTCGAACTCAACCAGTTCGTCGAAAGCGCGGGCGGCTCTCTCATCCAGTCGCGCGCCACGCATCCGGAGATCATGGAGCGGGTGGCGTTCGAAGACGATGTGCGCACCTTCCGCATCTCCACCAACACGCTCGGCAATGGCTATGTCGAGGCCATCGCCAACGCCACGCTGATTACGATCCGCGACGCCCAGCCGCCGAGCATGCGCGGAACCGCCGTCTATGTCGCCGTACTGGAATCCAACGCCGCGCCACGCATCGGCCGCTTCGGCTGGAAGGACCAGCACGCCAGCCTCGAGAGCTTCGCAGCGGATGCGTACCTGAACGAGATGGGCATCACCAGCGCGCTGCTGCCCGAGGAGAACACGTCGGCAGGAAAGGACGTCGGCTATGGCACGCCCTACGACACTGTGCCTGATCCAGAAGACGACGGCGCCGATATCGTCGCCTTCGCCAACTTCATGCGCGCCACCAAGGCCCCACCGCGCGGGCCCATCACGCCGGATGTGCTGGCGGGAGAAAAGCTGTTCGCCAGCGTCGGCTGTTCAACCTGCCACACGCCTTCGATCATCACGGCGCGGCCCGGCACGGTGATCAATGGCGGGTCGATGGTCGTGCCCGCAGCCCTCGGCAACAAGACCATCCATCCCTACAGCGACTTCCTGATGCACGACATCGGAACCAGCGACGGCATCCCTATCCTGCCCGATGCAGAATTCACCGGCACCGCAAACCAGATGCGCACCGCCCCGCTGTGGGCCCTGCGCACCCGTAACCGGCTGATGCATGACGGCCTTTCCTTCACCAAGCAGGAAGCCATCGCCCGCCACGCCGGCCAGGCCACAACCGTGACTGCGCGCTATAACGCGATCACGCCAGCAGAGCGAGCGCAGCTGCTGGCGTTCCTGGATTCGCTTTGAGGTATTGAAAGGAGGCCTTCGGCCTAACGCCACATTCCGCCGACAACGACCATCGCAACCAGCATCAGGGCGGCGAGGCCAAGGCCGATATAGCTGCTCATGGGTGTGCCGCTGTCGTCGTGCGGCCTACCGGGCGATGACGAATCGGTCGTCTCCGACCTGCCGCTTGAGGGGATTGCGTTTGCGGTATTCGACTGGGCCATCGTGTTCTCCTGCAGCCGGAACGACCCATGACTCCATCGGTTCCGCGGAATGACCGCCTAGCTATCCCAGGTTCAGCAAACAGTGGCGTTTCCTATTCCTCGTTCTATTCAAGGATATCGCCCAGCCGGTCGAGCGCCTGTTCCCACATCGAGCGTTGCTCGCCAATCCAGTGTTCCAGCACGGCCAGTCCTTTCGTCTCGAACGAGCACGTCCGCACCCGCCCCACCTTCTGAGTGCGCACAAGCCCGCACGCCTCCAGCACATCGAGATGCTGGCGCACCGCTGTGATCGTGATCTCCAGCGGCGCCGCCAGCTTCGACACCGTCGACGGCCCGCGCGACAGCTTCTCCACGATCGCCCGCCGCGTCGGATCGCCCAGTGCGTTGAAGAGGCGGTCCGTCTTCTTGAGAGCCGCGCCCATCAATCCTCCAGCGCCGCCGACACAGCGTCCAGCAGATACCGCCAGCCATGCTCGCGCATCTGCGGCCCATCCGCGCCCTCGAAGAACGCGGCCTGGTGCGTGAACACCAGCCTGCATCCCGCCCCCTGCGCCACGAACTCCGCCGTGATCAACGCCACGGAAATCCGCGTGCCGTCCCGATCCAGCGTCTGGCAGAACACGATGCGCTGGTTCTCGGTGATGTCCTCATAGCTTGACGCCCATGTCAGCGTGGCGCCCGCAATCGGCGTGCTTGGCTTCATCTTGCCGACCAGCACTTCCCTGCCGCCGACGCGGAAGTCGAGATCATACGACACCACATCATGCGCGCCCCCGGCGGCATACCAACGCTTCTTCCTCGCCGGATCGCGGAACGCCACAAACACCTTCTCCGGCGCCTTGGGATAATCCTTCTCGATCACGAACGTGTTGTGGACGACTGGCTGGCTCATGCCGTTCTCCTGATAGTGAAGCTGTTACTTCACTATAAGAACGCGCAACGAACAGTCAAGTTCCCACTTCACTATCATTTCCGCCGCTAGCGCGTCGCCGCCTGGAAGGCGTCGCGGAACGTCACGAGATCGCCCCGCTCCACGTCGGACACCGCCCAGAAATCGAGATCGCCCTGGCGCCATTGCACGATGGAATAGCTGTCGCGATGCGCATCGATGCGCCCCGCATCCTCACGCGGCAAGACGAACAGGTTGATCACATGCGCGCGCCGCTTGTAGACAACCGCCGCGATCGTCTTGCGCCCCGCATAGTCCAGCCGCCCACCCTGCAGCGGGAAACCTTCGCCCGCTAGGTCCGGCACGGGCGGGGCAAAATCGATCTTGCCGTTGAACCACGGCTTCACGACATGCCGGTCCGACGTCGCCACATCGATCAGGTGATCGGCCTGCAGCGAGCGGACATGGCTCGACACCAGCTGGTTCTCGAGATCCGCCGTCTGCGCCGGAACGATGCTCATCACCACAAACGCCGCAGCCGCCGCCGCAAGCGCACTTACCGCCGGCAAGCCCAGCGACATGCGCGGCCACCATTTCGAGCGCCCAATATGCTGCGAAGTGCGCTGCTCGCGCGCCAGCATCGCATCGATCTTCACCCGCAGGCGCGGCGGCGCCGGCTCGTTCAGCTGCGCCTCCTCCAGCCGCGTGCGCAGCTGCTGCATCGTGTTGAGATATTCCGCGCATCCCGCGCAGGTTCTCACATGCTTCTCCGCCTCGATGGCGTGAGCTGCATCGAGCTCCCCATCCAGCATTGCCTGCAACAGGCTCTCACGATCCGCGCAGGGCTTCATGACCGTTCCCCCGCCAGCGACAACGCCAGCATCTGCCGCGCCCGCGCCAGCCGCGACATCACCGTGCCCATCGGCGCGCCCGTGATGTCTGAGATTTCGCGGTAGGACATATCCTGCAATTCGCGCAGCACGATCGCCTCGCGGAACGGCTCGGGCAGCGCGTCCACCGCCGCACGCACCGCCGCATCCGCCGCCTCGCGCAGCAGCAGGCCTTCCGGCGTCGGCGCGTCATCTATTGCCGCATCAAGTTCCTCGTCCCCTGCCTCGCTCTGCCGCCCGCGGCTGCGCGCCAGCGTCAGAAAGCTCGAGCGCACGATCGAGAACAGCCACGCCTTGGCGCTGCCGTCCCGGTACGCGCCGAAGCTCCGCCACGCTTTTAGAAACGCATCCTGCACGATGTCGTCGGCCAGCGTCGCGTCGCGGGACAGGAAACGCGCAAACGCATAGGCGTCGTCGAGAAGGGGCAGGATGCGCTCGCGGAAGCGGGCCTCGTCACGCGGACCGGGGGCTTGCAAGCTTGTAGCGCGGGCAGCGGACCTTACCTGCGCCGCGCGCGGCTTGTCTGCAGGCCCAACCACGGAGAGGATTGGAACCGACCAGACCGGAAAGAGTGCACGCAGCGCCGACATGGGTTCAGCTGGCCTTGACGATGATCTTGCCCGTCATCTTGGGATGCAGCCCACAGAAATAGCCGAACTCCCCTGCCTTCGTGAAGGTGAAGGAGAATGCGTCATTTGTGTCGAGCGCATGCGAGTGGAAGCTCTTGAGGTCCTTCGCGACAATGTTGTGCGGGATATCATCCTCATTCACCCACGTCACCGTCGCGCCCACCGGCACGATGATCGCGCCCTTGTCGAACACGAAGTTGGTGATGCCGATCTTGTAGGTCATACCCCCAGCCTCAGTCGGCACGCCCGGAACGGCATCGCCCGGCGGCGGATGGGACATGCCGTCATGGCCATCCTTCATCTCCATGGCAGCGCGCGTATCGGGCGGCGCAGCGCAAGCCGCAAAGCCGAGCATGGGGAGAACAAGGACGGCCGCGATCAGGCGCCCTGCAGAAATCGGGTTCATGTTGAAACCTCTTTTTTTGAGTTCGGGGAGGAGTTGAGAAAATTACGCGAGCTTCGCTTCGATGACGGCAAGCTCATGCTTGCCCTTCACCACATCGACCTCGCGCACGCCGAGATAAGTGCGCAGGTCGCCCGCCGGCACTTTGAGCGGCCCCGGCGAGGGCGCAGCCCCCGGCGCAGGCTGCGGGAAGGCGGTCGAGTTCGCCGTGTGGAAGGCGACATTGCCCTCCACCTTCTCGATCACCTGGTGGATGTGCCCGTTGAGCACGGTCACCGATCCGAAGCGCTTGAGCAGCAACAGTGCCTGCGCTGCATCATCCGTGCCCCAGCCCCAGTCGGCATAGACAGTCCACATCGGAATGTGCGTGAACACCACGATGGGCTGGCTCGCCGAGCGGTGCGCCAGGTCCGCCGCCAGCCATTTCAGTTGCGCCTCGCCGAGATGCCCTATGCCGCCGCCCTGCAGCTGCTTCACGTTCACGAGCCCGATGAAGTGCACGCCCGAATGATCGAACGAATACCAGCCATCGCCGAGTGCTTTCTTCCCGAAGCGATCGAGAAACGCCTTGCCCTGCCCCTCGTCCAGCACGTCATGCTCGCCCGGCACATAGAACACCGGCACGCCGGTCTCGGAGAGAATCTTCTCAGCATCGTCGAACTCTTCATCCTTCGACAGCTGCGAGACATTGACGTGACCCCCGTTTTTCCTCCAGCGATAGCGAGAGTCCTTTGCTGATTTGGGTCTTCATTGACGTCGTCGGCAAGAGGCCGGGGCGCGGAGCCCTGGCGTAGCGCAGCGACCCGGCCGGCGCCGAGCGCATCTGCATA
>DASYKO010000526.1:0-7124 GCA_035995285.1 Hyphomonadaceae bacterium | reverse complement strand
GACCGACTTCGCCAAGGCGCTCTGGGAAGACCCGGAGAAGAAAGAACAGCGCGAGGAAGAAACCCCGCTCCGCCGCATCGGCGTGCCGGATGACATCGCCGGCGCCGCCGTCATGCTCGCCTCCCGCGCCGGCGCCTGGCTGACGGGCCAGAACATCGTCGTCGACGGCGGCGTCACCGCGGTCTGACAAGGGAAACGGCCATGGCGATCGAAGGCGTCTTCTACGTCCGCATCTCCGTGGCCGACCTTGCCCGCTCCAAACGCTTCTACAGCGAGACGCTCGGCTGGAAGCTCGAGACAGACGAGCCCTACGTCGTGGGCCTCTGGTTCGGCACAGGCTACGTCGTTGCCGCCCTTGATCTAGCAGCGGCTGCAAAGCCGCGTGACGGTGGGATGAAAGTTGCGGTCCGCGTCGACGACATCGAAGCCCAGCACAGCTCGCTCAAAGCCAAAGGCGTCGACGTCAGCCCCATCGAAAGCCGCCCCTGGGGCCAGCGCGACTTCTCCTTCACCGACCCCGACGGCTATGGCTGGGACTACGCGCAGGTCGCTGCCCCGTGACCGCCGATCCAACTCCGGCCCAGCCCGGACGCATGTGCTGCATGCCGCTCAGTCAACGCCGCCAATCATGCTTGGCTGTAACAGCGCGACGTGACTAGCATCCGGCTTTCAGGCCGGATCGGGGATAAGCATTCGCACCACACTGGCAATCATCGGCGCGCTCCTGCTCGCCGCATGCGTATCCGCCCCAGCGCCGAAGCCAGATGTCTCGGCCGGCTATGAAAGCCTCCGCATCACCGACGCCAACGCGCGCCCGATCCAGCTCGACATTTGGTATCCAACAGAGACGGTCGAACAACCGCACAGCTACAATTTCGGTTCGGGCCGCGTCGCCGACAAAGCCCCGCTCGCAGGCGACAAGCTCCCCGTCATCCTGCTCTCGCACGGCTCGATGGGCGCAGCCTCCAACTATTCCTGGATCGCCGAGCCGCTGGCCCGCCATGGCTATGTCGTGCTCGGCGTCTCGCACTATGGCGAGTCTCCCGTGTTCGGTCCGGCGACAATGAACCCAACCACGGTTTCGCACTACGGCGACCGGACGCGCGACATCAACACTGCCCTCGACTTCCTTCTCACCAAGTCGCCCTACGCCGCCCATCTCGATCCGCAACGCCTCGGCGCCATCGGCCACTCCTCCGGCGGCGCCACCGTCCTGATGCTGGCCGGCGCCGGCTTCTCGCTCGCCGGCATGGGCCCCTACTGCCGCGAGGCGAGAGCCACCGACAAGGGCTGCCAGTATCCGTCCGGCGCGCCCTCACCTGCTCAGACGCCTGTTCCCTCCGCCCATCCGATCCGCGCCTTCGCCGTCATGGACCCAGCCGTCGGCCCCGGCTTCGCCGCCGCCGGCCTTCAGGCGCTCAAGACGCCGGCCCTGGTGATCGGCTCAGCCGACGACGACTTCCTTCCGTTCGCCGCCCATGCCGGCCGCGTCGGCGGCCTTCTCGGCAAGGCCGAAACCGTCCAGCTCACAACCGGCGAAGGCCACTTCGTCTATGTCGACCGCTGCACGCTTCCGATCGATGTGATGGGCGTAAAACTGTGTGCCGACCGCGCAGGCGTCGATCGCGACGCGGTCCACGCAAAGCTGGTCCCCGTTGTGCTTGGCTTTTTCGATGCCCATCTCTCCCGATAGAGGCGCCACCAACCGGGAAGACCATGCACGCCATCCGCACCGAAGCGCTCATCCCCGCATCTCCGGATGCCGTCTGGCGCGTGCTCACCGACTTCAACCGCTTTCACGAATGGAACCCGCTCAACATCGAAGCGCGAGGTGAGGCCCGCCTCGGCGCCCGTATCCCGATGACCTTCCTCAACCCCGCCAAGCCCGGCGCCACCGTGCGCATGACCGTGAAGATCACCCGCTTCGAGCCGAACCGCGCGCTCGAATGGCTCGGCCACGTGCCCCTGATCTTCAGGGGCCTTCACATCTTCCATCTTGTCCCCGAAGGCGCCGGCACGCGCCTCCTCCACGGCGAAGACCAGTCCGGCCTGATCGCTCAGGGAAATTCCGCGGAACGCATCCGCACGAAGTTCGTGCCCGCTTACAAGGCGATGAACACTGCTATGGCCACCCGCTTGGCTAGCCTAGCTTCCAGTCTATCGTGACCTTGTAGTCGCAAACCCGCACGGCCTTGCCATCGGCATCAGTCGCCGGGTTGAGACGCTGACGCTTCATGGATTCGACTGATTGCTGGTCGAGTCGCTTGTGTCCCGAACTTTTGGCGACCTTCACATTGGTCGGCCGCCAATCCGTCTCGATGCACATCAACAGGACCGTCTCGCCCTGTTCGCGATTGCGAATAGACCCGGCAGGATAGGTCTCCGTACCTACAGCTTTCGCACTCGATTCAGCCTGGAGCGGAGCTGCCTCGGGCGTCTGCGCATGGGCCGTCGCAGCAAGCGCCGGCACTCCCAGGAGGCCCACAACGAAAACAGCGTATTTCACAAGGCCCTCCTATCCAGCCCTCCGGTGGAGGAACCCTGTTCCCGGGTCCCCATTCCTGTCAACGCCGCGATACCTTCGCATCATCATCCCCACGCTTTGCGCTTGCCGCCCTCCCGCCCCATATTGCCGGGGACAAAGGAGCATACCATGGCCGCTACCCAAACCTTCCCCGTCACCCGCACCGACGACGAATGGCGCAAGCGCCTCAGCCCCGAGCAATACGTCGTCATGCGCCGCCACGGCACCGAGATGCCGAACTCCTGCGCCCTCCTCCACGAAAAGCGCGCCGGCGTCTTCGAATGCGCCGGCTGCGACACGCCGCTCTTCGAATCCAAGCTGAAATTCGAAAGCGGCACGGGCTGGCCCAGCTTCACCGTGCCTCTCAAGGGCGCGGTGGAGGACTCCGTGGACCGTTCACACGGCATGGTGCGCACCGAAACCCACTGCGCCATCTGCGGCAGCCATCTTGGCCACGTCTTCCCCGACGGCCCCCCGCCCACGGGCCTGCGCTACTGCATCAACGGCGTGGCGCTGAACTTCAAGCCGGCGAAGTAAGACCCGCGCCTCCGACGCGGTCATTGTCCGGTCACGATCTGAGATCTACCCTGACGGCTCGCTGGACTTGAGCCGTCAGGGGATCATCAATGACGCCGCCAATCGAGCTTAGCCGCAGACGCTGGATCTCCCTCGCCTCCGCTGCCGCTGCAGCCGGCTGTGTCGAACCCCAGGCCCGCTTCGCAGCCGGCGATCCGTTCGACGGCAAGGCCGCAGGCGACCGCCGGCATATCTCGGACATCCCCCTCCGCTGGTGTCCGCCCGGTTCCTTCCGCATGGGTGCGCCTATCGGAGAGCCCGGCCGCAGGAATGACGACGTGCAGATCGATGCAACCCTCACCGGCTTCTGGATCGGCGAGAGCTCCCTCACGCAATCCCAGTGGCGCAGCATCGCGGGCGCTCTCCCCGGCGAAACCAGTGCAGGCGCCGGCGACCCCCTGCCGGTCTACAATGTGAACCACCCGCAGGCCGCGAAATTCTGCGAAGACCTCAACGCCCGCCTGCACGCCCGCAACGCCCTGCCTGCCACTTGGGCCATCCGCCTGCCGACCGAAGCACAATGGGAATACGCCTGCCGCGCCGGCACAACCACCGCCACCTCATTCGGCGACAGCTTGAGTAGCCTGCAGGCCAATTTCCGCGGCGATCATCCCTACAACAACGCGCCCCTCGGCCCCGTGCTCGGCAAGGTCTCGCCCGTCGGCAGCTACCCCGCCAACGCCTGGGGCATCGTCGACATGCACGGCAACGTCTTCGACTGGTGCCGCGACTGGTACCACACCCGCTATCCCGGCGGCGTCGACCCGGATCTCTCCAACGCCCAGGCCACCGCCCAGCGCAATGGCGATGGCTCGATCTCCCGCTCCCGCCGCGGCGGGTGCTGGTCCGACGAGGGCTGGGCCTGCCGCTCCGGCTTCCGCCTCAAATACGAACCCGAACGCGCCGCCGACCACATCGGCATGCGCATCGTAGTCTCTCGTCTGTAGCGGCTATCCGTCCTTGCGCACGAGGTCCGTGACCAGAAGCGGATTGATCTCGCGATGCTGCGCGATGATCTCTTCGCATCGCCTTGATCCGCTCTTCAGTACGTCGAGTTCCGACCGAGTGAGTCCGAACGCCTGAATGAACTCGACCCGCCCGTGCGGAGAGTCGATCGGCGCCACAACCGGATCCGGAAGAAAGGCCAACCCGACAATATCAGTCTCATACTCGAGCCGGATAGGTCCGCTGGAGATCCATTGATATTCGCGGAACCGCTTACCGGACTCGAACACATACCGCGCAATGTTCTGGAGCATGTTGAAGGCCCACATGGGCTGCTCGGCAGAAGGAAGTTTCGACGCCAGCCGAAACGTCATCTCGAAGCCGAAATTGCTGAAATCATCTCCGACCGCCTCTTCTTCGTAATAGAGCATGGTGTAGCCGAAGGTGCAGAAGTGGAGATGGTCGATGCCGCCATCCCGGCACTGATAGGCGCTGATGCCGTCGAGCGGATCCGGACCGCCGAGCAGGCTGCTGATGACCGGCGCGCAATGCAGCGGCTCTTGCCCGGGATAGATCGGGCCCAGACGCCGGCTGATCGCGTCCCACCCGGGTGCGGCCTCCTCGGGCCGCGGATACCGCCGCTTGTATTCCTCAAGATCCATTCTCTCCCCCAAAACCTGCCAGACCGCATATGGCGCCCCCTTCCACAGCGCTGACAAGTCCGCTAGCGAGCGCCACACCTCGCTAGGACCTTCCGCATGTACCCTGCCGGCTTCGACCAGCTTCCTCCGCACGTCCAGGCGCGCATGAGCGGATTCCTGTCTGGTAACCTGCCGCCCGCTCACATCGCCATGGGCATCCGCCCCGACCTCTGGGTGAAGGAGGCCAGCGTCGGCCGCCTCCTCGTCCGCTGGCCGAACGACGGCTCGCGCGACATCAATGACGGCCGCGTCTTCGGCGGCTGGATCGCGGCCCTCTCCGACAACATCGTCTCGATGTGCATGGGCACAGCCCTCGAGCCCGGCGAGGGCTTCACGACACAGGACCTGCAGATCAAGATCTTCCGCCCCGTCTCCGGCCCCGAAATCGAGATCGAGGCGAAAGTCATCAACCGCTCGAAGACCACCGGCTATGTCGAAGCCGACTGGCGCCTGCCCAATGGCAAGCTCGCCGCCAAGATCCTCTCCTGGAAAGCCATCCGCCCGGTGGAGACCTTCAAGGCGCGAGAATAGACCGCCGCCCACGCAAAGGGAGCGCCGGGCGCCGGCGCCGTAGGGTGCATTAGGCCAAAGGCCGGAAGGCGCCATCCCACCACGTCGACGATCGGTGTGAGGAACCACAATCGCGTCATGCCCACGAAAGAGGTGCATTACGAGCTTCGCTCTAATGCACCCTACGACACCGGTGACGACGCCCGCCGTTTGTAACAATCGCCAAAACTCACCACTAGTATGGCGCGGCCTCGCGCGACAATTCCAAGTGAAATCAAAGCCAGCGTCCGATCACAAAGAATCTTTCTCCACCCCCTCCTGAACCTGAGCGATAATGCACTCGTCGCCTCCGCATGGAGGGCAGCCGATCACTGTTCAACGGCGCGGGGGCGATGCGTATCGAGCGTGGAGCACAGCGCCTCTCGGGTCAGCTTCGACCTTGGTCGGGGTCACTCTTGAAGGCCGAGCTCAGCCCTTCCGAATGCGGCCATACAGGGCCAGCCAAGTGAGGGAGCATGTCCAGGGACTGGGGCCGAACATCCCCAGCCTGCCGGCGGCGACACCAACGGCAGAGGGGTGAAATGAATCCCCTTGTCCGAGGCCGCCGGATAACGATGCGCGGGGACGCGGGATGCTGCGTTTCTTCGAACGACCGGTAGCCGCCTTGACTGGCGGATGCCCAACACACGCAGGGCCATCCTGCGTCCCCGGCCCTCCTTCGAGCGTCACCGAACCGCTGCGGCCCGAGAGGGAAAGCGGAAGGCATCCCGGACGCGTCCAGCGGTCCGAATGCGAGACTGTGCTTGGAAGAGGCCGGCGGCCCATCCGAAATGTCAGCAGCCAACCGGTCCTTTATTCCCCCGCCCGTCTTGACGCCCCCCTGCGCGGGCCCCTATGTCCCGGTGGTCTGGCACTCACCGAGGGTGACTGCTAGCGAGGCAATTCCCGGAGGGCTTGGGACCTTCCGTAACCACTTGAAATTAGAGGAAAAACATGAGCTTTCGGCCGCTCCATGACCGCGTGCTGGTCCGCCGCGTGAAGGAAGAAGAGAAATCCAAGGGCGGGATCATCATCCCCGACTCCGTCAAGGAGAAGCCCCAGGAAGGCAAAATCATCGCTGTCGGCTCGGGCACGCGCGGCGAAGACGGCAAGGTCACGCCTCTGGATGTCAAAGCAGGCGATCGCGTCCTGTTCGGCAAATGGTCCGGCAGCGAAGTCACCATCGACGGCGAGGAGCTCATCATCATGAAAGAGAGCGACATCCTCGGCATCGTCGACAAGGTCCCGGCCAAGGCCGGCGCGAAGTAAGCGCCGCCCAAACCGATCGATTCAAGTCGATCCCCATCACTCAGTCACAGAGATAAAGCCACATGGCAGCCAAGCACGTACAATTCTCCTCTGACGCCCGCGAGCGCATGCTCCGCGGCGTCGAGATCCTCGCCAACGCGGTGAAAGTCACGCTCGGCCCGAAAGGCCGCAACGTCATCATCGAGAAGTCGTTCGGCGCCCCGCGCTCGACGAAAGACGGCGTCACCGTCGCCAAGGAAATCGAACTCGCAGACAAGTTCGAGAACATGGGCGCCCAGATGATCCGCGAAGTCGCTTCGAAAGCGAACGACGTCGCAGGTGACGGCACCACGACCGCGACAGTTCTCGCCGCCGCGATCGTCCGCGAAGGCCTGAAGCGCGTCGCCGCCGGCATGAACCCGATGGATCTCAAGCGCGGCGTTGATAAAGCCGTGCTCGAAGTCGTCGAGAACCTGAAGAAGCAGTCGAAGAAGGTCTCCACCAACCAGGAGATCGCTCAGGTCGGAACGATCTCCGCCAACGGCGAAGCCGCCATCGGCGACATGATCGCCAAGGCGATG
>DASYKO010000525.1:0-19950 GCA_035995285.1 Hyphomonadaceae bacterium | reverse complement strand
TGGGCAGGTGTCCGCCGTGAGCGGCGCTGGCCCCGGAACAGGCGGCGCCATTCCCGGCGCGCTCGCCAGCAATTCCCCGCTCGGCGTCCTGCTCTCGCGCATCAACCGGCTCGAGAATGTGATCGCGGACGACGCCACGGCCCCGCAGACCACGCGGCAGATGCAGCGATCTATCTCGGATCTCACCGGCAGCGTCGCGGCGCTGACCGAAGCCAACGCACAGCTCACTGAATCGCTCAACAAGCGACAGGCGGCGCTCGGCGCGCTTGAGTCGGGTCTCAAATCCGTCTCCTCGGACATGGATGTGGTGCGCGGACGCGTGGCGCAGGATGACCGCATCGGCGTGCAGCTCGGTATCCTGAAAGCGCCGACGCAGTTTGCTTCGGGGCCCGCGCCTGTCACGGCGGCGGCGGAGTCGCGGACGATCCGTGCGCTCTCCTCGCTCGAGACCGCAGCCCAGCGTGGCGGCGCCTTCCTGCCGCAGCAGCAAGTGCTCGCCTCCCTGCTGCCGCAGGATGACGGCGTGCGCAGCCTTGAAGTGATCGCGCGCTCCGGCGCACCTGCCTACGACCAGCTGAAGCACGATTTCAACATCGCCGCCCGCAACGCCCAGCGCATCTCCGCCGAACGCTCGGACGATGGCTGGAACTGGCTGCGTCCCGCCTCCGCCACCTCCAGCGCGCGCGGCCCAGTCAACCTCACCACGGACATCGTCGCCGAAGCGCGCCGCTATCTCGAGACCGGCGACACGCGCGGGGCGGTCGAGGCGATCAACCAGATGTCGGATCCGGCCGCGCGGGCCTTCCGCAACTGGCGCGGCGAAGCGCTCAAGCGCGCCGAGGTCGACGAGCGGCTGGATGCGCTCAACCGCCGCCTGGTCGGCGCCTCGAACTTCGCCGGGCCGGGGCGGGATTCGTAGTTCGCCCCTTTCGCTCATCACCCACCGCTGATGCCGGGGTTGGTTGAAGGCCGGAAATCGCTCGAAATCCCCTGTGAAACGGGCCGATGCGCTGGCTCCGCGGTCAAACCTTGCTTTCTTAACCCCCTCCGGGTTATAGGCCCGCCTGAACTGGACGCTGCCTTAGCTCAGCTGGTAGAGCACCGCATTCGTAATTAGCGGGTCACCGCGGAATTCACGAAGAGGCTCAATGAGTTGGACGACAGGCGCTGGAACTAGTAGTGGATTAGTAGGGTCTTCGCTGCCTTAGCTCAGCTGGTAGAGCACCGCATTCGTAATGCGGGGGTCAGGTGTTCAAGTCACCTAGGCAGCACCAGTTCATTTCAAACACTTAGCGCGTCGCCACCACGCTCCGAAGTGTCACTGGAAGCACATTGGAAACACTGCGACCGAACTCCACTCACAACAAACTTTGGCGAGCCGCTGCGTTGGACGGTGTTTCCGCGTGTGGGAAAAAGTCAGCGCGCCAGGAAATTCCGCAGCGCGATGACGGCGAGCAGCGCTGCTCCGAAGACCACAGCAAGCCGATCCAGCTGCCCGACCGTGAGCCCGAAGAAAGCTGGCTGAGATGCCTTGAACACTCCCAGGATGTTGGCCCCGCACTGGGCGCACCTGATCTTCTGGACCCTCGGAGACGCCCGAGCGGCGGGCCTCTGCGCTCGCCGCGATCCTGTCCAGCTCGGCAATCCGCAGGCGCAGCGCGCTCCACTCGTCATCGGGCATATTGATCGGATCTACGGTCTGCAGCACCGCGCGGAGGTCGTCCGTCGCCTTTTCCAGTGACTGGAAGGATGGGTTCAACATCTCTCGCCTCACAAGGGTGAGATCCCGACGGGTATGATTAAGCCACTGCCCAAGAGCGCTGATCGAGAGAGTGCGCGAACTTTGACCATTAGATTTTCTGTTCTCGCGGTCTAGTTTTACATTTTGACAAGCGGCGCCGCACCCTGAGTATGAGCCCATGCACAAACTTGCAGGTCTTGCGACGATTGCCCTTCTGGCCCTGAGCGCATGCGACGCTCCGGTGAGGGATGCTGCGGCGAAGCATGAGGCGACGGCGGCGGAAATTGCCTGGCGCGATGGCGATGTCGCAGAGGCATTTGCAGAAGCAAGCGAGGCCGGGCGGCCCGTGCTGCTCTACTGGGGCGCGGTCTGGTGCCCGCCGTGCAACGAGCTGAAGGCCGGGCTGTTCCATAACGCGAGCTTCGTCGCCCGCACGCGGGATTTCGTGCCCGTCTATCTGGATGGCGATTCAAAGGGCGCCCAGCGCTGGGGCGAGCATTTCGCGATCCAGGGCTATCCGACAATGATCGTCCTGCGGCCCGACCAGACGGAGATCACGCGCCTCTCCGGAAGCATCGATCCGGACGAGATCAATCAGGTGCTGCGGACGGTGCAACAGAATAAGGCCACCGCCGCGCAGATCCTTTCGCAAGTCGAAACCGATCCGCAGCGTCTCAGCGCTGACGACTGGGCGCTCCTGGCGGCCTATGGCTGGGAGATCGACGCCAATAAGCTGGTTGCGTCCAACAAGAGGGTTGAGGTGCTCAACCGTCTCGCATCCGCCGCGCCGACCGACGTGTTGAAGCGCCGGTTCGGCCTTGTGGCGCTCGAAGCTCAAGCCGGGGACGATGCACCCGCGCCCACGGCCGACCGTCAGATTCAGATTCGGGCGCTCCTGCACGCAATCCTTGCGAGCCCCGATGAGTTCAAGCGCAACCGTTTCACCTTTATGTATAGCGGCGCGGACGTGCTCAAGCTCGCAGGCGGCGCAGCCGAGGAGCGCCACGCGCTGGAGCTAGGGGTGATTGATGCCCTGGACCGGCTGTACGCCGATGAAAGGCTGTCGATCGACAATCGTCTCCTGACGATCAATACCGAGCTGGACATCCACGACCTCGAAGCCGCCAAGGGCGCGCCTGTTCCGCCTGCCCTGCTGCAGAAAGTGCGCCAGCGCGTCGCCTGGGCGGATGGCGCAGCGCGCACGCCCTATGAGCGGCAGGCCGTGATTTCCGATGCCGCCAGCCTGCTCGAGAAGGCCGGGGATGTGGCCGGAGCTGAAAGCATGCTGACCGCAGAGCTCAAGCGCAGCGCCACGCCCTTCTACTACATGCCTGACCTTGCGCACTTCGCCGAGGAGCGAGGAGACAAGGCCAAGGCGCTCGACTGGCTGAAGCAGGGCTATGAAACCTCGACCGGCACGGCATCGCGTGTGCAGTGGGGCATTCTCTACGTGCAGGGCGTGATCCGCCTGTCTCCCAAGGATGCAGACGCCGTCGAACTTTCGGCCAACCAGATTATCGATGAACTAGGACAGCATCCGGAGTCCTATCACCAGCGAACGCGCAAGCGCTTCGAAGGACTGGAATCCGATCTGCGCAAATGGAGCGCCGCCAACAAGGGTGCGGCCGTGCTTCAACGCCTTCAGACTCGCATGCATGAGGTTTGCCCGAAGACCCAGACCAGCACGGAAGCCCGCGAGGCTTGTGCGGCGTGGCTCGCAAGGATCTGAACGCGTCGAAGCCGGGACTTTCCGGCGTGCGGCACCTTAGATCCCTGCCCCCAGATCGACGAACCGGTCCGCCAGAATTGCCGTTGATGGCGCACGATTGGCAAGCGTTGCGGCGAGTTCGAGCACTTGCGCATTGATTTCCGGAGCAGCCGTGACTTCCCACCAGACTGGCCGCGTGAGTGCGCCGACGGCGTAGAGCCAGTCCGACTCTGCGCCGTCTGCGGAGATCGCCGCACAGCTTTCCGTTTCAATGCCCAGTCCCAGCGGGTCGGGACGTATGAGCCGCTTTCGACGAGCATCCACAATGAGCGGCATTCCCAATGTCGCGAAATCGCTTCTCGGTCCTGTGCAGTTGATGACATGGCGGGCGCCTAGTGCGACCGAGCGACCGCCCCCGGCTTTGACGTCAACGGCGATGTCGCCGCGGGTCTGGCGCGCGCCTTGGATGCGCCCCGCCAGAACCTTGAGTGATCCGCTCGCGGTCAGGTCTGCAATACGGTCGGCAATGCCCGGCGCCATGCGGTGCCGAACGGCATCCCATGCCGGCCTCAGATGACGCAGAAAGGATCGCTTCTGCGCCTCGGTCCAGCCTCGCCAGATGCGCGCAACGAACGGCCGGACGGAGTCGATAACGCGTTGCCATGGCACGACGGCGCGCTCCGCTTGGCGGATTTCGCTCCTGACAATACGTACAAGATCAGCCGGGGAAGTGGTCGGCAGGTTCGCGAGAAAGGCCGGCCACTGTCCTCCGAGGGCATGGCGCCCCGGCACGAGGCCGCGCCGCGACAACGCCGTTATCTCGCCTGTGTGACCCTGCCCATGAAGCGAAAGCGCGATGTCGACCATCGTCAGGCCTGTCCCGACAAGCAGGACAGCTTCGTCCGGCGCAATGTTGGCAAGCGATTGAGGCGCCCAGGGATCGCCTATGTATCCAGGCAGATCCTCAAGGCCAGCGCCCAGCGGCGCCGGCGACCTCGGCGGAAGATTGCCAAGCGCGAGGATCACGGCGTCCCCCGCAATCGCGCGGCCATCACTGAGCAGGACGCCTCGCTGTGGTGGATCGAGAAAGCCAACCGCTTCGCCGCGCTTCCATGCGAGCCGTCCAGTCGCGACGAGCGGCCGAACCTGGTCTTCGAGATACGCGCCGAAGAACCGGCGCGGGACGAATGCATCGCCAAGGCAGCCACCGGCTTCTGCGATCGGCCCCTTGAGCTCCTCGCCGAGGTCCGAACGACCTGTCAGCCAGGCTTCGAAAGACACAGGCGCCTTGATGCTGAGCCGGCTGACTGGAACGTTCAGGAGATGCTCATCCGAACAGGCGCCGTAGGCCAGACCCGGGCCGAGGCGGTCGCCCCGTTCGGCGATGCTCACCTGCAAATCCGGGCGCGCTGCAAGAAGGTGCAAGGCGCAGAGCGCGCCACTCAGCCCGCCGCCCACGATGATGATCGAAACGTCCGACTCTGTCGCGGTCATGCAGATCCATTCAGCCGCCTGAGAATAATCTAGGTCGCTTTCATGCGGTTGGACGAGGGGCGAGCTGAAATTTGAGGTTCAGCGCAAGGCAAACTGCTTCCATCCGCTTGGGCGGACAATCTCCGCGCCACTGGCCCTTGCGAAGACATGCCGGACAGCATCGCGCCCCGATCTTCGCGAGCGTGTTGCGCCGCGCCGGCTGAGAATAAAGGCTTGGCGCCCTATGGCGCCGGCGCTGCCTTTGCGGCCTCTGCTGCTTTCCAAACGCGCAGGAAGTTGCCGCCCCAGATGCCGGCGATCTGTTCCTGCGTATAGCCGCGCTTGACCAGCTCCGCGGTCACGTTCGGCGCATCGGCCTCGCTATCGAAACCGGCGATGCCGGCGCCATGATCGAAGTCCGTGCCGACGCCGACATGGTCCCAACCGATACGCTTGGCGATATAAGCGATATGGTCGACATACTTGGCAATATCGGCGCGCGGAACGAGCGCCCCGGCCTGATCGAGGAAGGCTTGCTGCTTGTCGCCCTTCAACGAGCCATACCCGTCATTCCACGCCTTGAAGTCTGCTGGCAGGCCGTTAGCAACGCGGATCTCTGAAATCTTCGCTGAAGCTACGGCGTCCGGCACTGAGAGATAGGCATTGAAAGGCGTCACCTGCACGACCCCGCCATTGGCCTTAATGGCGTCGAGCTCCGCATCCGACAGGTTACGCGTATTGTCGATAAGTGCACGCGCATCAGAATGCGTCGCGGCGACAGGGGCGCGTGTCAGCTGGAGTGTCTGCGCAAGCGCGTCGGAGGAAAGCTGCGACACATCGATCAGCGCGCCGAGATCGTTCAGCCGGGCAACAGCCTGCTTGCCGAGGGGCGAGAGGCCGCGATGCTCCGAAATCGGGCCGTCCTGTGGGCGCGACGAATCCGAGAAATCATTGTGGCCGGCATGGTTGAGCGCGAAAACACGCGCCCCTTCCCTGTAGAAGACGTCGAGCTGCGAGACGTCCTTGCCGATCGAGCGGGCGTTCTGGAAGCCGATGATGATGGCGATCTTGCCTTGGGAATGCAGGCGCTCAACGTCCGCAGCGCTCAAGGCGATCTCTGCCTTGCCGCCGCTTTGGGTGGGAATGGCCTTGATGATTGCAAGCTTGGCGTCCGCCTCGGCGCGTGCGGCTTTCACGCCAGCCGCGTCACGCGGCCCCGGGCCGACCGCAACGGACAGGACGATGGCGTCAAGACCGCCGGCCGCCAGCTTGTCGAGGCTGACACGTGATCCGCCATCGGGCGCATAATAGCGCTTAGGCGTTGACGGCAGCAGCACATCCGCATGGCTGTCCAGCGTCAGGACCGCCGCATGAATTGCGGCGGCGTCCGGCGTCGATACGGGTGCGGGTTCGGGCTGTGCGGCCTGTTGCGATGGCTGCGGCTGGCATGCGGCAAGCGCCAGTATCGCTACAGCCGACAAAAGAAGGCTGCGGCGCGACGCTCTTGGGCGACGCTCGGGAAGGATATGGGCGATCCCGTCCACTACATGTTTTGTCATTGCGCATCCATTCACGTTGAATGGATGAACCGTGACACCGGAGCGCGGCGAGGCGAACAATCGAATTGTTCTAAGCAAAGAAGCGTCTCGCGACCTTTGGTTCTTCGCGAATGCGATGAATCCCGGTCAGCTTATCAGCGCAAAGGCTTGCTCGAGATCAGACAAAAGGTCGGCCTCTTCTTCCAGCCCGACCGACAGGCGCAAGAGAGTGGCGCCGATCCCCGCGCGTTCGCGAGCCTCGGCGCTCATGACGGCATGCGTCATGGTCGCCGCGTGTGAAATCAGCGTCTCCACGCCCCCCAGAGACTCGGCGAGCGTGATGACCTTCAGGCCCTCGAGGAAGCGCTTGACGTCCGGCCCGGAGGCGTCGAGTTCGAAGCTGAGCATGGCGCCAAACCCGGCCTGCTGCGCGCGCGCAAGTTGATGTCCGCTGTGCGATGCCAGGCCCGGATAATGCGCCTTGCGGACAAGCTTGTGGGCGTCAAGCCAGTTCGCCAGGACGCCCGCAGTCCGCTGCTGGACTTCGAGTCGGGCGAACAGCGTCCTTATACCTCTCAAGGTAAGATAGGAATCGAACGGCGCGCCGGTCACGCCCGTCACGTTCGCCCAATAAGCTAGCGCCGCCACATCTTCAGAACGGGCAGCGACCACGGCGCCGCCGACCACGTCGGAATGGCCGTTCAGGAACTTGGTCGTTGAGTGGATGACATAATCGGCGCCAAGCGCGATCGGCTGCTGGAGAGCGGGCGACAGAAACGTGTTGTCCACCGCCACCTTGGCGCCAGCCGCTTTTGATGCGGCTGAAATCTGCCGGATGTCGGCAATACGCATGAGCGGGTTGCTCGGCGTCTCGATCAGCACAAGGGCTGGTTCCTGCGCCAGAGCGGCGGCGAGTGCAGCTGGATCGCCCTGATCAACGAACGACACACGCAGATGTCCCCTTGCCATGCGTTCGGCGAGAAGGCGATAGGTCCCGGCATAGCAGTCATGCGGAGCAACGATCAGCGACTGAGGCGACGCCTGCGAGAGAACGAGATCGACGGCCGCCATTCCTGATGCTGTCACAACAGCGCCCGCGCCGCGCTCCAGCTGGGCCAGCGTATCTGCAAGCATTGCGCGGCTGGGATTTGCCGTCCTGGAATAATCGTAGGCGCGAGGCCGCTCGAAGCCTTCGAAAGCGTACGTGCTCGACAGATACAGCGGCGGCGCAACCGAACCATAGGTCTTGTCTGTGGCTATGCCGTTCGCCGCCGCGATCGTGCGGGCTGACCGCTGCTTCGCCATGATGAATGTCCTTCGCAAAACCGGTTGCAGCGCTAGCTGCTCGCGATCTGCCTCTGCAAGAGAGATATTCTGATCCTTCACAATGCCAGGGGCGCATGAGGCGCTCTCCGACGCATGCCGTAGTCCCGCGTCCGACAAAGCTTTCTGACTGGAGGGCAGTCGAGGGGCGGGTGGCGGGAGGACGGCGCCGGGTCATAAGACGATCCCTGACCGGACGGGGTCCAGGATCATGAGCCGGCGGTTGCCGCCCGCCCCTCAATCCACCGGAGGTGGAATCTGGCAAGCTGCAGTGACAAGCTTTGCCTAGAGAGCCCTGCAATCAAGCCCACGGCTTAGAACGTTTTGTTCGAAGGTAAGCACGGCCACGCTCAACGCCGCCGGACAGCACGCGGCCGCTGCGCTACGAACCATGCAGCGCGGCCTGATCGGCTTCGCCTCATAAGCAAATCACAAATGAGCGGTTAGGCGGACCGCGGAGTATGGACAGTGTCATGTCCTCATTGCGGGACAGACACATGACACGTCCGAGCGACCACCAGCTGCCGCTGCATTTGCAGGCGGCGAAAGAGAGAAACTGCGAAGCGGCAAGGCGCCCGCTTCGATCAGGTATCGCAAATCCCGATGCGTGCTTGAGCAATGGCGGAGAAACCTTCTCCCTATTCCCACAGGTTGGCGACGAGACCAGGGAACGGATTTCCGGAATGCGGCTGCTATCGTTCAGGACCATGCTGATGGCGTTCGGCTCGGTGACGGCGTTCGCCGCTGCAGCCCAGGCCCAGGAGGCGCCGCAGCAGCCCGCCGCTTCCGACGTCGTCGTGATCGAGGGACGCCGCCTTAGCCAGGCCGAGGAGGCCATCGGTGTTGATGAAGCGAGCAATACCGTCGCCGTGACGCGCGAGGCGCTGCTTTCCGCGCCAGCGGGCATATCCGGCCTCAAAATGCTGGAGGGCCTGCCCGGCTTCAACGTGCAGACGGACGGCGCCCTTGGCCTCTACGAGTTCGGCAACTCGGTGACGGTGCGCGCCTTCAACCTGCAGCAGATCGGTTTCGTGCTCGACGGTATTCCTATGGGGCGGAGCGATGCCTTCGGCGGCAGCCCGATCTTCCGTTATGTCGACAACGAGAACCTGGGATCGGTTGTAGCATCGCCGGGTGCGGGAGATGTAGGCCAGCCGAGCTATGCTTCGCTCGGTCCGATCGTCGAGTATCACTCCATCGATCCGTCGGATGAGGCCGGCGGCACGATCTCACATGCCTGGGGCGACGACAATCTTAACCGCAGCTTCGTGAAGTTTCAGACCGGCGATCTTGGTCCTTTCTCCGCATATGTGGCGCGCTCCAAGACGGACAGCGATCTCTGGCGCGGCGGCGGATATATCGATCGCGAGCATTGGGAGGCCAAGGCGAAGATCGAGCTCGGTCTCGATACCTCGCTGACGTTCAAATACGTCTCGAACGACTTCTTCGACTACGACTCGCCGGGCTTCACCAAGGCGACATACTACTCGGCTGTACCGGACAATAACGGACAGATCGGGCGCGATCGCGGCTATGCGATTTACCTGCCCAACCTGCCCTTCGGCGCGCTGACGGATTACCCGGGCCAGACGGGCCTCACCAATGCCGGCTTCACCGACTGGTTCGAGGACCGCGTCAATATCCGCAACGATGCGCTTTACGGCGCAACGTTCAAGACAGCGGTGGGCGATGACATCAGCATCGAGGCGACCGCCTATTACGAAGACAAGGATGGATATGGCGTGTCGCCTGATGGCTACGCCAACACCCGCGGCATCTATGTGAATCAGCTGCAGGCGGGGCTCGCCGTCACTGCCCCGCGCGGCGTGCAGTATGGATTGTCAGGCGTGGGCGGCGTGCGCAGCGGCCTGGTCGGAAAGATCGCGTGGGACCTTGGCATCAACAAGATCGAAGCCGGCTTTTGGACGGAGACGGACGATTACCACCGCACGCAACTTCGCTACAACCATGAGAACGGCATCCAGACCGGCCGCACGCTCTTCAACGAGGTTGCCTATTTCCGCCGCGACTATGAAGCGACCCGCGAGACGCTGCAGCTCTTCCTAAAGGACACGATCAAGCTGCTCGACGACAAGCTGAAGCTGGAGCTCGGCGTCAAGGCGCTGTCGATCGACTACACGCTGCAGGGATACCGGGATTTCAACGACTACTACCGCGTCGTCGGCGGCACGGGCGTTGCCGGTTGGGGACCGCAGACGGTTGGCGATACGTACGAGGACACGTTCCTGCCGATGGTAGGCGCAGTCTATCAGCTGACCAACAACGAGCAGGTCTTCGCTTCGTACTCGCAGAACTACGCCCTGCCTCGTGCAACGGACGACGCGTTCGCGATTGCTCCGGCTTCGCAGGCGTCCTCGCCTGCGCCGGATGCAGAGACCTCGGAAAACTACGAGATCGGGTTCCGCACGCTGGGATCGACCTTCGATGCGGCTGTAGCTGCCTACTACACCACCTTCGAGAACCGGCTGGAGACCTACGGCAACTTCGTCGCCGGACAGGCCGGTGCGGTCGAAACCTTCCCGCAGAATGTCGGCGGCGTTGAATCCTACGGCGCCGAACTTACCGGCGCCTGGAAGCCTGAGATCTTTGCCGACAGGCTCTATTTCAACGGCAACCTCACCTACAACAAGACGACGTTTCAGGACGATATCCCGAACTTCCTCGCCCCTCTTCCCGCGACCACGGCGCGCCGGCCGCTCGCAATTTCAGGCAACACGCTCGCCGACAGTCCGGAATGGATCGTCTCAGCCGGCGTTACGTGGGAACCAACGACCTGGCTGGTCGCCAACCTCTCGGCGAAATACCTGTCCGACCGCTACTCCAACTTCACCAACACCGAGGAAATCAGCGACTACACGATCGCCAGCGGCTATATCGACATCGGCGAGGGGGATGGTGAGGGCTGGCTGGGCCGCCTGAAGGCGCGGGTGAACGTCGACAATATCTTCGACGAGGACAAGCTCGCTTTCATCACGCCGTCGATCAATGGCCTGGCAACTTTCCGTCCCCAAAGCCCGCGGACGTTCTCGGTTTCTGTAACTGCAGATTTCTAATCGGAATCTTGAGGAAGAGTGTTCGCACGAGGAAAACTACGATTTCGACTTGGGTTGTGGACACTCTCTTCGCGCCGGTCCGGTTCAGCGGACAGAGACGGGCTCGCCTTAGACCACCAGCACCACCGCGCCGCTTGACCTGCCTATATCGAATCCTCGACCCCACTCGTTCGGCACGTTAGCTACTTGAACGGAGTTGAACTCAGGCGCCCTGGCCTCAGCGCCTGCCAGTCCATGGCCGCGCCCGCCGTGCTGACAAGGGCAGACCCGCCCGCGATGGAGCGTCTCAAGGCGACGCTCGCCAAAGCCATGGGCCGCACCCACATCGAACTCGGCCCCCGGCGATCCCACCCAGACCTCGGTTATCTCCGTCCTCCCGCTCCCCCCTCGCCCCCCACGAAGAGCGCAGCCTCGCCAAGCCGACTATCTTCTACCTCGAGATCCAAGGCATGAAAATCAAACAACCGCCGTCGTCGATGTCCGCTTTGTGCCACATCGCGCCCTTTACCTGCCCCAGCGAACCGGCCGGATCTCGCCGAAAATGGTCACTCGACCGACGGAGGACTCACAACACATGGCATACAGTTTCGAGTCGGTCGCAAGCGCGCTCGCTCGTCGAAGCAGACCGAGCGAGTAGCTCACGAAGGCTGTGGCTCGACCCGACCCGTAACTGATGCGATCGGCGGATTGGAAGCGAAGGCCGCGGTGAAGGCAAAGGCCATTGCGCCGGAAGCCAGGAGCAAGCGCCCCAAGGCGGCAGTTCAACGAGCACAATACCAGAGGCTACCGCAATCGGCAGGTCTTCAGGCTGCCTGTCGCCTCCAACGCGTGACGGCTTGCAAGGGTCGTCTATCAACGCTAGTGACGACTGCCGCGCAATCCTCCACTAACGTTCCGATCAGATACGCAACTGGCTGGGTTGTCTCTGGAATTTGCGTGTCGTCTCAGAGATGCATCAATGCCGGACACACTAAGTTTGCGGAAATCGGCGCGGGCGCGAAAGCCGCGTAAGCGGGCCAGCCGCCTCTCTCCGGACGCACGCAAGGAGCTCATCCTGAGCGCCGCCGCGGAGCAAGTTATTGCACACGGGATTTCGGGCCTGTCAGTGGAAGACGTTGCGAGGGCGGCGAAGGTGAGCAAGACGCTCGTCTACAAATACTTTCCGAACCGCGATGAGATGCTGGCCGCGCTGCTCCGCCGCGAGTTCGAGTACATGAAATGGTTCAACAAGCCGCCTGAGAAATCTGCTCTGAAAGTCTCAAGCACAGGCGCCAACAGGCGTTCGCTCGATGACGCGCTTCAGCAAGGCGTCAGTCAGTACCTCACCTACCTCGTTGAACGCGGCGGGCTGTTTCAGATGCTGATCAATGACGGCAGCGTTGCAGAACAGGTGCAGCGCGAGTTGCGGGCGGGTCGCGGGCTGAACATGCAGTACTGGACCCAGCACGCCATCGACGCCTACGGCATACCCTACGAACTTGCCCGAATTTGCGTCATCATGGCGACGCGAGCGCTCGAAGGCGCTCAAGGATCTGTGCGAAGCGGCAGGATCGATCCTGATTACCTCAGCGAGGCGTGGACTGTATTCCTGCGAGCTGGATGGAAGGCTGTCGGAAAGAAATACGGCAAGCAATAGCAGGGGCTGACGTCCTTCCTCGTCTTCGCTGCGCCAAGCCGCCCTACCCGGCCTTCTTCTTGACCGTCCTGGCAATACGGGCGCGTTCTTCAATGCGGCCCTTGAGGCCTTCGAGGAACACCCGCAGGCCGTACTCGAAACCTTCCTCGCCCGAGGCGACGATGCCCTGCGAAGCGGCGACGCTCTGGTTCGCCTGCTCCTGCATGGCGGCGCCGATGGCATAGCGGCGAAGCGTCTGGAGAGTGAGGCGCGCTTCCATGTCGGCGAGGCCCGAGCGCATAAGCGTCTTCACATTGTCTTCGAAGGCGACCTTGGTCTGCGTGCCTTTGGCGCGCGGCCGGGCCATGACGAGTGCGCCATCGCGGCGGGAGATGGCTGTCTGGCGGATCCGGCAGGCGCCTTCGGCCAGCCACTCGGCCCAGTCGAAGTCCGATCCGCTGATGTTGGGCTCCTGCAGAGCCTCGTTGAACATCTCCCCCGACACTTCGTTGAGGAGTTCGTTCTTGTCCTTGAAGTGCCAATAGAGCGAGGCGCTCCTGATGCCGAGTTCGGCGGCAAGGCGGCGGGTCGAGAGGCCGTCGATGCCCACTTCATCCAGCAGGCGCATCGCCGTCTTCACGATGGTCGCTCGATTCAGAGATCCCTTTTCCCTTGTCGCGATTCCCGCCGCGGCGAGCCCTGAGCGATTGATCATGATCCCTCCCGATCGCTGCAAGGCGCTACCGCAACTGCGAACATTCCGGTGCGCTGCAAAATGAGGGCGACGGAGTCGTGCCGGCAGATTTCAATGGACAGCAACACAGCGGCCGCAGCAAGTTACATAGTGTAGCTAACTACATTATAAACGCATCTACTCGCGGCAAAGAACATCTGATGCGCTCAAGGGGGATTCTTTCGCACATGCTCTGCGTCGTTGCCGCGAGCGTTGGGGAACAGGTGATAGTGTAGAAAACTACATCGAACTATTTCGGGTGCGAGTGGCCCGTGCTAATGCGGTCCTCATAAGTCCGGGAAAACCGGCGACGGGGAGGGACGCAATGCCAAATCACTCATCGAGGATGCATGCGTCGTGGTCCGGCGACGAGCAATTGCCACCGCGCTGTCCACCGAACCCCGCCGACACCAGGAAGTTCGAATCGCCTAGCCAGGCGTCCATGCTCTCGCCGTCCGGGGAATCCGGCGGGGCGACGCCAATTTTCCGGCAAGCGGCTCAGCCTTCACAAATAGACCGTCTGCTTTGCAATCTTCGGGGAGGAAATCCATGAAACTAACGCTTCGCGGCGCTTCCGGCGCCGCACTTCTTTTCGGCCTTGCCACCGGTTCGTTCGGTCAATCAGCCAGCGCGCAGCAGGCGCCACCGCCCGCGCCTCAGACGGTGACGCCGGCTCAAGCCGCGCAAGAGGCGCCGCGCGCCCCGGGCGGACCTGAACAAACGGCCCCCACATCCGATACAGCAGCGGCCGACAAGGTCGTGATCACCGGCTCGCTGATCGCGACGTCCGCGGAAGATGCGCCCAAACCGGTCGAGATTTATACCTCCGATGACATGAAGGCGCAGGGGAATCCATCCGCCAGCGATTTCATCCGCACTCTTTCCGTAAGCGCCGGTTCGTCCATCGGCTTCGGCCAGTCCAACCCGCAGGTTCCGGCGGGTACGGGTTTCAGCAGCGCCGACCTTCGCGGTCTGGGTCCGAATGCGACCATGACGCTGCTTAACGGCCGCAACCAGAACCCTGCCAACGGCGGGTACGGAGCCGACCTGAACGCCATTCCAATGGCAGCGCTTGGAGCGGTCGAGGTTCTGAAGGATGGCGCCTCGTCCACCTACGGCGCAGGCGCCGTGGGCGGCGTTCTCAACTTCAAGACGCGTCGTGACATCAACTCTCCGCAGCTGTCGCTGGAAAAGCGCTTCTACAAGGACGGCGATGGAAACTTCAAATTGGACTTTCTTAATGGCTGGGTTGGCGATGCAGGCAACCTGCTGATCAGCTACACCTACGAACACGAAGGCGCGATGAGCGCCACAGAGCGTGACTTCTCCAGCGGTCCTTTCGCCCAGAATCCCTCGTCGTGGAGCCTGACGGCCGGCAACCCCGGCGGCTTCAACGCGATCTCGACGCCCTTCCTGTCAGGCGCCGCGTGCACCGGCACCGTCAACGGCAACGCTTGCGGAACCGCAGGGAATATCCCGGTCGTCGCGGTCGGGGGCGCCAGCATTTCGCCCCTCATCGAGGACTTGCGCGGTGGGGCTACTGCGCCGGGCGGGGCTGCGGCCACTTCCGACTGTAACGCGATCGGAGGCCAGATCGCCAACCAGATTCGGCCCGGGTCACTGCAGCTCAGCACGCTGGGGCAGAACACCGGCTGCGTCTTCTCATTCTCAGGGTATGAAGACCTCGTCAGCGAAACCGAACGAAACCAGGGCTACGCCGAGTACAACGTCAACATTTCGGACAATATGGAGGCGCATTTCTCGGCCGCCTATTCCAAGGATGACCGCGTCCAGCGGGTCTCCCCACTAGGCGCTGCAACCAACCGTGCAACCGATGGCGCGATCGGAGCCGCCAACTTCCAGTGCGCCACTGGCGCCACGACACAGTACGGCTGCGGGTACGTCATCCCTTACCAGGTCAACTCCTACACGATAGCGGGCCAGGCCACCGCCACCGCCGCCGTCAACCCGTTCATCGCCGACTTCATGTCGCGAACCGGCACGAGTGCAACCCAGCTTCCAACCGGCGGCGCCCTCTACGCGGCGGCTGACTGGCGTCCCTGGTTTGCCGGCGGCAACCCGCTGTTCGACGATGGCCTGACGCACAACCATACGACGCGCGAGCAGATTACCATCAGTTCCGGCATCAACGGCAAGTTCTCCGAAGATGGCATTCTCGGCAGCCTTGGCCTGGGCAAGTTTTTTGACGGGATCACCTACGACTTCAATGCCCAGTACCTGCAATATCAGGTCACTCTGAGCTACCCCGACGTCTTCATCTCCCGCCTGCAGAACGCCCTCCTCGGCTATGGCGGACCGAACTGCAACGCGGTTGACCGTGTGGCGACAGATTTCTCATCCTCCCAGGCCTTCAACCGCACCATCGGCATCCAGTCCGACACGGCGCCGGGCACAGCCGGGTGCGAATGGCTCAACCCATTTGCCAGCTCGTTCAAGAACAGCATCATGAACGGCGCCGCGAACCCGCAGTCGGGCGACTTGCGCAACATACCGCTCGCCCTCCCCACCGGCGCCACGCCGAGGCCGCTCGGCTTTCAGAACTCTCCGCTGCTCGCCGACTGGCTTACGGGCAACAAGGGGGTCGAAGACCTCTATCAGACCACCACGTTCAACTATGTGAGCACGGGAGAGTTGCCCGAGGCCTTGTCGCTTCCCGGCGGTCCGGTCGGCTGGGCGGCTGGCGCCGAATGGCGCCTGGTGCAGCGTAACGACGCGACCTTCGATCAGAACGCCGCGGAAGTGCGCATGAACACGCAGAAATGCCCGTTCCCGGATCCCAACGTTCTTGAATCCAACGCCGCCAACGGCGCTCCAAACCCCTCGCAGAGCACCCAGAACGTTGGCTCACGCGGCTGCATAACCGGCACGGGCGCCTTCTTCGGCTCCAACTTCGTCCTCGCCGTTACCGGCGAGACCCTCCCCTACTATCACGACACCCAGGAACTGGCTCTCTTCGGCGAGGTGTCGCTGCCGGTAACGGACAAACTAAACATGGATGTCTCGGTACGGCGGGAAGACTATAACGGCGGCAAGATCGGCGCGACGATCTTCAACGTGTCGGGCAAATACTCGATCACGGACAACATCTACGTTCGCGGCTCCTACGGCACCAACTTCCGCGCCGACACCGCGCTTGACCTGCAGCCCGGCCAGACCACGCAGACCAACCCTGCGACGGCCAGGTTCGGCAGCCGGATCATCCCGACCTTCACGACCGTCTCGAACGATCTGAAACCTGAAGATGACGTCACCCAGAACTACGGGATCGGCTACCGCGGCGATCTCTTCGGAGGGCGGCTGCGCACTTCGCTCGACTGGTCGCAAACCCAGATCAAGGGGTTCGTCACCACCGCAACTTCGGCGACGATCTTCACAAACGTGTTCGGCCGCAACGATGCAGCCAATACTGCGCCCACCACCGGAATCGGCGGCTCGCAGAACAATCGCGGCTTCGGCGCCCCCGGAAGCGCTGCGCTGATCAACTCCCCGAACCAGCTCGCAGACTGCAACGCGACGCTGGTCCAGTACGTCGTGTTCGATAGTCCCTGCGTGCGCGGAACGACGACGGCGAATAATATCAGCAGCGTGATCCAGGCGCGGCTGAACGGACCGGGCTTCATCACCAACGGCCTGGATTATTCGATCGACTACACCTACCCGCTCTTCGACGGCGACCTTGGGTTCAACCTCACAGCGACCCAAACCCTCGTCTACAAGGCGCAGGCCTTCATCGTGAACGGCGCCCTGTTCCAGGCGCCCTCCAACAACCTCGGACAAGCCAACTGGACCCACCAGGGCGCGGGCGGCACCAACGCAGGGGCGGGCGTGGGCAACTCGGAGTGGAAAGGCAACGCGAGCGTTCGCTGGTCCAACGAAGAGCACATGATCAACCTGCGGGCCACGTACGACTCCGGCAGATATGATGAGCGATTTGACCCGGGCGCGGTTCAGCTCCTGCCGCTGACCGCCCTGCAGAACGCAACGACCAACTGGTCGACCTACGGCATCGCGAAGAAGGACTATCTCGCCTTCGACCTCGGCTACATCTACACGCCGACATGGATGGAAGGCCTGGAACTCCAGGCTCAGGTTCTGAACGTTCTCGACCGCAATCCGCCGCTGGCCCAGTTCCAGCTCGGCTACGCCAGCGGCATCGGCGATCCGCGCCTGAGGACGTTCATGCTCCGCGTTCAAAAGAAGTTCTGAGCTGCACCGTTCCCGCGCGAAAGGTTCAACGACAACAGCTCGATGGGCGCCGCTCGGGGCGAAACTTCAAGGATCGAGGCGAAGCAAAAATTCTACCTGCGGATAATCTCCCCTGAGATCGCCGCATAACCTCCGCCGCCGGCCTCGCCGGCGGCGTTCTCTTTTGTGCCCGGCCCGCATCGCTTATCCCGGTTGGTCTGAATGTTTGTGCCGCGCCGGAGGAGCGTTGCATGCGTGTCTCACGAAAGGCGATCATGGCGGTCCAAACCGCACTCGCTTTGCAGATGCCCTGACTCTACCGGCTCGCGGCCCCGAATTCACGGTCGCAACTGATAGAGAAGGAAAAGACGCCTTGCGTTGAAAAGTAACGTGGGCGGCGCAAGCTATCCCATACACTTGTACTGACGAGTCAGAGCGCCGAACTGTGCCCTGCGACAACCAAGGGTCGACTCAATGTGACGAGGGGCCAGAATGGGCCACAACCTTCCCTTGCCCTGCCAGGCATCACAGGCTCAATCTCGCCGAAAGCCGACATTCAGTCCCTCGTACGTGTTCTCTTCGACGAGAACCGCGACGCGAGGGCTGGCAGGACCAGAAGCGTCAGCAGCGTTGCGGTCGTTAGGCCGCCGATTACGACGGTCGCCAATGGCTTTTGAACCTCGGCGCCTGGGCCGAAAGCAAAGGCCATGGGGATGAAACCTAGAACGGCGACCAGTGCGGTGGTCAGAACGGCGCGAAGACGGCTGACGGCGCCCTCTACGACCGCAACACCGGGCGAGGCGCCCGCAGCAAGCCGCTGCTTGATCGCCTGCATCAGCACGAGGCCGTTGAGCGTTGCCACGCCTGAGACGGCGATGAAGCCGACAGCGGCGGAGATCGAGAACGGCATGCCGCGCGCCAGCAGGGCCAGCGCGCCGCCAACGAGCGCAAGCGGGACGCCGGCAAAAACGAGCGCGGCTTCTGTGATCGACCCAAGGGCAAGGAACAGAAGCACGCCGATCAGCAGGAAAACCAGCGGAAGTATGATTGCGAGGCGCTGGCTGGCGCGTTCCAGGTTTTCGAACTGGCCGCCCCAGTCCATCCAGCCGCCAGGCGGCGCCGTGGTTTCCGCGGCAACGCGCCGCTGGGCGTCGGCGACGAAACCGCCGAGATCGCGGCCGCGGACATTGGCCTGAACGACGATGCGTCTCTTGCCGTTTTCGCGGCTGATCTGAACCGGGCCCTCAACCGTGTCGAAGCGCGCAACGGAGCTAAGCGGAATGGTGGCGCCGCCCGCCTCCTCCTCTTCTCGCGCGACAGGCAGGTGCTGCATCACGGCCGGGTCGTTGCGGATTTCGTCGGCGAGGCGGACGACAACGTGGAAGCGGCGGTCGCCTTCGAACACCACCCCGGCCTCGCGCCCGCCGAGCGCGATGGCGAGCGCATCGGCAGCATCGCTCGCATGGACGCCCTGCGCGGCGGCGGCGGTGCGGTCGACCATGGCGGTGATGGTCGGCTGGCCCGAGACCTGTTCGACGCGGACGTCTGCGGCGCCAGGGATGGAGCGCAGGACGCGGGCGACATCCTCGGCGGAGGCGCGCATGGCGGCGAAATCATCGCCATAAACCTTGACCGCAACATCGGAGCGCACGCCTGCGATCAGCTCGTTGAAGCGCATCTGGATCGGCTGGGTGAACTCATAGTTGTTGCCGAGCAGCTTTCCGAGTTCCTCCTCCATGCGCTCGACAAGCTGCGCCTTGGGGAGATTGGGGTTTGGCCAATGCTTCCGGTCCTTCAGCATGACGAACGTGTCCGAGATGCTGGGCGGCATGGGGTCGGAGGCGATCTCTGCGGTGCCGGTGCGCGTGAACACCGTTTCGATTTCCGGCATCGCCTTCAGGGTCTGCTCGACACGGAACTGCATCGCCTGACTCTGTTCGAGCGAGGTGGAGGGAATGCGCAGGGCCTGGACCAGAATATCGCCCTCATCGAGCGTTGGGACAAACTCGCGGCCCAGAGCGAAGAAGGCGAGCAGCCCGGCGGCGAACGCCCCCACGGCTGCCCCTGCGATGGTGGCTGGCCGGGCGACGGCCCAGCGCAGCAGCGGCTCATAGGCGCGGCGCGAGACCCGCTCGGACCGCGTCTCGCCATGGCCCTTCGGGTCGCGAACCACGAGCGCGGCCATGGCGGGGACGAATGTGAAGGAGAGGATGAAGGCGCCAAGCAGCGCCAACATCACTGTAGCGGCCATGGGCGTGAACATCTTGCCCTCGACCCCCTCGAAGGCGAGCAGCGGGGCGTAGACCAGAAGGATGATCGCTTGGCCGAAGGCTGCTGGACGCACCATCTCGCGTGCAGCGGAAGATGCAACGTCGAGGCGTTCAGCGGCGGAAAGACTGCTCCCCATTTCCTGCCGTTTCTGGGCAAGACGACGCAGCGTGTTCTCGATCACCACGACCGCGCCATCGACGATCAGGCCGAAATCCAGCGCGCCGAGGCTCATCAGGTTGGCGCTGATATGGAACTGGTTCATCGCCGC
>DASYKO010000524.1:0-12077 GCA_035995285.1 Hyphomonadaceae bacterium | reverse complement strand
CAGAAGTCAGACCATTTGTAAGCTGAAAGCCCCAGGGTCCCTCCCTCCTGCAAGGGGGAGGTCAGGTGGGGGTCCGCACCTTGTCCCGACCTCGGACGAAGCGCGCAGCCGACGCTTCGCTCCCTAACTCTCAAGCTCTGCAAACAGCGTGTTGAACGCCAGCACGGCTTCCTTAGGGCCAGCCGCGTGTTTCCAGACGCCGGCCGATACCGCCAGGAAATCCGCCCCCGCCTGCACTAGCGGCCGGGCGTTCTGCGTCGTGATCCCGCCGATGGCGACGCAGGGAACTTCCATCAGGTCCTGCCACCAGGTCAGCAGGTCCGGCTCTGCCTTGGATGAGGCATCCTTCGTGTCCGTCGGATGGAAGGCGCCGAAGGCGACATAGTCTGCGCCGGCCTCTCCCGCCTCCATCGCGAAGTGGCGTGAGTCATGGCAGGTGACGCCGACAATGCCGCTGGGCCCCACCAGCTTGCGCGCCTGTTCGTAGGGCATGTCGCCTTGTCCAATATGCGCGCCGTCCGCGCCGAGTTCGACGGCAAGGTCCGGCCGGTCATTCACCAGCACGGCCACGCCGCGATCTTGCGCCCGCGGAACAATATGCCGGCCCAGCGCAAGGAGGTGGCTGTCGGGGGGAGTGACGCCCTCGCGCGATTTCAGCCTGATCTGCAGGCAGGCGACATCCCCGCCATCGAGCGCCTCGTCGAGCTGATGCGCAAACGCTGCGATATCGGAAATTTCCGGCGGCGTGATGAGATAGAGTCGGCAGCGGCGGGCCATCCGCGTTGCCTACGCCGGTCCGATTCTCCCTTCAAGCTGTCTGGCGCGCCTATCCGTCAAAATGACGGATGGCGCGCGCCTGTCCCGTCAGGCGGGGAGAGGCGCAAGCTAGTGTCCCCATTTCACTTGCGCCTCTCGCCCGCGGGCGGCCGCATCGGATCCGCCGACACCAGCCCATCCCCCCGTTTCCCAGCCCGAGGAGGAGAGCCGAACTCTGAGTGAAACCGCGCACGCGCGCATCAGCACAATTTGCCGTGCCTCTTAAGCGGGACGTGTACGGAAGGTTTCTCCGCAACACTCGCCGCTAAACGCAATCGCGGAACTGCGTTTGTGAGATGCGTCGCGCAGCGCATCGCATGTAGATTGATCGGTCAATCGACAACTGACGTGTGCGGAAGTGCTTCCGTCATATCGACAGATCAGAAGCCGTTCGATCGTATGCTCTAAGATCGAGGCTCCGTCCGGGACCAACGGAGTGTGCAAGTGGTGATACGAAAAAGGCCTCCTGAAAAGGAGGCGTCATGTGAATTGAGAGAGCTCAGGGAATTGGAGGAACTGGCGGCGGCGCTCGTCGCGGCGCGCTTCCTGGTAGACCTGGGACCACGATGGGCGCGGATGGTGCAGACGCATCTGCTCGACGGTCTCTCCGCTGAGGAACTCGCGAGGATCGGACACAACAAGTTCTACAAGAAGGTGCTCTCGCTGGATGCGCTGATCACCTTCACGATCGTCTGGTTCTGCACGGCCGGGCCTCACGCTGGTCCCGACGACCGCGCGATCAGGATGCTCAACCTCAAGATGATCCGGCCGCCATGGCTCACGGCCTCGGCGCTCGGCCAGGCTGCGCGCAAGGCGCTTCGGCTGCCCGCCTTTCTTAGGCCGCAAATCACGGTTGAAAAATACATCACCAGCAAGCGCCGTCATGTCGAAGCCGGCGAGGAGTTCGGTCTGATCAACACAGCCAAGATCCCGAACAGCAATTCCGTTGCGGTCTACTCGACCGAGAAGCTGCACGCGCTCATGGCCGAATTCTGGAAGGGCCAGGTTGCGATCATGTACCGGCTGACACACGCGCTGGACAAAGAGCCGGATAAACGCAATCAGGGGGACGAGGAAGAAACGGGGGGCGAGTGATCAGGATTTTCCTATCACACTCGAGCGCGGACCTGGCGCTCACCGAGGGGGCAATGAAACTCCTGAGCGGCTTTGGGGATGAGCCGCTCTTCAAGCTATTGCGCGCACGCATCGAGCAGCCCGGCGACGTCGACACATTTGCAGACCGAATTTCAGCGCTTCAGCGGGGCAGCGATTTTTTCGTCTTCGTGCTTTTTTCCAGAAACTGGAAGATCACCAATGCCGTCCGGCTTGCGCGTCGTCTTGCAGATGTAAGGCCGAAAAGCGCTGTGCTCTGCGAGAAGGAATGGGGCGCCGATCCCCGCAATCTCGAGCCATTCAGCGGATTTGATCTCGATCTTGTAGACTTTGCGCCAGAGCAGATATCGGCGCGTATCGAATCCCGTCTTGAACGCTTGCGGCCCGGTCGAAGATTTATCGATGCCGCGCAAGGATTGAGTTTGCTTGCCGAAAATCCGGAAGCTGAAGATCGCGCTGATCGTGAATTGGCAGGCGATGACGAGTATTTATCGTGCCTTGATGGCGATCAATTCATTGCAAGCGTTGGCCTTCGGACATCGGCTATGCCTTCGGTAGAAGAATTGATGACAGGGGGCGGAAGGCGCGGCTGGGAGCCGGAAATAGATCCCGCGGACAATATCGATGTCGCTCCCGGCGTTATCTCTGCAATGCGAAGGCTTGCCGAACAGGGCTATGGGCTTGAGGACGAAGACCTGGGCTCTGCGCTACCGGGCGGCTCTTCAAGCCAGCCAGGTTCAAGTCAGTCCAGGCACAATAAGCCTTAACTTATCAAAGCTGCTTCAGCTATTCTATGGAAGCGCGAGCCTAGGCAGTCGGGCAGCCGCCTGCCTTCACCACGCGCTTGGTGGACGCCGGATACTTCACCAGCTTCTCCTGTCCGCGGGAAGGGCGGGCCACGAGGCCACCGCCGCAGTTCGGGCACTTGCCCTTGAGCACGCCGTCGGCGCAGGCCGAGCAGTAGGTGCATTCGAACGAACAGATCCGCGCGTCCGTCCCCGACGGATCGAGGTCCTTGTCGCAGCACTCGCAGGAAGGGCGCATGTCGAGCATGGCGCGATGCTATCGCCTGTCGCCGCGGCGACAAGCATGCGGCCGGACAAATACACCTCGATTTCCGCCAGCCCAAACGAAAACGGCGCGATCCCGGAAGGACCGCGCCGCTTCAATGTTTAGCCGGTGCGAGCCACTCAGCCCGCTTTTGAGGCCTGGTAGATATCATCGATGGCCTGGCCCAGCGCCGCGTCGAACTCGGCGTCGGACTGCTGCGCCGAAAGGCCTTCCGTCAGCGCGCGCGAGAACGAGGCGATCATGCCGGTGTTCTGCGCCAGCACCTTGTTGGCGTCGGCGCGGGAATAGCCGCCCGACAGCGCCACAACGCGCATCACGCGCGGATGCTCGACCAGCGATTTGTAGAGGTTGGCCTTGGCCGGCAGGGTGAGCTTCAGCATCACCTGTTCGTCGGCCGGCAGGGCGTTGAGCTGCCTGGTGATCTCGGAGAGCAGGATCTCTTCGGCCTGCGCCTTGTCGGCGATGGAGATCGTCACTTCCGGTTCGATGATCGGCATCAGGCCATGGCCGAGGATCTGCTTGCCGACCTCGAACTGCTGCGCCACCACCGCGGCGATGCCCTTCGGGTTCGCGGCGTTGATGACCGAGCGCATCTTGGTGCCGAAGATGCCTTTTGCGACAGCGCGGGAGAGCAGCTTGTCGAGATCCGGCATCGCCTTCATCAGCTGCACGCCGTCGGCTTCGTCCTGCAGGCCCTTGTCGACCTTCAGGAAGGGGATGACGCGGCGCTGCTTCCAGAGGTATTCCGCGGTCGGCGTGCCGTCGATCTCGCCGTCCATGGTGCGCTCGAACAGGATCGCGCCCATCACCTTGTCGCCGGTGAAGGCGGGAGACTTGATGATCCGAGCCCGCATCTTGTGGATCAGGGCGTACATCGCGTCGTCGCCCGAATATTCGGTTTCCTTGACGCCATAGAGCTTCAGCGCCTTCGGGGTCGAACCGCCCGACTGGTCGAGAGCTGCAATGAAACCGGCCTTCCCGGCCGCCTGAGAGGTCATGTCTGCGTTCGGCATGTTAAGTTCCGCTACCTGCAATCCGTCCATAATGCCGCGATCCCTTGATGTGGCGCGGCGCCCAGCGCCGCGTTCTATGCGGCTTCCCCGCGCCTCGCCATATGCAAAATCCGCACCCCTGAAACCTGTCTGCGACGTCGCACAGGACGCGCAGGACCTGTTCGGATTCAATGCGTTTTCGCGCGCCGGGCGTCGGGGAAGGGCATGGCGCCGCCCGCCCGGGGTGGCGGGACCTATGGTAAATCCACGCCAACCTCCTCGCGCTCGCCACAAACAAAAAGGGCGGCCCTTTGGGGCCGCCCTTGAGGAGAAGGGGAAGTCCGAATCTACACTTAGAACTTCTTGGCCTAGAATTTCTTGGTGAGGCCGATTTCGATCTGGCGCAGGCGCGGGTCGCCGAAGCCGTTGAGGTAGCCCACCCGGTTCTGCGCCGAAGCCCCGATCCCGCCGGAGTTGGCGTTCGCCGCCGGCATCGGGTTTTTGTCGAGGACGTTGATGACCGATACGCGGAATTCGAGGTCGTTCACGAAGGACGGGGTGTAGACGTAGGTGAAGTCGAAATTCTCCCAGTCCTTCGGATAGTAGCCGTAGGTCGCGAACTGATCGTCCGAGTTGATGGCCTTGCAGTTCGTTATGCTGGTGCTCTTCGGATCGGTGCACCCCGCCTCGGCAACACCGTTCGCGCCGCCGCTCGTCTTGAACAGGGCGTTGTCGTCCTGCACGCCGGAGACGAAGTTCCAGCGCAGGTTGAAGTTGTGGTTCTCCATCGAGTAGCGGATGAACGCATTGGAGCGCCATTCCGGCATCACCGTTCCGGCCCGCGTGAAGTTGGTCGAGCCGATGCCGTTGAAGCTGTCGAGGTAGGAGATCGAGGCGCCCGTCACGGGGTCGGGGACGCTGTAGCCCTTCACCTTGTAGTGCAGAACTTGCGTCGCATCGAAGCCGACCGTGAGGTCGCCGGGGCCGAACTCGTGTGTGTAGTCCGCCTTGAAGTCGACGCCGTTCTCGAAGAAGCCGCCGGTGTTGAGCTGGTATTGCAGGATGTTCGTGATCTGGTTCGCCGTCGGCCGGTTGTTCGGATCGCACGGCGAGGTGAACGTCACGAAGTTGATGAACTTCGCGGTCGTGGCGGTCGGCGTGCAGCTCAACGCTTGCGTGGTCGCAAGCGGCGCGGCTGTGCCGAACACGCTCTGGAACACAACGGCAAGCGTGGTGTTCGCGATCTCCTTGTCGATGTCGAACTCCCAGAAGTCGACGCTGGCGCGCAGCTGGCCGCCGAACAGTTCGGGCGCGAAGATCACGCCGATGTTCGAGCCCTTGTCCTGTTCCGGCGTGATGCCGGCGAGGGTGTTGAGCGTCGTCGGCACGGTGCGCAGGAGCGAGGCGGTGTAGACGCCCGAGACCTGCGGCCCGACGGAGGTGATCGAATCCGGCGGGGCCTGGAAGTTGGTCGAGTAGGAGCCGCGGAAGGACAGCCAGTCCAGGACATCGTACTTGGCGGCGACTTTCCAGATGTCGCCAGTCACGGCCTGGAACTCCTCACGCCGGAAGGCGGCCTGGATGTTCAGGTTGTCGAGAACCGGGATCTGCGTCTCGGCGTAGAACGAGATTACCTGGCGGTCGGAGGATTGCGTCAGGATGCGGCCGATGCCCGAGCCATAATAGGGACCCGAGATCGCGTTGCACGCCGACTGGCCTACGAAGTTGCCCGGCAGGCCCTGGTCGCCCCAGGCGCAGCGCTGCGCCAGGAATTGCAGGTCTTCGACCGAGCCCAGCGGCAGCGTGCGGTTTTCCGTCATCCGCCACTGCGAGCCGACGGCCCAGCCGATCTCACCGCCCGGCAGTTCGAACCACGGGACGACGCCGGTATAGGTCGCCTCGAACGTCAACGCTTCCGAGCGCGCATCCGAGAAGCGGTCCTGCACCAGCCAGCGCATCATTGCCGGGTCGTTCTGGAATGAGGCGCCGCCAAAGGCGGTGTTGGGCGCTCCGTTCAGCCGGTTGGCCTGGAAGGAAGACGCGAACGGGTTGAAGTACAGGCAGCCATTGGTGCCCGGAGCCGTATCCGACTGGATGCCGACGGTATTGTCGTAGGCCAGACGCACCGCGGCGAGGTCTGCGTTGAACAGCGCATCGCCCTGCGTTCGCGTCGCGTTCCCGACAGGCAGCGTGGCGCCCGGGTAGTTGTTGCGGTCCGGGAGAACCCCGATGACGGTCGGCACGCGGTCCACCGCATTGCAGCTAGGTCCGCCATAGCCGCGCAGGGCGTTCTGCATGCGCGAGAGCGAGTAGTCGCTGCGCTGCAGGACGTTGCTGTAGAGGCTGTAGGAGGCCTGGTAGTCGAACGTGGTATCCGGCGGCAGGAAGCGGCCGAAGAAGCCGTCGTCGGTGAACTTGCCCTTCAGCTCCAGCGCGCCGCCCCAGCGTTCGCGCTGGGATGCTTCGTAGCGCAGGTCGTTCGGATAGAGCGGGTTGCCGCCGCCGAACACCGGACGCCAGGCATCCGTCGTGAGCAGGTCGCCGCGCACGAACGATGAGGGCGCAAGAGCGTTGTTGGCCGCAAATGCTGTTCCGTTGGTTGCCGCGCGGTTGAAGAATTCCACAGCATAGGGGTTCAGCGTCGATCCCGTGACGCCGCCCGCCGCATTGTAGAGCGACTGCTGGTAGGGGATCGTGAAATAACCCATTACCTGGCTGGTGAAGGCCGTGTTGGAGACCGGGCTGGCTTCGGTTGCGCGTTTCTGGCCGTTGGCCAGCGAAGGCGTCGATGCGAAGTGCGGCGTGTCCGTCTTCGCGTACTGGACCTCGGCATGGAATTCGAGGTTGTCGGTGATGTCCGAGTTGAACTCGAAATACCCGCGCAGGTATGTCATGTCCTCGACGAGGTTGTAGTAGGGCTGCTGGCGCACGGCGCAGTTGTTGCGCGTGTTGGCGTTCAGCGCGGTGTTGAGATTGCCGACCGGTTCGCCGCCAAGGTCGCGGCATTGCTGCGGGGTGTAGTCGCGGAACTGGTTGCGGATCGTATTGTTCGCCGTGTTGAAGGTATAATAATCGCCGGGGTTTGCGGCGGTCGCGAGATAGGCGCCCGGCAGCAGGGCGTAGGGCAGCACCGCGAAGTCGCGGTCCATCGTGTTGAGGTCGTGCTGGTTGGTATAGGAGAAACCGAACAGCAGGTTCGAGGCGTCGTACGTCTTGCCCCACAGGACCTGGATGTTCTCCTCGCCGTCCGAGTCCGCATAGAACTTCTTGTCGCCCTCGATCTCGAACCCGTCGAGATCGCGGCGCGTGATGTAGTTGATGACGCCGCCCACCGCGCCTGCGCCGTAGGTCACCGACGCGCCGTCCTTCAGGATGTCGACCCGGCCCACCGCCATCATCGGCAGCGTGTTGATGTCCGCCCCGAACGTGCCGCTTTCCATGAAGCGGCGGCCATTGAGCAGCACCATGGTGCGCCCGGTGCCGAGGCCGCGCAGGTTGACGTTGGCAAAGCCCGCCGCCGCGCCGGCGATCGTGCCGTCGCTCGCGCCTGAGGCTTCCGACGAGATGTTGAGCGAGCGCAGGAATTCGGCGGCGGTCGGCACGCCCTGGTCCTGCAGGTCTTCCATGCTGAAGGTTTCGACCGGCAGCGGGGCGTCTTCCGTGGCGCCCGCGATCAGCTGGCCGGTGACGACGACGCGGCTGCCTGCGTCGGCTTCGACTGGCGGCGCAGTTTGATCAGGCGCGCTTGCCGCCTGGCTGGCTGGCGCCTGGGGCGCCGTCTGCACTGTTTGAGCTTGTTGGCCCCAGGCCGGCGCCAGACCGGCAAGCGCAGCCAGAAGCGCAGCGCCCGAGGCGCCACGCATTGCGTTTTTCATGAATTCCTCCCCGCATGGCCGACCGCTTATCGAGTCGGCTCTACAGGAGAGAGTGCTCACTCTCGTTTTGCAGTCAATCTGGATTGTAAACCCGGCGGAATTGGAACAGGCGTCCCAAAAACACGATACAGCTCAGTAACATACGCAAGAGAAAATCCGGAAATCCCCCTCGATTGGTACAATCTGCCCGTCCTGCATCCCTATCACATATGCGAACCACTCACTCGCATTTGCCGCAAATGTAGAATGTAAACTGAACCGTAAAGCGTGAAGGCGCCCCATTTGGCGAAGCGCCATTTGGGGGAGAACTCACCCCGTTCCATTCACGCAATAGCGGCGCCTGCTGGCGATAATTTTTTCTTCCGCGGCTTTGCGCCCACGCGGTAGAGCGCCTTTGCTTCGCAGTGGAAGCGCTCGGTGGCCGAGCCTCAGTCGAGAAAGCCCGTGAGCAGCTTCGTGTAGGTCTCCGGCCGCTCGATCATGCCCATGTGGCCGCAATGCTCGACCAGTTCCAGCTTTGCGCCCGGAATGCCCTTGGCGATCTCTTCGGAATTGTCCGGCGTGATCAGCCGGTCGTCCTTGCCTGCGATCACCAGCGTCGGGATCCTGATCTCCGACAGCAGCGGCCGCGAATCCGCCCGGCCGATGATCGCCTCGATCTGCCGCGCGAACGCCTCCACGCCCAGCTGCTCCGCCATATCGATGAAAGCCGTCAGCAGCGGCAAGTCCTCATGCCGGGCAGGGTGGACCAGCTTGGGATAGAGCGCCTTCGCCCACGCCCGCATGTTCCCCGCAGACTTCGCGGCTGCCACCTGGCTGCGCCGATCCTCCGAGCGCTCGGGCGTATCCGGCTTCGCGCTCGTGCTCATCAGCACCAGCCTGTCCACCCGCTCCGGCGCGCGCCGCATGATCTCGAGCGCCACATACCCGCCCATCGACATGCCGGCGAGCGCGAACCGCGGCGGCGCCGCGCCCAGGATTGCCCGCGCAATCTCCGCCATCGAGCCGTGCGACCAGTGATTGGCGAACAGCACAGGATGCCGCTGCCCCAGCTCCAGCGCCTGATGCTCATAGATCCGCGCCGTGACCATCAGGCCCGGAACGAACACGATCGGCAATCCGGGCATGGTGCTTCTCCATCAGCTTTCGCTGATTGAGATGGCTGGAAAGCTCGCTCTGTAAAGGCCTCAGCCCAGTTTCACGCCAAGCGCTTCGGCGGCCGCCGCCACGAACTTGTTGGTCTGCGCAAACGCGGCCTCGAGCGGCTCTTCGTTCGTCGGGTCGCTGATCTTCGCCCAGTTGGCGGCGACGTCGTCCACCGTCGCCTTTTTTCCGCCGATGAACACGGCAGGCGTCTCGTAGATATGGACCACGGAGAAACAGCCCGCGCCTGCACCAAGGATCGTCTTGGTCGGCGCCTCGTCGCTGACGAGATACAGCACGCCGGGCGTCACCAGTTCCGGCGCCATCAGGTTGGCGACCGCTTCCGGGATCAGGCCTTCGAGCATCCGCGTCGCCGCTGTCGGCGCCAGCGTGTTGACCTTGATGTTGTTCTTGGCGCCTTCGATGCTCAGCGCATTCATCAGGCCGATCATCGCCGCTTTCGCTGCGCCGTAGTTCGACTGCCCGAAATTCCCGTAGATGCCGGAAGACGAAGAGGTGAACATGATGCGTCCGTAGTTCTGCTCGCGCATCGTCTCCCACACCGCCTTGGTGCAGTTGGCGGTGCCGAACACGTGCACGTCCACGACCTTCTTGAAATCGTCCATCGTCATCTTGCCGAAGGTCTTGTCGCGCAGGATGCCGGCATTGTTGATCAGGATATCAATACGTCCCCATTTGGCTTTTGCCTCGGCTGCCATCGCCTCGACCTGGTCGAACTTCGTGATGTCCGCGCCGTTGCCGATCGCCTCGCCCCCGCCGTCGCGGATCTCCTTCGCCACAGCCTCCGCCGCCGAGATCGACCCGCCCGATCCATCGACCGACCCGCCCAGGTCGTTGACGACAACCTTCGCCCCGCGCGCCGCCAGCTGCCGGCAATGCTCGCGCCCCAGCCCGTTCCCGCCGCCCGTCACGATAGCGACCTTGCCGTCAAATCGAATGGTCATTGATGTCCTCGTTTCCGTGTGCGGAAGCGGATGGCAAAGGAGGAAGGGGATGGCAAGAGGGACCGACGGGCCGCACTGGTTTTGGCGCTCACCCATCTAACGCTTCTACTCGCGTGTCGATTGAACAAACAAACGTCAGCGTTCGCGGGATGCCGCGCCGATCAGCTTTCTTTAGTTTGGCATGGGTAGGTTGAGGCATCCGAATTACCGTCTGACCGGAGGCGTCTCACGATGACCAAGCAAGCGTTTGTTCGCGAAGACGCGAAGGAAATGGCAACTATCCTTCGAAGTGCGGCGTGCATGGCTCGTTACAACAAGATCTCCCATGAACTCTTAAGTGAGCTCCTTGTCGCTATTGCAACCAACGGAGAGGTCGTTGGGGGGAACAACCGCGGTTCCGACGTCCTATCGCCAACCCACGGGAAAATCGAGGTCAAGTCGCGCATCCTGGGAACGGATGGACCATTTCCCAGGATTTCCCTGAAGGAGCACAACCTTGCGAAGGCGGACTGGTTCGCGGCTGTCCGGTGGAATCCAGACTTCACACTGTACGATGCGGTTTTGCTGCCCAAAGCCAGCGCGATGAACCACTATCAGCAGAAGCGACAGAGCAAGGGCTTGGCCCACATTGGCTGGAAGGATTGGGCCAGAGATGCATCGGCGCAGAGCATTCGGGAAGTCTGCCTTTCTGCGCTTGCGGCCCTCTAGCGTTTCGATCCGTAGATACGTGCGGGCGTGCTTGGCCTTGATGAGAAAGGCGTAGAGTCTTCCTCGATCTCGATTGCACGAGTCAGTGCTAAACCTTCAGCGCTTCCACGCCGGGCAGTTCCTTGCCTTCCATCCATTCTAGGAAGGCGCCGCCTGCCGTCGAGATGAAGGTGAGGTCAGCGGCCACGCCTGCATGGTGCATCGCCGAGACGGTGTCGCCGCCGCCGGCGACGGCCACCAGCTTGCCCTCTTTCGTGAGCTTGGCGGCTTCCTTCGCCGCTTCCACAGTGCCCTTGTCGAAGGGCGGGATTTCGAACACGCCGAGCGGGCCGTTCCAGATCAGCGTCTTGGAGTTCGCCATCGCGCGCTTGAGGCGGGCGACGGTTTCGGGGCCGGCGTCGAGGATGCGCTCATGCTCGTCGATCGAGCCCAGCGCGCGCACGCGGGTGGGCACGCCGCGGGCCATCTGTTCGGCCACCACGATGTCGATCGGCAGGAAGAGCTTGCAGTTGTTCTGCCCCGCTAGGCGGATGATCTCGCGCGCGGTCTCGGCGAGGTCCTTCTCGCAGTATGAGGCGCCCACATCATTGCCCTGCGCATAGAGGAAGGTATTCGCCATGCCGCCGCCGATGGCGAGCTTGTCGAGCTTGGTGACGAGGTTCTTGAGCAGGTCGAGCTTGGTCGAGACTTTCGATCCGCCGACAATGCCCAGCACCGGCCGCTGCGGATTGCCCAGCGCCGCATCCAGCGCCGTGAGCTCGCGCTCCATAGACAGGCCCGGATAGGCGGGCAGAAGTTTCGCAATGCCCTCGGTCGAGGCGTGCGCGCGGTGCGCGGCCGAGAAGGCGTCGTTGACATAGATGTCGCCGAGCTTGGCGAGTTCGGCTGCAAACGCGGGATCGTTCTTCTCTTCACCGGCGTGATAGCGAAGGTTCTCGAGCAGGGCGACGCCGCCCGGCTGCAGGCTGTCGATCGCAGCTTTCGCCTGTTCGCCGATGCAGTCATCCGCCCAGGCGATCGGCTTCTTCACCAGCGCGGCGAGGGGCTCGACCACCGGCTTCAGGCTCATCTCCGCCACCCGCTTGCCCTTGGGCCGGTCGAAGTGCGCAAGCAGCACGACTTTCGCGCCAGCCTTGGAGAGCAGTTCTATGGTCGGCAGCGCCGCGCGCAGGCGCGTGTCGTCGGTGATCTGCCCGTTCTCCATCGGCACGTTGAAGTCGACGCGCACCAGCGCCGTCTTGCCCTGGAGGTCTGCGCCCTGAAGCGTGCGGAAGGTCATCGTCTTTCGTCCCGTTTTCCAACAAATTCGAGTCTAGCAGAGGGGAGGTAGCCGGCCAGCGCTGCAGGGTTTGCGCCTAGCTGACCGGATCTTCCCCTACCGGTCAGCGTCAGCT
>DASYKO010000523.1:0-3006 GCA_035995285.1 Hyphomonadaceae bacterium | reverse complement strand
TCACCATCATCCTTTCAAGCCACCTGCTCGATGAAGTCGAGAAAGTCTGCGACAGCGTCGCCATTCTCGACCACGGCAAGCTCATCGCATCGGGTCGCGTGGCCGATCTCGTCGGTGTGCGCGGTCTTCTCTATCTCGACGTCTCACCCATTGATGCCGCTCTTTCGATCCTCGGCGCGAAGGGGCGCCGCCACGGGGAAGGCATCGCCGCCGAGATCAGCCGCGAAGAGGCCCCCGCTCTGATCCGCCAGTTGGTCGCCGCCAATATCGCCGTCACCGAAGCCCGCTGGCTCGTCTCTACCCTGGAAGACGTCTTCCTCTCGCGCACCGGCGCCGCGCCGCCAAAGGATGGCGCGCCATGATCCTGCAAGCCCTCCACGCCGAGCTGCTCAAGCTTGCAAACAACCGCTGGTCGACATTCTGGGCCTATGGCTTCCCGCCGTTGTTCACGCTGATCGGCGGCCTGATCGTCCAGTTCGTCGTCCGCCTTCCCGCGGGCGCGGAGATGTTCAACGCCGCGGCGCCCATCAGCTCGGTGCGAGACGGGCTCGCCACCTATAGCGGCCTCTTCCTCCAGATCTTCCCCATCGCCGGCGCCGCCATCCTGTTTGCGGGCGAATACCGCTGGGAGACATGGCGCGCCATCCTCACACGCAATGGCCGCACTTCCATCATGCTCGCCAAGCTGATCGCGTTCGTGATCGCCGCGGTGATCTCGATCATACTCTGCGGACTGGCGGGGCTCATCATCGGCCTCGTCGACGCCTCGCAGGCCGCCACGATTGTCTGGCCACGCGCCGACAACGGACAGATCGCGCTCTCGCTTGCGATGTCCTTCGCCGGCGCCTTCCTGCAGCTGATGTCCACGGCCGGCCTGGTGATGGTCATCGCCGTGCTCAGCCGCGCGATCATCGCAGCAATCGTCGGGCCGTTCCTGATCCTGTCCGTGGCCGAGATCGCCTCGATCCGCTTCCGCCTGCCAGACTACCGCGACTGGGCGCCGCTCTTTCCCAACCTGGCCTCGGACTCCATCCAGCGGGTCTCGCACACCATTCTGGACAGTCCGAACGCCACGCTTTCGGACTTCGCCCGCAGTGCGTTCGGCGATGCCAACGAGTACGCGCAAAAGCTCGCCCCTCTCGGCGCAGCCGCACTCGTGTTCTGGGCGGTTGCACTGACTGCGACGGCGATCTTCGTCTTCCGCAGTCAGGACCTCTCGAAGGAGTAGCCGAACCGCTACTGACCTCCAACCGGAGCAGCGGCCACAGCTGGTGCCGCATCCGCCGCCCTCGCCCTCGGCGCCGAAGCGGCAAAGAACTCCGCCTTGTCCAGCCCGCCATCGTGGTTGGTGTCGAGCGTTGCGAAATTGTCCTTCATCCGCTGCATGCGCGCGCCGCGCAGTTCGGCCGGCTCGATCTTCTTGGAGATGTCGTCGTCCAGCATCGAGAACGAGATCGAGCGGGTGATCTCGCGCTGGATGTCGTCGCGCGGATGCTCGATGCTCTCGCCCACGATCTTGTAGTGCAGGTAGGTGAACAGCATCTCCTCGAACGTCTGCTCGCCGAACTTCACGTCGACCTTGGGATCGGGATTGGAAGTATTGTTCGCGGAGTTATCGAAGATGTAGTCGGCGATCATGATCGATCCCTTGGGGATCGGCAGCCAGTCCTTGAAGACGTATTCGCGCTGCCAGTTGAAATCATAGATCGGCTGGTTGTGCAGGATCTCCTCGTGGCCGTCCGGATAGCGAACGGTGAGGCGCGTGGCGTAGCCGCGCGAGTGGGCGTGCGGGCGCACGCGATAGAGCATCACGTCGGCGGGGAATTCCACATAGCCGCGCTCATGGTGCAGCCCCTCGCCTGCCGGGATCTCGATCGAGAAGTCAGCGATGCCGAGCTGGCGCAGGATGTTCTCGGGCTTGTCCTTTTTATAATAGATGCCGACCTTGGTGTGGTCGGTCTGCGCTTTGCCATTGGGCGTGTAGTGCATCTGGAAGACGAACTCGCCATTGGCCGGCACCATGTTGCCGGTGTCTGCGGGATAGGTGGTCGGGTCCGACCCTGGGCCCCATCCGCCGGTGTCGACATCCCAGCCCTGACCTTGAGTCTTCTTGCCGTCCGGATTCCAGCCGGCGACGATATGGTGCACCGCCTTCGATGCGCCCGGCAGGTAAGCCACTGCCTGCAGGAATTTCGCTTCGTGCGTCGGGTTTTTCACAACGAGGTTCTGGTAGGGCACGATGCCCGTCGCCGGCACGTCGAACGGCGGCAGGTCGAGCACCACATCCGGCTGGCCATAGGGCCATTCGGGCGCCGTGTAGCCGAGCTTGGCCAAACCGTCCTCGCCATCGCCGCGCTGCGCGCCGGCTTCGATCCAGTGGACCAGCGTCTTCGTCTGCACATCCGTCAACGTCATGTCGATCTTGAGGTCATGCGTGCCCTTGCCCGCATGGAAGGGCGGCATGCGGCGAGACATCACCGATTCCTTGATCATGGGCGCGAAGCCCTTGACCACCTCGTAGGACGTCACCGCGAAGGGGGCGACGCCGTTGGGCGCATGGCAGCTCACGCACTTGTCCATGAGGATGGGCGCCACGTCCTTCGAATAGGAGATCTTGCGGAACTCCGCCGCCTTCTTCGAATCCGGGAAATTGAGCTTTGTGCCCGTGACCTTCGCTTCGACAATCTTCGGCGCCTGTCCCGCAAGCATCGCATCGAGCGCGGCCGCCACGTTCGTCTCCGGCCCGTGATAGGAGACCGTCCACGTCTTGGGGTTCAGCACGAAGATTTCCGCCGTCGAGGTCGCGCCCAGCGAGCGGCCGACCATCTGCAGGTCGTCATCCAGCACGGCGAGCGTTTTCGCGGGCTCGAGAGCGCCGAGCTTGCCGTTCGCCTTGCCCGACGAATCCAGCCCGAAGAACACCACGCCCCTGGCCTCGTAGGCCGCGCGCAGCTTCTCGACGCCCGCCACCGCCTTTGCCGAGGCGGCGTCCCCCGCCTGCGTGGT
>DASYKO010000522.1:0-3688 GCA_035995285.1 Hyphomonadaceae bacterium | reverse complement strand
AGGACTAGCAGGGCGACGACCATGAAGACGCACATAGCTCTCTCGAAAGCAGAAGCGGTGGATGCCTACTGGTATCCGCAAAGCCGCCGCATCGAATGGCTGGCCGACGTGATCGTTCACGCCGTCGGCATCGTCCTGGCGATCGGCGGCTGTATCCTCCTTGTGACCACGGCTGCTCAGTCGGGCTCGGTCAAGATGACCGCCGGCCTCCTGGTCTATTCCATGGGCCTCCTGGCGATGCTGGGATGCTCGCTCCTCTACAATTCCAACACCAACGAGAAACTTTCGCGCCTGTTCGAGCGTTTCGACCTCTCGGGCATCTTCATCATGATCGCGGCGTCTTACACGCCGTTCATGCTGGCCAAGCTGGACGGGCCGATGGCCTGGACGGTCCTGGGCATCGTCTGGGTGGTGGCCCTCGGCGGGGTTGCGCTGAACCTGCTGGCCCGCTGGAACGCGCCGAAAGTCTATATCGGGATGTACATGATGCTCGGCTGGGCGGTGCTGACCATCGCCGACAAGCTGATCCATTCGCTCTCGCCGCTGGGCCTTGGCCTCTTGCTGGCGGGCGGGGTGATCTACACGGTGGGCGTGGTCTTCCACCTCAACAAGAAGCTGCCGTTCAACTCGGCGATCTGGCACAGCTTCGTGGTTGCCGGCGCCTCCTGCCACTTCCTGGCGATCTATCTCGACATCGCCAGCCCGGCGGGACTGATCCCGGGCTGAGGATACACATACTGTCTGGAGAGAGGCCCGGCGCCGTACACGCCGGGCCTTTTCCGTTTGAGGTGCAGGTCCGCTCGGCGGCGGCCTGCGTAGAGGGGCCAGAGGTGATCCCATGCGCTCGCTTTCCGCCCTTGCCGCCGCTGTCGCTCTATCCGGATGCGCCCTGGCGCCCGGTCTTCCCAAGGAAACCGGCGGGTCGGCCTTCGTGATCGAGAAGGATCTTCTGGGCGAGACAACCGCCCGCGGGCAGTTCTCGGCCATCAACGGGGTGAAGCGTGCCTTCACCGCCCATCTCACCGGCACACGGTCAGGGGACACCTTCACCCTCGCCGAAAAGTTCGACTACGACGATGGCGAGAAGGACCAGAAGACCTGGGTGCTCACCCTGCTCGGCGACGGCAAGTACTTAGGCAAGCGCGAGGATGTCGTCGGAACAGCAAAGGGCTGGCAGGACGGCAAGGCGTTCCGGCTGTCCTACGACGTCGTGCTTCCTGGCGAGAACGGCAAGGAAGGGCTCAAGGTCCACTTCCAGGATGTGATGGTGCTCAACGGCGAAGGCGCGGTCATCAACCGGGCGAGCGTCGGCAAGTTCGGGTTTCAGGTCGCAAGCGTGGAGCTGACCATCAAGCGCTGACTCATCTTCCCCTGCGCAGCGAAGCGGAGCGGGGGAAGTACGGCGGAGCCGGGATGGGGGCGGGCCAAGAGGGGATCGATTGAGTACGGCTTGAACCAGACCGGCGCTTGGCTGGTGGATCCGACTCGCCCCCTTCGGCGCTACGCGCCACTTCCTCCGCTTCGCGGGGGCAGATGGCCGATAGGGCGGCGGCTCACTCCGTCGACAGAATGACCGAGCGAACCGTCGGATAGATCTGGTTCTCCCAGCGCCTGCCGGCGAAGACGCCGTAGTGGCCGACGCCCGGTTGCAGGTGGTGGCTGCGCAGGTGAGGGCGGAGTTTTGTGACCAGTTCGTGGGCGGCGGCCGTCTGGCCGACGGCGCAGATATCGTCGCGCTCGCCTTCGACCGTCAGCAGGGCGGTCTTGCGGATGGCGGAGGGATCGACGACCTCGCCGCGATGCTTGATGCGGCCCGTGGGCAGGCGCATCTCCTGGAACACCCAGGCGACGGTCTCGAGGTAGAAGTCCTCGGTGAGGTCGAGCACGGCGAAGTATTCGTCGTAGAAGGTCTTGATGGTCTCGGCGGCGGTTTCATCGCCCTCGACCAGATGCTGGAACAGGTTCTTGTGGGCGTCGATGTGGCGCTGCGGGTTCATCGACATGAAGGCCGTCAGCTGCATGAAGCCCGGATAGACGCGGCGGCCCCAGCCGGGGAGCGGGAAGGGCACGGTCGAGATCAGGTTGTTGCGGAACCACTCGATCGGATGCTCGGTCGCCAGCGTGTTCACCGCCGTCGGGTTGATCCGGCAGTCGATCGGCCCGGCCATCAGGGTGAGCGAGCGCGGCTCGCACGGGTGCTTGTTGGCCGCCATGACCGACGTAGCAACGAGCGCCTGCACGCAGGGCTGGCAGACGGCGACAACGTGCGCGCCGGGGCCAAGGTGCTCCAGCATCTTGATCAGGTAGTCGACGTAATCCTCGAAGCCGAAGCGGCCAGCCGTCAGGGGGATGTCGCGGGCGTTCTTCCAGTCGGTGATGTAGACGTCATGGTCCTGCAGCATGGTCTTCGCGGTGGCGCGCAGCAGGGTGGCAAAGTGGCCGGAAAGCGGGGCGACGATCAGCACTTTGGGCTGGGGGGCGTCGATGTCCTTCCTGAAATGCAGCATGTTGGCGAAGGGCAGGTCGAGGGCGACCTCCTCGGTCACCAGCGCTTCGCGGTTCTCGACCTTGACCGATTTGATACCAAAGGGCGGGGAGGTGTGCGTCAGAGTGGCGCGGGTTGTCATCTCCAGCGCCGCGAGAATGCGTCGCGCGCCAGGAGAATCAGCCGCGCCGTTCAGCGATCCGCGCAGCTTGAGGGCGGCGAGCGCGGCGGCGCGAAACGGCTCAGAAGCCTGCTTCTGGGCCTCGTAGATGTGATACCACATGTCTCGGCGCGCTCTATTTCTAGGCAGATGCGTGGCCCAGGGGGCTTCCATAACGAAGCTTAGTTCCCTGGTTACTGCACTGCGACATACGATTGCATATACAGATTAAGGGCAAGGAAAGTGCCGTGATGGCAGGCGCTAAACTGACAATATCGAGCAGGAACTATTCGTCCTGGTCGCTGCGGGCCTGGCTATTCTGCCAGATGGCGGGGCTGGAGGTGGAAGTCGAGTCCGCCTCTATCGACGATCCGCAGAACCGGGCCGAATTGCTGCTGCTTTCCCCAACGGTCCTGACCCCCAGGCTGGACCATGACGGGGCCAGCGTGTGGGACACGATCGCCATCGCCGAATATCTCGACGAGATGTACCCCAAGGCGGAGCTGCTTCCGACCGAACGGGTCAAGCGGGCCCATTGCCGGTCGGTGGTCGGCGAGATGCATGGCGGGTTCTACAACCTGCGCTCGGCCCTGCCGATGAACCTGCGGGCCCGCTATCCCGGCTTCCGCGTCTTTACCGGCGCCCGCGGAGACATCCGCCGCGTGCTGACCATCTGGAACGAATGCTTCGAGGCCTATCGCGGCCGCTTTCTCTTTGGCGACAAGCCGACGCTGGCGGATGCGATGTATGCGCCCGTGTGCACGCGCTTCGTCACCTACGACATCGCGCTTGAAGGCAAGGCTGCCGAATACCGCGACCGCATCATCAGCTGGGCCCCGATGCAGCAATGGATCGAGGAAGCCAAGGCCGAGCCGATGGAAATCGAGGAACTCGATATCGAGTTTTAGACTCTCGCGTCTAATTCGAAATCCAATCGCGACACCTGAACAAGCGTCCACACCCCCCCCCTGTCCGCCCCCCTTCGGGCGGGCGGGACCCTGTTGCTGGAGCATACCCTGATCGTGGGGGGTGGCTCACCTAGT
>DASYKO010000521.1:0-20049 GCA_035995285.1 Hyphomonadaceae bacterium | reverse complement strand
GGCGAGCAGAGCTGGACGTCGACGATGGCGTCGCCTTCGGATTCCAGCTTCATCGCGATCTTGCCGCCGCGGTTCACCGAGGTGAAGTCGGCCAGCATGTTGCGGCGGACGCCGCCGGATCTTGTTGCGAACAGGATGTTGAGCTGAGCCCGCTCTTCTTCGTTCTCCGGAAGCGGCATCACCGAGGTGATGCGCTCGCCTTCCTGCAGCGGGAAGAGGTTGACCAGCGCCTTGCCCTTGGAGTTCGGCGCGCCCAGCGGGAGACGCCAGACCTTCTGCTTGTAGGCCATGCCGGTAGAGGAGAAGAACAGGATCTCGGTGTGCGTGGAAGCGGCGAAGAGACGGATGACGAAATCATCCTCCTTCGTTTCCATGCCGCCCCTGCCCTTGCCGCCGCGGTTCTGGGTTCGATAGGCGGAGAGGGCCGTGCGTTTGACGTAGCCGGTATGGGTGACCATGACGACCATGTCTTCGCGTTCGATGAAGGCTTCGTCTTCGAGATCGAGATCGGCTTCGACGAATTCGGTACGGCGGGGCTTGGCGAACTTGTTTCGGATTTCCGTGAGCTCGCCCTTGATAATCTCGAGGATGCGGCCACGCGAGCCGAGGATAGAGAGATATTCCTTGATCGCATCGGCCAGCGAGGATGCCTCCTTGCCGATCTCGTCGCGGCCGAGATTGGTGAGGCGTGAGAGCTGCAGCGCGAGGATCGCGCGGGCCTGTTCATCCGACAGGCGGATTTCGTTCTTGTCGTTGATGACCGTGCGGCGGTCGGCGATCAGACTGATGAGCGGGCCCATGTCCATCGCGGGCCATGCGCGATCAAGCAGGGCGACGCGGGCGCTATCCGGATCGGCCGAGTAGCGGATGATGCGGATGATTTCATCGATGTTGGCGACGGCGAGCGCGAGACCGATCAGGACGTGAGCGCGGTTGCGGGCCTTGTTGAGTTCGAACTTGGTGCGGCGGGCGACGACTTCTTCCCGGAAACGCTGGAACGCCTGCAGCATGATGCGGAGCGTCATGAGTTCGGGGCGGCCGCCATTGAGGGCGAGCATGTTGACGCCGAACGAAGACTGCATCGGCGTGAGGCGGAAGAGATTGTTGAGGACGATGTCGGCGGATGAATCCCGCTTGATCTCGATCACGACGCGGATGCCGGTGCGGTCGGATTCGTCGCGCAGGTCGGAGATGCCTTCGACCTTCTTGTCGCGCACGAGTTCGGCGATCTTTTCGACCATCGTCGCCTTGTTCACCTGGTAGGGGACTTCGGTGATGATGATGGCTTCCTTGCCGCCCTTCATCGTCTCGATGTTCGTCTTCGAGCGCATGATGACCGAACCGCGGCCGGTCATCAGGCCGTTGCGGGAACCGGCGCGGCCGATGATGAGGCCGCCGGTGGGGAAATCGGGGCCCGGCACGATATCGAGCAAGGCCATGTCGTCGATAGCGGGATTTTCGATGATTGCGATCGTCGCGTCGATGATTTCGCCGAGATTGTGGGGCGGGATGTTCGTGGCCATGCCGACCGCGATGCCGCCGGCGCCGTTGACGAGGAGGTTCGGGAATTTCGAGGGGAGAACTGAAGGTTCTTTCCGGGAGCCATCATAGTTGTCGACGAAATCGACGGTTTCCTTGTCGATATCATCGAGCATGTTCGCGGTAATTCGCGCCATGCGGCTTTCGGTGTAGCGCATCGCAGCCGGGGGATCGCCGTCGATCGAGCCGAAATTGCCCTGGCCGTCGATGAGCAGCACGGACATCGAGAAAGGCTGGGCCATACGGACCATGGCGTCGTAGATCGATTGGTCGCCGTGCGGGTGATAGCGGCCGATGACGTCGCCGACGGTGTTGGCGGATTTCTTGAAGGCCTTTTCGTGGGTGTAGCCGCCTTCGTACATCGCATAGAGGATGCGGCGGTGAACAGGTTTCAGGCCGTCGCGCACATCGGGAAGAGCGCGCGAAACGATGACCGACATCGCATAGTCGAGATATGACTTCTTGAGCTCGTCAGCGATCGAAATGGCGGCGATTTCGCCCCGGCCATTGTCTTCGCGTGGCGCATCGGGGGACGCAGGCTGGTCTGGTGTATCGGACAAGAAGTACTCGTGTGGCGAGGAAGGCGGGGAGGCCCAGGAATCGTGGGGTCTATCGAGGTTTTCTTCTAGCCGTTTGTGCGCTGCGAGACAAACGCCGGAACAGGTTTTCCACAGCCTCTCAACCGATTGGATTTTTTAGGGTTTTTGGCCTGTTTTCGAGGCTATCTGCACAGGGCGCGCGGGGGCCTTGCCGCAGGGTGCGCCGGCGGGGTGTTTTCGGTCAAAAAACGGGAGCTGGAGAGGCGTCTATCCGGGCTCGATGTGCCTGGCGATCCAGGGCGCCGCCTCATGCGCCGGAGCGCTGCTGGCGGGCGGCGCGCGAGGGATCGCCGCGCTCAAGAGGATGGGTTGCCGATCCGGTGGATCTTCGCGCGGGATCGGAAGCGGAAGCATGATGGGATCGCTGGCGCGGCCGGCCTCGGCGAGGCGCGCCATGCGGCGTGCGTGGCGCATCACATAGTCGTCGCGGTACCGGATGGCGCGGCGCAGGGCCTCGATGCGGTAAGCGAAGCCGCGGCAGAGGCGCCGGGCCGCGGGCTCACGAGTCGTGCGTGGGGTGCGGCGCTGGCCGCCCTGTCCCGGCTTGGACATGCGGAAGCTCACCTTCCAGGTGAGCGGATCGGTGCGGCAGGTGGGGCGGAAGCGCGGCATGTCGCCGGGCGAGGCCGGCCGTGTGCGGCGCCGGTCCGCGCGCCTGCGGCGGAGTTTTGGCGCGGGCACGTCGCGCGTGAGCGCCTCGTTGCGGATGGCGCGGCGCACCAGGTCTTCCAGGTCGCGCAGCCAGCGGCCGAGCGCGCGGTGCTCCAGCGCTCGCATCCAGCCCCAGCGCATGAGATCGATCGGATGGCCGAAGGCGCGGATCAGGTTGTACCAGCCGGCGATGCACTCCTCCCAGAGGCTCGCGAGCCTTGCGGCTTCGTTTGGATAGTCAGGATCGTCGCTCATGCGCAGCCCGTTCGTTGAGTTCGAACGGGATTATGACGCGCGGTTTTGGGGGCGCCGGGAGAATTATTATTTTCACCACCGGTTGGGGACTCTGGAAGTCGAGCGGGGACAAGGGCTTGGCCGGGCGGAGTGCGGGATTTGGGGCGGCTAACTGGTGGAAAGTATTTCCGAGGGAAAACAAGCACGGGTCATTCTCGGGCGGAGCGTAGCGGAGACGCGAGAATCTTTGGGCGGCGAGAGCTGAAGGCAGCGGTCCCCTTGGGGCCCAGAGATTCTCGGGTCGCGCTTCGCTTGCCCGAGAATGACTCGGTGAAACAACTGAGTCAGAATTCCTGCAGGTGTGGACGTTCGCACGCCTCTCTCAACAGGTCATTCTCGGCCTTGAGCCGAGAATCTTTGGAGCGGCACGCGCTGATGCTGGCGTTTGCGGTGTGGCCCAGAGATTCTCGGGTCGCGCTTCGCTTGCCCGAGAATGACTCGGTGGGAGGTCAGCTGTCTTTCAACCGTTCGCCGCGGGCGAATTGTTCAATGGTGAGGCGCTGGCCTGGCAGGGGTTGGGGAATGATCGAGGGCCAGAGGTCATCCCAGTTGGGATTTTCCTTTTCGATAAGCTCGTTCTTCCACTGGCGCAGATAGCGCTTGAGCGAGGTTTCGCGCTGGATGGCAGTGTGCATGCTGGCGTGCACCTCGTACCAGACGAGGAAGCGGCATTTGTATTTTGCCGTGAAGGCGCAGGCCTCGCCGAGGCGGTGCCTTGAAACACGTGTCACGAGATCGGATGTAACGCCGAGATAGATGACGCCGCCGCGTTTGCTCGCCATGAAGTAGGTCGCGATGGTGTCGAACCGCGACATGGGCGGCGTCCTCTGGAGGTCGGATAGAATTCCCACGTAGCCCAGAGATTCTCGGGTCTCCGCTTCGCTTCGCCCGAGAATGACTCGGCGAGGGAGCCCGAGAATGCACTGGTTTCAGACTAAAACGGAATCTCGTCGTCGAAGTCGGGGCCGCGGGAGAAGTCTTCGGAGGCTTTGCCTTTGCCCTTGGCGGGGGCGCGGGATGAGCCGCCGCCGCGGTCCTGGTCGAATTCGCCGCCGCCGCGAGAGGCGCCGCCGCCTTCGCTCTTGCCGTCGAGCATCGTCAGGACCGAGTTGAAGTTACGCAGGACGACTTCGGTGGAGTATTTGTCGTTGCCGTCCTTGTCCTGCCACTTCCGGGTTTCGAGCTGGCCTTCGATGTAGAGCTTCGAGCCTTTCTTCACGTACTGCTCGATGACGCGGACGAGGCCTTCGTTGAAGACGACGACGCGGTGCCACTCGGTTTTCTCTTTCCGCTCGCCCGACGTCTTGTCGCGCCAGTTTTCGGAGGTTGCGATCGAGAGGTTGGCGATCGAGGAGCCCGAGGGCATCTGCTTGATTTCGGGATCCCGGCCGAGATTGCCTACGAGGATCACCTTGTTGACCGAGCCGGCCATGTTCGTCTTCCTTTTCCATTCCGGCCCCAGCCCGCTTTCTCGGACCGCTCCGGTTCCTGACACAGATCTCTGCGTGATTGGCCAACCTACGGGTGGACCGGGACTCACGCGACTTCACGCTACGCCGAAACATGTGGGGATCGCCGGTGTCCACAGCAAAGGGCTGCGGGGTGCGGCACATGTTCGCTATTTGTTCTTTCACAGTTTGGCGGGAGGCGCAAGGGGGAGCGGGCGGGCATGGACGGAAAGACGGGCCCGACAGCAAGCGACCTTCCCGGCTGATTTCTCCCTGACAAAAAAAAGGCCAACCACTGGTAGCTTCGAGCTGTTGGAGGGATCAGCCATGAAAATTGTTCTTCTTGTTGCGCCGCTCGCTCTGGTGCTGGGCGCGTGCGCCGTTCCAAAAACCAACCTTGCCGGTCAAGGAATGTGCACCTCCTCGATATCGGCTTCGGAGCGGACCGGCAATCAGCCGTTCAGGCCGGGTGGCTGCAGGGGGTCGTGGGGCGCGTCCGACGGCATCGCAAGCAGGAACCAGCAGAACCTGGGACGAGGCGCAGTCTCGGAGCCGGTCACCTAGCCCGATCCGCTAACCTCCTCATCACGCCCCGCTTCTGCCTACCCTTCGCCTGCTGGCGGGAGGGCGCGGCTACTGCTTGAGGACGAGGCCGGCTTCGGTGGATTGCCAGGTCCTGAGCTGGTTGAGGAAATTCATCCCCAGGAGCGAGGTGTCCAGGCCCTCTTCCACGACCACGGCCTCGACGTCTGTGACTTCGACATTGCCGATGCGGACGCGCTTGAGCGTGACGATGGGCGCGGTGATCCGACCGTTGGCGGTCGACAGGCCCATGACCGGGCCGCCGGGCTTGATGGTCACGCCGATGCGGCGGGCGTCGTCCCTGGTGAGGGTGATGAGACTGGCGCCGGTGTCGACGATGAAGTGGACCTGGGCGCTGTTGACCCTGGCGTCCGCCCAGTAGTGGCCGTCTTCCATGGCGAGGGTGACGGAGCGCGAGCTGGCGATGGCGGCGGCTGCATACTGCTCTGCCTGCGAGGGCGCGGCGGGTTGCGGCGGAAGCTTGACGATCTCCGGCTCGGCTTCTGCCGGGCGGAGGCTGTTGTTCTGGATTGTGATTGCCAGCGGCACGGCGAGGACCAGCGCCAGCAACGGAAGCGGATTGAACTTCGTGCGATTCACGTGAGAGCCCCGCGGGATGATCGCAGGCTAGCCGAACATGCTGAAAGCCGGGTTAGCGGGGACGCGAGGATTGCTCGCATCGGCGCTCGAACAAGGTACGGGCTTGCGTCACGGAATCGTCGGCGAAGAGGGGTAGAAGACGTTCAAGACCGGCCCCCGCCCTGCCCTCAGCACCGGCGTTGCACGCCGCCAACTGAGGTGGGCGGGGGCTGTTGTCTGCCTTTCCCGAAACTATGCCAGTAGTCCCATCCCGCTCAGCGCGTGGTGATGGCGGTGACGGCGCCACGGATAAGCACTTCCTCATCGGGGGTGAGGGCTGCGTGGTCGGCGTCGAAGGCGACGATCCAGAGATCGCCGTTCTTGCGCTGGGCGTAGGCGGTGACGTTGTGGAACTGGAAGATCCCGCCGAGACCCGGGCAGAGATAAGTGGCGTTGACCTGGAAGGCGGGGAGATTGCGGACCGGGTTGTTGTCGATGGCGAAGGTCTGCCGGACGCAGGTCTCGCTCTTCTGCTTGAAGATGCCGTCGACGGTGGCCTTGCCCTGATCGCCCGCGGAAGAGGCTGACGCGTTGAGCGTGAAGCTGGGGATGTCCTGCGCCTCGGCGCCGCGGAAGCCTATTCCGGCTGTGAGCGCAGGGAATTCCTGGCCGCAGGCCGTGATGTGCATCGATTGCGTCTTCTTGCCGGTCCCGTCGTCTTCCTCGATCTTGCCGGGGCACCATCCGGCTGTCTCGGGGAAGGTGATGTCCTCATGCGTCCAGGGTGAGGTCTGGGCGAAAGCGGGCGCTGTGGCGCAAGCCAGGGCCGCAGCCGCCAATGCTGTCCGGATCATGTACGCCTCCCCGCGCCTCCCCCGGGGCATGATGGCCGAAAATGCGGGCGAAGGGCAATGGTGTGGGCTGGGCGCGGGCCTGCTGGCTTCCGCTGCCTGCGGAGGGTAGGAACGCGGGCAGACCAAAGGGCGGGACAAATGAGCGAAGCTGAGCTGATGATGCTGGCGCAGGGCGCGTTCGAGCAGGTGGGCCAGCTGTTCGCGCAGGTGATCACCGTCAATTTCGCGATGGCCGCGGCGATCTTCTATTTCCTCAACGAGGCCAAGCTGCCGATGAAGGTGTTCGCCTTCGTCATCTATGTCGGCGGCATGGTGATGTATGTGGGCTTCATCCATGTCGAGACGGCGGTGTGGGATTCGGTGATCGTCGCGTTGCAGGCGATTGGACCGGACAATCTATCGGCGCCGGGCAAGGCGATGCTCGGGATGGACAACAGCTGGCTCCTGGTGGCGACGGCGCTCTTCCTCAATTTCGGATATCTGGGGCTCGCGGGCGGGTGTGCATATCTGCTGTTCTTCTGGAAGCGGCCGCCGCATCTTCCGGCGCATCCGGCGCATGGGCCCAGCGCTAGCCGATAGCAAGAGCCTGCAAGTGGCGCCTGGAATCTGTCACAGGTTGGGAAAGCGTGCTCTTGCGAACTGCCCTGCCCAACCTCTAATTTATCGTGGGCTCGAGGTCATGCCGTGACGAAACGAACCGAAGGTCTGCAGGCGGAATGCGATCTCCTCTCCGCTGATCTCGAGCTCTACGAGACAGGCGAGCGGAAGGAAGAGGACTTTGGTCCGAACAAGGTTCGCATCGATCTCACCGACATCTGGATGGAGTATCTGCGCGCGCGGCTGGCGCTGAACCAGTCGATGATCCGCAAGCTGAAGGCGCGCTACAAGTCGGCAGGGCTGGCGGGCGAAGACGCGAAGCGGCCAGCCGAGGACAAAGGCCACGGAGCCTAGCTCTCCCCGCAGTTGAGTCGGAGCAAAGGTTACCGTTTTGCCTTGTTTCGTTGACCATGCGGCAATGGAACAACTATGCGAGCACATCATTGTACTGGCGACCCAAATGAACTGGAGCCGGTTATGCGTGCTTTTCTGCAACAGACTTCGTGCGCCGCGATTGCGGCTGTGATGGCGCTTGGCCTTGCGGCCTGTGGTCCATCGAGCGGGCCTGAGCTGCTGGCCGATAACGGCACAAGCGCAGCCTCGCAGCGCGTCTCTGACCAGAGCGCGCAGAAGGCGAGCCTGAAAGAAGCGGAGAACCGGGCGGCTGTGGCTGAAGCCAAGGCGCGCGATGCTGAGGCTCGCATTGCTTGCGAGAAAGATCGTCAGCAAGCCTCGAACCGCGGTGCGATCGTGGGCGGCGTTGCTGGCGCGGTGGTCGGCAGCCAGGTGGCGGGCGATGGCGCCAAGTCCGAAGGCGGCGTGCTCGGCGCGACGGCCGGCGTTCTGGCCGGGCGCCAGATCGCCAAGAAGGATCACCGCTGCTGAGGTTCTGATCTTAGAGTTTTAAGTGAGTAGAGTGTGATAGCGCCGCCCCGAAACGGGCGGCGTTTTCGCATGTCTGCCGCCACTTCTCAGTGGAAAGCATGCTTTACATGGCATGGAAAGTATGCTTTCCATCGCTGCATCGGCTCGCGAAGCGATTTCTGCATGAAGAACCAGATGAGGGAGCTGCGGATGCGGCGCAACTGGAGCCAGCAGGAGCTGGCCGAACGCCTCGGCGTTTCGCGCCAGACCATCAACGCCATCGAGGCTGAACGCTACGACCCGTCGCTGCCGCTCGCGATCAAGATCGCGAAGCTGTTCGGCAAGCCGGTGGAGACGATTTTCGAAGGGGAGAACTGAAGCATGGCACAAGGTGGAGCCCGCGAACCGCTGACGCCGAGCCAGAAACGCTTCAAGCGCAGGAGCTGGATCATTGGCTGGATCGCAGCGGCCATTTTTCTTGTCGTGATCTTGTTGCTGGATCCGGTGATGCATCGACCGAAGCGCTTAGATGACTTGCTCGCCCTGATCGGCGGCTTCCTGATGCTGCAGATGGCGCTGGTGATGGCGGTCTCGCATTTCATGGCGCCCGCGGAGATGCCGCGTCAGCGCCTGTCTCAGGTGCTTACGCCCGTCACGAGCGGCGCTGCGGTGATCCTGCCGCTTATCGGACCGGACCTGATTGATCCGAGGCTGAACTTCGCGATCGTCATCGCGCTTGTCGCGTTGAGTTTCTGGTTGGCCTGGCGCGTGTGGCGCACTGCGGACGAACTGCACCGCGCAATCGTGCGCGACTCCTACATGGTCAACTATTTCGTCCTTGCGACTGCGCTGTGGTTCTATGCAACGGGCGAGCGGCTCGGCCTCTTCAGCGCGGCGACGTCATGGGGCTGGCTGGCATTCGCAGTCATCATCACGCTTCCCTGTTCCCTATGGGTGTCCTACCGCCGGGGCCTCGACCTGCCGCCGAAGGACGACTGACCGATCATGAGCGCGTCGAATTTCGCATTGACGGGCCGATTTCGGCGTGACAACAACTGTTGTCATTATGGAAGGGACCGATGTCATGCCGAAATCGGGTCAGATGCGGCCGAAGGTGAAGCCGGGGGTGTGGGCAGGAATGCTCGTCGCGGCGTCAGTTCTTACCGCGGCTCTGATGGCGACACTCTTCCGGATGAAGATCATCGGGATGGAAGGACAAGGGTATTTCTTCCTTCTGGCCTTCGTGTTTGCGATGCTTGCGATGGTTCCCTACTGGCGAAGCCTCGACGAGCCGAGCCGCGAGGCTCACAAGTTCGCCGTCTTCTGGGGCCTGGGATGGGCCTTTGCATTTGTGATGCTGATCGGCATCGAGCTCATGCACTTCGGCGGCTTGCGGGATCTCGTGCAGGGCTGGGTCGAGGGCTGGATCGCATTCAGCAAGGGGATCTCCGGAGAGCAGCAAGGCGCTGTCGGATTTTACCTTGGCATCGTGGCAAGCACGTTTCTGATGGGCCTGGCCTACATCCTCGTGTGGCTCGGCTGGTGGGCGCACCAGCGGATGGGCGCGAAGGCAGATTGAAGCCCGACATGAAGAACCGCATTCGTGTGCTGCGCGCGGAACGCAACTGGACGCAGGCTGACCTTGCCGATCGGATCGGCGTGTCGCGCAATGCGGTGAACTCGATCGAGAACGGACGCTTCGATCCATCGTTGCCGATGGCCTACCGTTTCTCGGACGTATTCGGCCTCTCCGTGGAGGAGATATTCCCGAAGGAGAAGGGACGATGATTTTTGGTTGGCTTGGCCGGCGTAAGAAAAGGCCCGCGTAGCGCTACTAACAGGATCAGCATCGACGAGTTGGGGAATTAGCCATGCTTGCGAACTATCTCGCCACTGCCCTGAGCAATCTGAGGCGCAACTGGCTTTATGCGGCGATCTCGATCTTCGGGCTCGCGGTGTCGTTTGCGGGCGGCATCCTGGTGGCGCAGTTCGTGCGCGCCGAGTTCAGCTATGACCGGTGGATCCCCGGCTACAGCCAAATCTACAAGATCACATCCGGCATCGAGCAGCCTGGCCAGACGCCTTTGAACAGCGAGCTGATCCAGCCCACGGTCTCGGGGGAGCTGAAGCAGCAATTTGGGGAGGGCGTTGTCGCCTCCACCCGCGTGATGATGTCCCTGCCAACCATCCTGCAGACGCCGGACGCGGGCGATGGCGGTTCGGTCGACAACCGTTTCGCCTGGGTCGATGCCGATTATTTCAGGGTGTTCCCCCTGCCTGCGATCGACGGCGACCTAGCGAGCGCGCTGGACCAGCCGGATACCGTCGTGATGACGCAAGCGGCGGCGCACAAGTATTTCGGACGCGAGGATGTCGTCGGTGAAACGCTGACCATCATGCAGGGTACGAACAAGCGTGCGCTGAAAGTGACGGCGATCCTGAAGGATTTTCCATCCAACACCATGCTGTTTCACGAGATCCTCGCCTCGGGCAAATCCGCCAACGCCCCGCTGGCGCAGATGGACGCGGCGCCGCCGACGGCGTTCCGCACCGGCTATGCCGTGGAGACGTTTGTCCGCGTGAAGCCGGATGTGGCGCGCGAGAAGCTGCAGGCCGCGGCCGACATGGTGGTCAAGCCCTATGCGGACGCATTCGGCGCGGCGAAGATCAAGACATGGTTCGGCACGCGGCCGATCGCCGACGCCCACCTGTCCGAACAGGGCATGGGGCTTCAGGTGAGCAAGCCGACCGGCAGCCGCTCGACGGCCATGGCCATCGCAACGGTGGGCGCGCTGATCGTGATCGTGGCGGTGATCAATTTCGTGACGCTGATGACGGCGCGGGCTTCGCGGCGGGCGATCGAGGTTGGCGTGCGCAAGGCCAACGGGGCGAGCCGCGGGCAGCTGATCGTGCAATTCATGGGCGAGGCGCTGATCTACGCCGCGCTCTCGATGATCCTTGCGGTCGCCATTGGGGGCGTTCTGGCGCAACCGTTCAGCGATTTCGTGCAGAGGGGGCTCAAGCTCGACTTCTTCGGGGATCCGTTGCTGACCTTCGGGCTGATCGGGGCGACGCTGGTGATCGGCATTCTCGGCGGCTTCTATCCGGCGCTCGTGCTGTCGAGCTTCAAGCCCGGGACGGTGCTGAAGGGCGGACAGGTGAAATCTGTGGGATCGCCGGTGACGCGGCAGTCGCTGGTGGTGGTGCAGTTTGCGATCCTGATCGGGCTGATCGTCTCGACCATCACGATCTATCAGCAGACGCGCTTTGCCCTCTCGCAGGGGTTCGGCAAGGCCAGCGACATGATCATCCAGGTGGCCAGCAACTGCGCCAATCCTGCTTTCCTGGAGGAGGTGCGCAAGCTGCCGGGGGTTGAGCGGGCGGGGTGTTCTTCCATGAATGCGATGAGCGTCGCGGCGGCCAAGAACGTCACCGTCGTGAAGACCAATGACGGGCGGGAGATTCCGTTCGACATCGCGCCGGTGCATTTCGAGTTCTTCGAGACCTATGACATCAAGCCGCTCGCCGGGCGGCTGTTCGAGCGTAACCGCGGCGCGGCGGACAACCCGCCCCTGCCCCAGCAGACGCCAGCGCAGGCAGCGGCGCCGGGCGCGCCACCGCCGCCGGCGACGATCGTTCCGCGTCCGGTGATCCTGAATGAGACGGCCATCAGGATGCTCGGCTATGCCTCGCCTGAAGAGGCTGTCGGCAAGCAGGTGCCGTGGTCCCAGCCGGGCGCGCTGTCGCCGACGCCGTCGGAAATCATCGGGGTCATTGCCGATCTGCCTGTGTCGGTGAACGCCGAGGCGGCGCCGGCGATCTATTTCGTCTTCAACAACGCCCTCCAGGTACTGTCGATACGCGCGAAGGGCGATTATGACTTCGCCAGCACGGTCAGCGACATCCAGCGTATCTGGAAGACGACCAACAATGTGCGGCCGATCCAGCTGACCTTCTATGCGGAATCGCGCAGGGTGCTTTATCTCGACATCATCATCCAGGGGACGCTGATCGGCATCTGCGCGGTGGCGGCGATCGTGATTGCGTGTCTCGGGCTGTTTGCGCTGTCGGCTTTCGCGGCCGAACGGCGCACCAAGGAAATCGGAATCCGGAAGGCGCTGGGGGCGACGACCTCGCAGGTGCTCGGCCTGCTGATGTGGCAGTTCACCGTGCCGGTGTTCATCGCGGTCGTGATCGCGCTGCCGGCCGGCTACTGGCTCATGACGCAGTGGCTGCAGGGCTACAAGTACCGCATCGACCTCTCGCCGTGGACGTTCGTGATCGCGCCTCTGGTGGCGCTGGCGGTCGCATGGCTCACCATCTCGGCGCAGACCTGGCTGGTCGCGCGGGCGAAGCCTGTGAAGGCGCTCAGGTACGAGTAGTTACGGCATCGGCACGAGGCATGGGTCGCCGATGATCGCGCAGAGGTCGGTGCGGATTCTGGCGCGGAGCGCGGGGACCTTTGCGGGCATCACGTCCTTCGCGATGGCGTCGCGCATGATCGTCCGCGCCTTGTTGCCGCCGACGCGGGTGAAGGCGCGGCCGCCGGGTGTGCGGGCGAAGGCGTTCAGACTGGCCTGCTGCTTCGGCGTCAGGGTGGCCATCATTTCGGCGCTCGAGGGCCGCCGGCCGCCTGACTTGTAGGTGGATAACGCCACCCCCGTGGCTGCCTTCAGGAAGGCCAGGCCATCCTCCGAGCCGAGATAGTTGGCGATCTGGTCGGCTTCCTGCGGTTTGAGTTCGCGGCTGTAGGCGGTGGCGACGGCAGTCTCGATCTCGGGCAGCGCCTCCATGAGAGCGGCGGAGAGAAGATCCGGAATGGTGTCGACATAGGCGCCGACCTTTGCCCGCTTGTCTGCATCGAGGCCCGTGGCCCACGGCGCGTTCTGATACCCCTGGCGGAAGGAGGGGCCCAGCTGCTCCTTCGCCGCGCCAATCGCCTGCTCGAACATGCCAGTGTCGACGAGGACGATGTGAGCGAAGCGCTGGGCGCCGGGGTTGATGGTCTGCGCAAAGGCGGGCGCGCACGAGGCTGCGAGGGCGATGAGACCGATCAGTATGGAACGCATGATGACTCCCCAACGAAGCGCTGAGGTTAGAGCATGAGCGCTTTTGGCGGAATTGCTTTTGCGGGCGGCAACGCCTTCGTGAATTATCTAACGCCGGAACGACACCATCCACCCCCCACCTGTCCGCCCCCCTTCGGGCGGGCGGGACCGCGTGGCGCAAGTTGGACAAAGAACGATCGAGGTAAGCAGCAGCAACAAGGGCCCGCCCGCCCGAAGGGGGGCGGACAGGTGGGGGGTGTGGAACCTTGTTCAACTGTCAGCGTGAAACCTGCGGCGATGACTTGAACAGGCGCCGCTTAAGCAGACGCAGCTTACAGCGGCCATTTCTCGATGCGGCAGATTTTTGGGGACATGAGGCCCATTAGGGGGCTCATCGCCATGATCATGGCGGCGGTGAAGTTGCCCTTGCCGGTTTCGACGACGGCCTTGAGGTTCTCGGTGATGTAGCCGCCTGAGGCGACCATCTTGCCGTGCTTGGTGCCGGGCTCGACGAGGGTCGTGATGGTGACTTCGGTGATGCTGTTGCCGAGATCCTTGAGGTCATAGGCGGTGAAGGCGGGCTCCTCGCCTTCGACCTGGGTGAACATCATGGTGTGGGAATAACGGGTGGGAGGCGTGAACTCCTTTACCTCGCCGTAGACGATGGCGTTCTTCCGGTCCTTCGAGACCATGCGCATCTTGCCGCCGGGCCTGAGGCCTCCCTTGGTCTCGCAAACGGCGCCGAAGAAGAAGGGCAGGACTTCGTCCTGCTTCACCAGCGTGTTCCAGACGGTTTCGATGGGGGCGTTGATGGTGACCTTCCAGATGAATTTCTCGAGCTTGCCCGTGGCGGGTTGCAGTTTGTCCTTGGTCACTTTTGTCCCCTCGTGGTCCTGGAAATGGATCGGCTGTCGGGTTTGAGACGGATGGTTTTGGCTGCGGGCTTTGGGCCGGCGCGCGTGGCGGCCTCGGCGGCGTATTTGAGGCCGGTGAGCTTCTGGGCCCAGTGGCCGGTGTAATCGTCGAGCCAGCGGTCGTTGATCATCTGGATCGGGGCGGCGTTGAGATGGAGGCGGCGGATGCGGCCGTCTTTCTCCGAGACGATAAGCCCTGCCCGCTCGAGCACGGCGAGGTGGTTCATGACGGCGATGCGGGAGATGTCGAATTCGTTGGCAAGGTGGCCGACGCTGAGGCCCGGGCGGGCCTTGATGAGGTCCATGATCCGCCGCCGGTGCTCGTGCGCCAGGGCGTGGAAGATGGCTGACATCTCGTCATCGGTAGACATGTAATTACATAATTACATGTTGAAGGGAGAGTCAACCGCGTGCTGGCTGGCGCGCGGCATTGCTGAGTGCTCAGGGCTGATCCCTTCCTGCCTGCAACAGAAGGATCTAGGCCAGCGCCCGGTCGCGGAAGGCGTTCATGAGGGCGGCAAGCTTTTCCGGTGAGCGGCCGTAGGTGTCCGGGAGCGTGTGGAAGGGACCGTGGAGAAAGAACTTCGCCGGCGGACTGGCGCGCTTTTGCTCATCCGTGCGGACCGAGAAGATGACGGAGTCGATGCGGCCTGTGCGCTCGATCTCGAACGCGGAGCAGTTGGCCCACTCGTAGTGGAAGGCGCGGAAAATGGTGCGGACGGTGAAGCCTTCGCGGTCGAGGCGGAGGTCCGTGCCGATGCCGAACATGGCGACAAGAGAGAGCGGAATGCCGCCGCCGAAGAGGAGCAAGCCGCCCCAGGCCATCAGGCCGGTCTTGCCGGTCTGCAGAATGAAGCTGGTGAAGGCCAGCGAGCCCAGGAAGAGGGCAAACCATTTGAGCGGCGAGGGACGGAGCGTGAGGGCCTCGGGGAGGTCTGCCGGGTGCGCGCTGATCTGGTCCTGGCGGGAGGCGCTCCGCTGGCCGATGCTGCGCGTAGTCATGTTCTTCCCCGCTCCAGCGCCGCGACACTACGTCGTTGACGTAAAGACGGCGTCAAGGATGACATTGAGGTTTCGCGCGGCATGGCAAGGCCGTCGCTGTGCTCGCCGCAAAAACGCGCCGATTGCACGTGGTGTTAATCGTGATGCTGCATAAAGGGCCAAACAAACGCCGGGGAAGCGTTCATGATGGGTAAACGGGGCGCCGCGAAATCGCCGTTCGGACTGGCGAGCCGCGTGGGCGGCGAAGACTGGAACTATGTCAGCAACGCCGCGATGGTGTTTGCGGTCCTCAACACCGTGCTGAACGGCTGCGTGGTCGTCTACTTCTTCGGCCTCGTGTTCGGCGGGCTCTGGACGGTCGCCGCCTCTGTCCTCCTCGTCACGATGATCAAGCTGTCGATGCGGATATCGAAGGGGGCCGAACACCTCTCCATTCCGGCAATGGGATGCAATGTGGCGCTGGTCGCCCTGTGGGTCGCAGCCGCGATCCTGATGTGGCAGACGGGCCACGCATCCGCGATGGTGCTGGCGGCGACCATGTGCTGGTCGTGGATCATGCACATCCTGCTGGCCGGACAGCGCAACAAGGCCGTGATGGCGTTCACTATGGGCATGCCGTCGCTTGCCGTGATCTACTTCCTGGTCTCCGCCTCGTGGATCGAGTATCCGTTCTGGGTCGCGGCTGCTGGCTCGGGCGCGGCCCTGATGATGATGGCGGCGCTGGCGCAGAGCGCGAAGACGGCGCACGACAACTTCAGGCGGCTGCAATCGGCGACGGGCGACGCGAAAGCGATGCGCTCCCGGCTGGAGTTTGCGATCGAGAGCGTGGGCGATGGGTATTTCGAGATCAATCTCGACACCATGGCCTATACGCCCAACCCGAAATTCGCGGAGCTGCTGGGCTTTGCAGCCGGTGCGCATGATGCGCACAAGCTTGAGGCGTGGATCCACCCGGAAGATATCGGCCTGTGCTCGCAGAACCTGCGAGAGTGCCGCCGTGGCGAGGCCAATGGCTGGGACCAGGATGTGCGGGTGATGGATGCGAAGGGCTCACCCCGCTGGATGGCGATGCGCGCCCGAGTGCTGACGACGAACCAGAGCGAGCGGCTGCTGATCGGCACGCTGGTGGACCTCTCGGCGCGCAAGCAGCTGGAAGCGGACATGCTGGCGGCCAAGGAGGCGGCGATCGCCTCGGCCAAGGCGAAGGGCGAATTCCTCGCCAACATGAGCCACGAGATCAGGACGCCGCTCAACGGCGTGCTCGGCATGGCGCAGGCGCTGGAGCAAGGCAACCTGGACAAGGCGGACCGCGAAAAGGTTGCGGTGATCCTGGATAGCGGCAAGTCGCTGATGTCGCTGCTCAACGATGTGCTCGACCTATCGAAGATCGAAGCGGGCAAGATGGAGATCGCGGCGGTGGACGAGGATTTCGTCCAGGCCATGTCGCGCACGCGCCAGCTGTTCCAGACGCAGGCCGAGGAAAAAGGCCTCGAGCTGGCGATGGCGGTGGATGCGGATTTCCCGCGCGGGCTGCGGTTCGATCCGGTGCGGGTGCGGCAGTGCGTGTCGAACCTGTTGTCGAATGCGATCAAGTTCACGCAAACGGGGCGCGTGGATGTTTCGGTCTATGCCAAGCTAGTCGGCGCCAAGGACCACATGATCTCGGTGCGCATTACCGACACAGGCATCGGCATGAGCGCGGACGCAGTCAGCCGGCTGTTCGGCGTGTTCGAGCAGGCGGACAGTTCGACGACGAGGCGATTTGGCGGATCAGGCCTCGGCCTGTTCATCTCGCGGCAGCTGGCGCGGATGATGGGCGGGGACATTGCGGTGGAAAGCGCCGAGGGCAAGGGATCCACGTTCACCCTCACCTTCCGGGCGTTGGAAGTTCAGATCGCCAAGCCGAAGCACGAGGCCGGGCCGCAGGCGGCGCGCACGTCGCTGCGCGGCGTGAAGGTGCTGCTGACGGACGACAACGCCATCAACCGGCAGGTGATCAAGCTGTTCCTTGCCCCGCACGGCTGCGAGATCGTGGAAGCGGCCAACGGGAAAGAGGCGCTGGACAAGCTCGGCGCCCAGCCCTTCGACATCGTGCTGCTCGACGTGCACATGCCGGTGATGGACGGCAAGGAAGCGATCGGGCGCATCCGGGCATCGAGCGAGACGTGGGCCATGCTGCCGGTGATCGCCCTGACGGCGGATGCGATGAGCGGCGACCGCGAGCGCTATCTGGCGCTGGGGATGACCGACTATGTCGCCAAGCCTGTCGACCAGCGCGAGCTGATCGCCAAGATGACGGCGGCGATGGGGCTGGGGGTTGCCGCGCCGGTGGCGAAGACGGGGACGTGAGGGCTTCCTGACGCTGTCATTCCGGAAGCTGCAGAGCAGCTATCCGGAACCCAGGAGCCAAGTTCATGAGCGTCGCAACGTGCCCGATGAGACGGTACGCTTGTGGCTCTGGGTTCCGGGTCTTCGCTTCGCTACGCCCGGAATGACAACGGTAGGCGGAGCGTTCAGAACTTCTTCGTCACGCCAATCGACAGCAGCGAGCCGTCGGCGTCGTAGTCGATGGTGGCGCCCGCGAGGTCGTCGGTGTTGGAGAGGCCGTACCAGGTGTAGTCGAAATAGAGCGACCAGGAATCGCCGAAGCTCAGGTCGAGGCCGGCGCCAAAGCCGGGGCCTTCGCTGGTGGTGACGAGGCCGTTGAGCGCGCCCGAATTGTACTCGTACTCGGTCCACAGATAGCCGGCGCGGCCGTAGAGCTTGAGGTTGGGGCCAATGGGCATGCTGGGCACGGCGTAGATGCCGAAGGCGCTGTTGAGATCGGGCGCGTCCGGATCGTCATAGTTCTCGCCGTCGTCGTCGAAGGTGTAGGGATTGAAGGCGAGCATCGCCTCGCCCTCGACCGCGATGTACTTGTTGAAGGCGTAGCCGAGGCGGCCCTGCACGCTGCCCCAGCCGGGGTTGAAGTCGAACGGCTTTTCGTCGATGCGCAGGCCGCCGATGCCGACGCCTATATAGACGCCGCTGTCGCCCCTGGGCGGCGGGGCCACCTGTGGCGGTGGTGGCGGCTGTTGCGCAAAGGCCGGGAGCCCGGCCAAGGAGGCCGCGGCAAGCAGTATGGTTTTCAAAGGATATTCCCCCTGGTTGTCCACCCGCGCGGAAGTTGGCCAAAGTCGATGGAACTCTCAAGCCAAATTCGTCCTGCGACATCCTGCTGACACGTCATTGTCAGCATTCTGGCAGTGGGGCGGTTGCGGGGGCGGGAGTTAGGACCGATATCGGGCTGCGGCTTTGAGGTTGGGCTATAAAGGGCAGACAGCGGGCTTGGTTCTGCTTATGTTCTTGTGGCGGCAATCGACTCGCTGCACCCCGAACTGCCAGACTTGAACAAACACCTCTCCCCGCGGGTTTTGCATGTCATCCGAGCCTAACGCCATCCGCGTGCGCGGCGCGCGCGAGCACAATCTCAAGAACATCGACGTGGATATTCCGCGCAACGAGCTGGTGGTGATCACCGGCCTGTCGGGCTCGGGCAAATCCTCGCTGGCGTTCGACACGATCTATGCCGAGGGGCAGCGGCGGTATGTGGAATCCCTGTCGGCCTATGCGCGGCAATTCCTCGAGCTGATGCAGAAGCCCGATGTGGAGCGCATCGACGGGCTCTCGCCGGCGATCTCGATCGAGCAGAAGACGACCTCGCGCAACCCGCGCTCGACCGTGGGCACGGTAACGGAGATCTACGATTATATGCGCCTGCTCTGGGCGCGGGTGGGCATTCCCTATTCGCCGGCGACCGGCCTGCCTATCGAGGCGCAGACCGTCTCGCAGATGGTGGACAAGGCGATGGCGCTGGGCGAAGGCGCGCGCTTCCACCTGCTGGCGCCGATGATCCGCGGGCGGAAGGGCGAATACCGCAAGGAGTTTGCCGAACTGCTGAAGCGCGGCTTTGCGCGCGTGAAGGTGGATGGCGAGTATCACGAGCTGGAAGATCCGCCAAAGCTGGACAAGAAGCTGAAGCACGACATCGACGTTGTCGTGGATCGCATCGCCATCAAGGCTGGGCTGGAACAGCGGTTGGCCGAGAGCTTCGAGACTGCGCTCGGCTTGGCCGACGGCATCGCGGTGGCGGAGTTCGTGGAGAAGGAAGGATCGACGAAGGATCCGCGGCGCGTCGTCTTCTCGTCCAAGTTCGCCTGCCCTGTGTCTGGGTTCACGATTTCCGAGATCGAGCCGCGGCTGTTCTCGTTCAACAACCCGTTCGGCGCCTGCCCGGCGTGCGATGGGTTGGGCGAGCAGCTCAAAGTGGACCCGGCGATGATCGTGCCGGAGACGGACAAGACATTGAGCGGTGGGGCGATTGCGCCTTGGGGCAAGTCGGCCTCGCCGCTGCAGGAACAGACGCTGCTGGCGCTGGCCAAGAAGTACAAGTTCTCGCTGGATACGGCGTGGAACAAGCTGTCGGAGAAAGTGCGCGACATCATCCTCAACGGGACCGGCGAGGATGAAGTGGATTTCGTCTTCAATGACGGGATGCGGAAGTACGAGGTAACCAAGCCGTTCGAGGGCGTGGTCGGCAACCTGGAGCGGCGGTTCCGGGAGACGGACTCGCAGTGGATGCGCGAGGAGATCGGGCGCTACCAGTCGGCGGCGCCCTGCCCCACCTGCTTCGGCGAGCGGCTGCGGCCGGAAGCGCTGAGCGTGAAGCTCAACAACTACACGATTTCGGACTCGGCAGGGCTGTCGATCAAGGCGGCGCGCGACTGGTTCGAGGCTCTGCCCAAGACGCTGACCAAGAAGCAGAACGAGATTGCGGTGCGGATCCTGAAGGAGATCCGGGACCGGCTGCAATTCCTCAACGATGTGGGGCTCGAATACCTGACGCTGTCGCGCGGATCGGGCACCTTGTCGGGCGGCGAGAGCCAGCGGATCAGGCTTGCCTCTCAGATCGGCTCGGGGCTGTCGGGCGTGCTGTATGTGCTCGATGAGCCGTCGATCGGCCTGCACCAGCGGGATAATGAGCGGCTGCTGGAGACGCTGCGCCGGCTGCGCGATCTGGGCAACTCGGTGATCGTGGT
>DASYKO010000520.1:0-10384 GCA_035995285.1 Hyphomonadaceae bacterium | reverse complement strand
GCGCCATACAGCCAGACCAGCCGCAGCAGCAGGCGGCGCACGCCGCTCAGCGCCACCGCAGGCGCGTCATTGTTGGTTAAGTCCCGCTGGGCCATTGACCAATGTATGCAAAGGGTCCGCCATTGGGCGGATTTCCAAGGTTCTTATGCTGTCCGTCGCGTCTGGCGCAAGGCACGGCGCAGTGAGGGAAGCAATCAAAGCTCCCGGTGCGCGAGCTTCGAAAGATCAAACATGCGAAGGCCCGATCGCCCCTCTTCTTCTGGGCGAGCCCCTTCGTCCGGACTCGCCCCGTGCGGAGGCTACGCTCCCACAGCCAGCTTTCGATTTGGTATCGTGGCTGCCGCAACTTTGACTGTTCCGTTTCGGGAACAGCTTCGTCCGTTGGCGCCAAACAACGGTAGGGACGTCAACGGACGCAACAGCTTCAGGCCGCGAGAGCGGCTGCTTTACGACCGTCCCGCAACCAGTGTGACCAGCAACTCGTCCAGCTGCTCGAACTGCTCGGGCATCCCGTCCTCCATCCCTACGTAAGATGCGTCGAGAGTTTCCTTCGTCGGATAGAGTTCGCGCAGGACCAGCAGCGTCTTCTCGCCCTTGTCCTCGAACGTCACCGTGGTCACCGCCCCCTCATCACTTTCATCATTCGTCCAGACGAGGCGCGCGTTCGGCACGACCTCGATATACTTGCCGAAGAACGCCATGGTCTGCGAGCCGCCGCGGCTGAACACGACACGGTAGCCGCCTCCGACACGCACATCCTGCTCGACGGAGAGCAGGGGCATGCCGGATGATTTCGGCGCCCACCACCGCTTGAACAGGTCGGGCGTCGTCCACGCCTCGTAGACGATGCGCACGGGGGCATCGAAGATCCGTGTAACGACCAGTTCCCGCTCTGACTTCCGTTCGACCGCTGTGCGGCTATCGCTTCTTTTGCCCATTGGCTTTCTCCTTGCGTTTCATGTCCTCGACAACCTTGTCCAGCTCGTCGAAGCGTGCGTCCCAGACCTGGCGGCGCCTCTCGATCCATGCCGCCTCTTCCTCCAGCCCGCGTTGACCGAGCCTGCAGGTCCGTACGCGCCCGACCTTCTGCGTGACGACCAACCCCGCGTTCTCGAGCACGCCGACATGCTTCTTCATGCCCGTGAGGGTCATGTGGAACTTGTCGGCCAGCTCCGTGATTGAAGCGTCTGAACGCTCGAGCTGTTCCAGAACGCCGCGCCGGGTCGCATCCGAGAGCGCGGCGAACGAGGCATCGAGACGGGCTGTCATATGCTGAACCATTCGGTTCAGTGTCTAGCTCGCGAATTGGCGGCGCGCAAGGGTGGCGTCGTCCGGCCTTGCCCAGGCCAAATTTCCAGGGATTTTCAGGCGTTTCCGTCCCCGCGCCTCAAGCCCCGCGAAAAACTTGCGGACCCCTGTCGGTTTCCGACAAACTCGTTCGTCGTCCCTATGAGACGCCAAAAGGGGCAGGCTCAAAGCCAGGAGACAGACAATGCGGGTTATGGTGCTGGCGAAAGCCACCGAGGGCATGGCGCTGGGCGAGCCCACGCCGGAAGCGCTCGAGGCTTTCGCCGCGATGGACAGGTTCACCGAGGAACTGGTCAAGGCTGGCGTCTTCGTGGCCGCCGCCGGTCTCCAGAACAGCCCCCAGGGCAAGCGCATCGTTTCGGACAACGGCAAGCGCACCATCATCGACGGTCCCTTCGCCGAAAGCCGCGAGCTGATCGCCGGCTTCTCGATCTGGGAGGTCAAGGACATGGACGAGGCGATGGCCTGGGCGAAGAAAGCCCCCGTCATGCCGGGCAAGACCGAGATGGAAATCCGCCCGTTCTACGAGGCAGAAGATCTAGCCGCGTTCATCACCCCCGAGGAACTCGAGAGCGCCCGCAAGGGCGGCCGGGCAGGCGACCGCGGCAAGCTGGGCGTTGCCTAGCCCGACCTACGATTTGCGCGCGGCCAGGTGCTCGGCGAGCTTGTCGAGCGTCTGGCCGCCGAATTCGACCGCGCCGAAGCCGATGCCCGCCTCGCGATGCGCGCGCGTCGGGTGCATCTGACGCAAGGTGAGAACTGTCTTTCCATCCGACTGCTCGTCGAACGTGACCAGCATCCGGAACTTGCCCGGGTCGTCATCCTTGTCTGATCCGTGATCCACCTCGATCAGGTACGGCCGCTCGATGCGCAGGAAGGTCATCCGATTGTCATAGCGATTGCCCCAGCCGACCATGTCAAACCGCCACACGCCGCCCACCCGAATGTCCGCCTCGTGCGTCTCGATCTTGAGCCCCCTGGGGCCAAACCACATCCCGAGCTGCTCGGGATCGGTCCACGCGTCGAACACCATCTCGCGGGGCGCATCGATGACGCGGCTGATGACGATCTCCCGATCGAGCGGCCAGGCCGCCCATGGAGAGGCCGCCGGTTTGGAGCTGTCAGTCATTTCGTCAGGTCCTTCTTCTTGCGGGCAAGGTGGGCCTCCAGCTGATCCAGCCGGTTTTCCCACGTCGCGATGTGCGTGCGAATCCAGTCGTCGGCGCCGTGAAGCGCGCCAGGGGTGAGGGAACATGTCCGTACGCGCCCCGACTTTTCCGATGAGACGAGCCCGCCGCGTTCCAGCACGCGGATGTGCTTCAGCATCGTCGGCAGACCGATATCAAATGGCTCGGCGAGCTCGCCGACCGTGGCGTCTCCGCTGCACAATCGAGCGACAATCGCGCGACGCGTGGGATCGGTCAGGGCCGCGAAGGCAAGGTTCAGGCGCTGCTCAAGGTTTGCCATATGGCGAACTAATTCGAAGTGCGCCGGGGAGTCAAGAACAGTTTGCCATTCGGCAAACTCTTTTGCAGTATCTCGCTTTGCGGGCCTGCAGCAGAAATCCAGTCACGGGGAACCATCATGGCCGCCACTAAAAAACCTGCCGCACGCAAGTCCGTCAAAGCTGAAGCCGAAGCCCCGGGCGGCGCCCAGCCTGCCGCCGCGCGGCGATCAGCGGAAGCCCAGCTGCGTGCGCTTATCGACAAGTACGCGTCAGACCTTCTACGGCCCATCAGCGCAATACGGCGCGCGTTGCGAAAGCGCCTGCCGACCGCCGTTGAGATCGTTTACGAATACAACGGGTTCTTCGTCATCAGCTATTCGCCGAGCGAGCACGGCTACGAAGGCGTTCTTGCACTCCGCGCAAGCGCGGACGGTATCAGGCTCTACCTCAGCCGCGGCAAGGAATTGCCAGATCCCGCGAAATTGCTGAAGAAGGCCGGCGGTGAAACGCGCTGGATAGACCTTGAAGGCGCCTCCACACTTGCGTCTCCGGAGGTCGCGCGTCTGATCGAAGCGGCCATCGCCTTCAACCGCGCGCCATTCCCGCGCACCGGCGCCGGGTCGATGATCATGAGTCCGTCAACGGCCAAGAAGCGCAAGTAGCTGCCAGGAACGGGCGCGCCTCTCGCTTCCCGGCTCTTAGCCTGACGTCATTCGCTGCCGCCAGCTTGCCTCCCCCGCGGCATTGATCGAAAAGGCAGTGTGACAGGCGAAACCAACCGCGCAATAGAAGCGACCTTTAGCATTGAACGGGCGCGCCTCATCGCGGGCCTTGCCCGCGTCGTGCGCAACATCGATCGTGCAGAGGAGCTGGCGCAGGACGCGCTTGTTGTCGCCCTCGCCGAATGGCCACGGACGGGCGTGCCATCCAATCCCGGCGCATGGCTGATGGCCGTCGCCAGGCGCCGCGCCATCGACGTTCTCCGGCGCGACAAGATGCAGGCGCGCAAGCACGAGGAAATCGCTCACACATCAGACGAAGCGCTGGAGGATGCAACCGAAACAGCGATGGACGATGATCTCGGTGACGAACTCCTCGGCCTCATCTTCACCGCCTGCCACCCCATCCTGTCGCCCGACGCCCGCGCGGCGCTCACCCTGCGCGTGGTCGGCGGCCTGACCACAGACGAAATCGCCCGCGCCTTCCTGTCGAACGAGGCGACGATCTCCCAGCGCATCACCCGCGCCAAAAAAACCATCGCCAACGCCGGGCTCGGTTTCGAGACGCCCCGCGGCGCCGAACGCGCGGCGCGGCTGCCCTCTGTGCTCGATGTCATCTACCTCATCTTCAATGAAGGCTACGCGGCGACCGCAGGCGATGATCTGGTCCGGCCGGGCCTGTGCCTCGAAGCGCAGCGGCTTGGCCGCATCCTCGCCGGGTTGATGCCGGACGATCCCGAAGTGCAGGGCCTCCTCGCCCTGATGGAGATCCAGGCCTCGCGCCTTGGCGCGCGCTCGGGGCCGGATGGCGCCTTCATACCGCTTACCGAGCAGGACCGCTCGCGTTGGGACCAGCTCCTGATCCGCCTGGGCCTCGACGCTCTGGCCCGCGCTGAAAAGTGCGTAGACCCTTTCAACGGCGCCGGCCCCTATGCCCTGCAAGCCCATCTCGCCGCCTGTCACGCCCGCGCCCGCAAGGCCGAGGATACGGACTGGCGGCTCATCGCCCAGCTCTACGACCGGATGCGCATCGTGGCGCCTTCGCCAGTGGTCGATCTCAACCGCGCCATCGCCCACAGCGTGGCCTTCGGCCCCGAAGCAGGCCTGCGCCTGCTGGACGAAATCGCCGGCGCCGAAGCCCTCCGCAACTACGCGCCGCTACCAGCGGCGAGAGGCGACTTCCTGTTCCGCGCCGGCCGCCTCTCCGAAGCGCGCTCCGAATTCCAGTCCGCCGCCGCGCTCACCCGCAATGCGCGCGAGAAAGCCTTCCTCCTCGCCCGTGCAGACGCCTGCAGCCGCGAAGCCTGAGGCCGGTTTCTGAAATCCAGGCGCTTACGCTGCACGCCTTCGCATCGAAGCCTCGGCTTCGTGCAGGTAGGTCGTGAAGCCATCCTTCGCCGGCGCCAGAGAGTTGAGCAACATGAGCGCGCTCACCTGCCCGCGATGCCCGACGCCATGGGTCAGTACATGCAGAAGCATCTCCTCACGCGACATGCGGGCCCATGCGCCATCCGTAAATGTGAAGTCGATCTGTTCCTCCAACTGGCCGCCGCCGATCGCAGATACGTAGCCGATATACTCCTGATCGCTCGCCCTGATGTCCGCAGAAAGGGCCTCCAGTGTCGGCATCTCGCTCAGGTTAGCCGACGTGTAGCCGTGGGGCTCTCCTATCATGTGCGCAGCGAAGATCCGGTCGACGACATAGGTGTGGCTCAAGGCCTTGATGGCCAGTCCGGTCACCGGAGACTCGCCCCCCAGCCCCGCCAATCTCTCCAACAGCTCGTCGTTCGCCCAGGCCTTGTATCGGAACAGGCGTTTCAATGTCTCTCGCATATCGTGACCTTTCTGCTTGCGGGGCATTGCCCGTTTTTTCCATGCGGAGTAAAATATGAGCAATTATTCGCTTTTCACACTCGCATTGGTGGCGCGGAGACATGGCGAGAAGGCCGCTCACAACACCCCGGAAAGACGCGTCCCAGGAGCGATCACGCGCGACCGTTGATGCGCTGGTCGAGGCGACTGCTCGCATTCTCGTCAAGGAAGGGTTCGACAAGGCCAGCACGAACCGCATCGCGGAAGTCGCAGGCGTCAGCGTGGGCTCGCTCTATCAATATTTTCCAGGCAAGGAGGCGCTGGTCGCCGCCGTCATCGAGCGTCACCAGCAGGAGATCATGCAGTGCGTTCGGGCCGAGCTGGCCGACGTCATGGTCCAGCCGGTTGAGAAGGCCGTGCGCAAGCTCGTCGCCATCGCGGTCAAGGCGCACCGTGTCGATCCCACGCTGCACCGTGTGCTTGCCGAGCAGATTCCGCGCGTGGGAAAGCTCGAGAAGGTGGCAACCTTCAACCACGAGAACTACGTATTGTTCAGGACATATCTGGATAGCCACCGGGGCGAACTCCGTGTCGATGACCTGGAACTCGCCTCGTTCGTTTGTGTAACCTCGATTGAAGCGTTGACGCACAATGCGGTCCTGCACCAGCCGAGGATGCTGTCCGACGAGGCAATGCAAGCGCTCATCGATGACGCCACGCGTCTCGTGGTCGGATACCTGAAGGGATAGCCGCACGCCAATATAGGCGGCTTCCCGTTCGCGTGGTCATGGGTCTAGTCTCCCCTCATGGGCTTGCGACACCATGCCAGCGCCCGCCTCTCGGGCATCCTTCGTTCCCCGCAGAAACGCCGTGCGGCGGCGCAGGGCGAGGCGCCATGACCTACACGTTCAAGCGCCGGCGGGGCCTCCAGATCCTCGGCTGCATTGCGCTCGCAGCCCTGGCGAGCGTGTTCCTGCTCCAGGGCCTCTTCATGTGGCCTGCCGCCGATGCGCCCGTCATCGGATGGATCTGCATCGGCATCGCTGTACTGTTCTACACCCTGCTGATCCCCATCATCCGCGAGACCTTCACCCCGGGCCCGATGCTCGTGATCAGCCCCGAGGGCATCCTCTACCGCACCTACTCGCCGCAAGTGATCCCATGGTCGGAGGTGAGCGAGATAAAACACCTGCGCCCGCCCCGCCGTCGGGGCAACTACGAACCGGAAGAACCGCCGAGCCTGACCGTGCCGCTGCCCCACCGCCCCAAACAGGAAGATCTGGCCAGAATGGGCCTGATGTTCAACGTGCGCGACCCTTCGCGCTTTCGCGCCAGCGATGGCTTCGCCCATTCCATGACAAGGTTCGCCGTCAACATGGCCGGCGGCATCCGGATCATGACGGTGCGCGCCACCACCGCAGAGATCCTCGCCGCAATAAAGACCTACTGGCCCGGCGACATCCCGATCGTCGATCCGTTCAACCCGTTTTCCCAGATGGCCGGCAAATCGTGAAGACCTACAGGAACGTCCTGCCCATCATCGGCGCCTTCATCCTCGCCTTCATGAGTTTTGTGGCGGTCGTTGCGGTGATCTATCTTCAGCGCGATCTCAGGGGCTGGACGCCGAACGACTGGCGCAATCCGGCGACGCTGGTGGAGCCGACGCTGCCGGGCAAGCCCGCCTTTGCCGTCGGCGAGTGCCTTCCAGAAAGCGTGTCGCCCTATCAAGGCCCTTCGGCGGAGGAATATTCCGGTACGGCGACCGTTTCCGTGCTCGCCTGCCGAAGCCGCTCAAGCGCTCAGGCGATAGCGCTGGCCTATATCGTTCTGGTGACGGCATCGCTCATCATAGTGCTCGCGATCCGGCGAGGCCGGTCGCGCGGCGGCAGGCCCCCTACAGCGACTGACAAGGTTCCGAACCTATGATGGAAACGTCGGTTCCTGTTGAAACCAGATGCCGGCCGAAAGGGTTCAGTCCGAATAGCGCCCAGCTCCGAAAGCCAACACCGAAAGAGGATCAGCCATGAACAAGAACACGATCTGCCTCTGGTACGACAAGGACGCAGAAGCCGCCGCCCGCTTCTACGCGAAGACTTTCCCCGATAGCTCCGTCGGGGCCGTGCATCGCGCGCCTGGCGACTTCCCCTCCGGCAAGCAGGGCGACGTGCTGACGGTCGAGTTCACCGTCGCGGGCATTCCCTGCATCGGCCTCAATGGCGGCCCGTCTGACTTCAAGCACAACGAAGCCTTCTCCTTCCAGATTGCCACCGAAGACCAGGCGGAAACCGACCGCTACTGGAACGCCATCGTCGGCAATGGCGGGGAGGAGAGCATGTGCGGCTGGTGCAAGGACAAATGGGGCCTCTCCTGGCAGATCACCCCGCGCACCCTCACCGAGGCGATGGCGGCCGGCGGCGCCGAGGCAAAGCGCGCTTTCGACGCCATGATGAAGATGCGCAAGATCGACGTGGCGGCGATCGACGCTGCGCGGCGCGGATAAGAATGCGGCATTCCGCTTGCCTTGAGACGCCCGGCGCGGCACACGCAGGCTCATGGCAATCCGTCACTCCTCCAACTCCCAGGAACGCCGCGTGAAGCGCGTGGCGACGCGCTACGGCGTCAGGCTGATGAAGTGCGAGAAGCCGATCGGCAAGATCGCCGAGCACGGCGGCTACATGCTGCGCGACGAGGACACCCGAAAGATCGTCTTCGGTGACACCGGCTACGAGTTCTCGGCGACGCTGGATGAGGTCGAGGAATTCCTGGACGCGCAGCCCAAGTATCGAGACTTGCCGGAAGAGTAGCCTCGCAAATCGGCACTCATCTTTTTGATCCGCTCACAGCGATGTTCTCGCCAACGAAAAGTGTCGATTGCTCTGGCTTATGTTCATGATTGTTCTTTTCAACATCAGGAACAGGCGGTGCGTATGAACGACCGGCAGAAACGGAGACGGCCATGTCCGGAACCGATCGGCTCTTCTTTGCGCTCTTCCCGACGCTCGGTGCGGCCGCGCAGATCTACTCCCTGCAGCAGGAACTCCGCGTCCGTCACGGACTTTGGGGACGGCCGCTGGCAATTGATCGCCTACATGTCACTTTGTGCCACCTTGGGGATCATGCTGGTCTTCCTTCGTCGATAATCCTCAGGGCGCGCGAGCCGGCCGAACGCATCAAGGCCGTTGCCTTCGAAGTGACGTTCGACCATGCGCTCAGTTTTCAGGGCAGGACGCGCAACCGGCCTTTCGTTCTTCGAAGCAAGCAGGGTGCGGCAGCTGTCGAAGCGTTCCAACGTCAGCTCGGCGCAGAGATGGCGGCATGTGGTCTCGGCAGGTTTGTGAAGCCTTACACGCCACACATGACGCTGCTCTACGACAGCGCCGATGTCAGGGAGCATCCGATCGAGCCGGTCACGTGGAGAGCAACGGAGTTCAGGCTCATCCATAGCCTGTTGAGACAAACGCAGCACATCTCGCTCGGCAACTGGCACCTGCAAGAGACGCCAGCGTTACGACGCGAACCGGATGTTGCGGCCTAGCTCGTCTTCGCCGCGGTTTTCGTGAAGGCGCCGAGGAGGCAGGGCGTGCCGGTGTTCTGCACGGTGATGCGCTGCTGGTTGGAACAGACCAGCGATCCTTGCACCTCCCAGCTGAACCCGCCTTCCAGCTTCAGGCCGAAGCACGAGTTCGCAAGCTTGTTCGTCCACGTGTCGCCGTTCTTCATCTCGAACTGGATTTCCTGATCGCTCACGATCTTCTGCGTCTTGATGTCGACGGGGTTGATGCAGCTGCCCTGGATGCCGCCCGTCGACGCCTGCGCGCTCGTTTCGGCCGACGTGCATCCCGCAAGACCCAGCAGCGCCGCCGCGATGCCGATTGCCAAACGCGTCTTCATACGGCGTCTCCTTTGCCTGGCCGCGTCCCAACATCGATATAGTCCGTCGGCCGCGTCCGGCATTCCATGCCTGTGCAACACGATTGTCCAGACTGCGTGGGACAAGCAACGCGCCCATCTGGCGGCCTGACGCAGGCGTCACTAGGATCGATACGTCGTAAACAACCCCCGGAGGCTTCCCGATGAACAAGCTCGACAAGGTCGTCTACACCGCCAAGACCCACACCGTCGGCGGCCGCGATGGCGCATCGCGCTCATCCGACGGCAGGCTCGACATCAAGCACTCTCCGCCGGGAGGCCCCGGAACCGGAACGAACCCGGAGCAGCTCTTCGCCGCCGGCTGGTCTGCCTGCTTCCTCGGCGCGATGAAATTCGTCGCCAACCAGCAGAAGATCCAGCTGCCCGCCGACACCGCGATCGACGCCGAAGTCGATCTCGGCCCCGTGCCCGGCGGCTTCTGCATCGCAGCGCGCCTCAACGTCTCCATCCCCGGCATGGACAAGGGCGAGGCCCAGAAGCTGGTCGACGCCGCCCACCAGGTCTGCCCCTATTCCCGCGCCACACGCGGCAACATCGAGGCGACCGTCGTCGCGGTTTAGCCTGCCAACCGGGCCTTCCGCTTCAGCAGGAAGGCCCGCACCGCCGGATCTCGCTCAAGCCCGACCGCAAGATCGTACGCTTGTGAAGCTTCCGCCGCCGCGCCCCATCGCGACAGCAAGTCCGCACGCGCCGCCCAATAGGGCTGGTAGTTCGCAAGGCGGGCATCGCTCTCCGCACTCGGCAGTGCGTCGAGCGCCGCGCCCGGTCCATCGATCTCTGCTATCGCCAGCGCGCGGTTGATCGCCACCACCGGCGAGCCCTGCATCGCGAGCAGCGCATCATAGAGCGCCACGATCTCCGCCCAGTTATCGCGCCCTGTCAGCCTGCGCAGCGCGTGCGCCGACTGTAGCGCCGCCTCCAGCTCATAGCGCCCCAGCCCCTCCAGCCCACCGGCGCGCCGGATCAGCGTATCCGCCTCGGAGATCATCTCTATGTTCCACCGCGTCACATCCTGCTCCGCTAGCGGCACATACCCACCCTCTCTATCGCGCCTACCCACCCGTCGCGCCTCCGCATGCATCATCAGCGCCGCCAGCCCCAGCGCCTCACTCTCCAGCGGCATGAGCTGGACCACCAGCTGGGCCATGAACAGGCTCTCGCCTGTCAT
>DASYKO010000519.1:0-7952 GCA_035995285.1 Hyphomonadaceae bacterium | reverse complement strand
AGCGGCAGGTGCGTTCGAGTTCCAGCGCCGGTTGCCTAGTCAACCTCAGGGGAGACAAATGACGAATACAATCAGTCGACAAGGTCGACTTTCACTTTGGGGGACCAGCCTTAAGGCGGGTCTGGCGGCGATCGCTGCCGGGTTGATGCTTTCAATGATTTCGCCTGCCATGGCGCAGCAGCCTGCCGCTCCGCCGGCAACTGAAGCGCCTGCCGCACCGGAAGCGACGGCGCCAGCCGCCGATCAGCCGGCCCCGGCGCCGGAAACGGCGGCGCCGGCTCCCGCCGCTGCCGAGGGCATCAAGGCGCCCGAAGCCACCGTCGATAAGGGCGACACGACCTGGATGATGACGTCCACTGTCCTCGTCCTCATAATGATCATTCCGGGCCTTGCCCTGTTCTACGGCGGCCTCGTCCGCACCAAGAACATGCTCTCGGTGCTGATGCAGGTATCCACCGTCACCGTGATCGGCATGATTGCGTGGGCGCTGTGGGGCTACAGCCTCGCCTTCACCGACGGGGGAGGGCTCAACTCCTTTGTCGGCGGCACGGCGCGCCTCTTCCTCGGGGACGCAGGCACCGACCTGTCCGACAACAACGGCGCCACGTTCTCCACGGGCGTCTACATCCCTGAGATCGTGTTCGTCTGCTTCCAGATGACCTTCGCGTGCATCACGGCCTCTCTCGTCCTCGGCGGTCTCGCCGAGCGGGTGAAGTTCGCGGGCATCGTGATCTTCGCGATCGTGTGGCCGCTGGTCGTCTATTACCCGCTCGCCCACATGGTCTGGTGGTGGCCGGGACCGGATGCGGTCGCTAGCGGCGCAGCCGTGAAAGACGGCGTCGTTCAGGGCGCAGGCTTCCTCTGGAGCGCAGGCGCACTCGACTTCGCGGGCGGCACCGTGGTGCACATCAACTCGGGCATCGCCGCTCTCATGGGCGCGATCGTTCTGGGCCGTCGCACGGGCTACAAGAAAGAGCCGATGCCGCCGCACTCGCTGACCATGACGCTGATCGGCACGGGCCTTCTGTGGTTCGGCTGGTTCGGCTTCAACGCTGGCTCCAACCTCGAGAGCAACTACTATGCAGGCCTCGCCATGGCGAACACCTTCCTCGCCACGGCTGCAGCCGGCATCTCGTGGATGCTGATCGAGTGGGTGCTCCGCCGCCGTCCGAGCCTGCTCGGCATGTGCTCGGGCATCGTCGCTGGCCTCGTGGCCATCACGCCTGCCGCCGGCTTCGCCGGTCCAATCGGCGCGATCATCCTCGGCCTCGTCGTCTCGCCCGTCTGCCTCTTCATGTGCTCTACCGTGAAGAAGATGTTCGGCTATGACGACGCGCTCGACGTGTTCGGCATCCACTGCATCGGCGGCATCATCGGCGCCCTCGGCACCGGCCTGGTGGTGAACCCGGCCTGGGGCGGCGCTGGCGTGGTCGACTATGTCGGCTGCCATGACGCGGCTACGGTTCTCGCAACCTGCCCGGTTGCGGAATACAACCTGGTCACGCAGATGACGGCTCAGGCCACCGGCGTGATCGTCACGCTGCTGTGGTCGGGTATCGGCAGCCTCGTGATCTTTGGCCTGCTGCGTGTCCTGGGCCTCCTGCGCGTCAGCCAGGAAGTCGAGGAAGAAGGTCTCGACATCAACGAGCATGGCGAGGCGGCTTACCACCCGTAAAGGCCTCGCAATACCACGCGTACCCGGTCCCGCTGGCTCTGCCGGCGCGGAGTCTGGGACCGGAAGAAGAAGAGGGGCGCGGTCATCTGGCCGCGCCCCTTTTTCTTTTGGGGCTTCAGGGCTTATGTGTTGGGGATGGCGGCGTCCCGGAAAACCTCGAGCAAGTCCCACATCTGCGACGTGGCGATCGCTGGCGGCGGTCCTGCGGGGCTGACGTTGGCCCTCGCACTCGCCCGGCGCGGGTATGAGGTCGGCGTTGTCGACGGCGCCCCCGCCCCCAAAGCGGGGAAGGTAAACGACAGTCGCGCCTTCTTCATCGCCTATGGCTGCTGGCGGATCTTCCGCTCGCTGGCGCTGGATACGGAGCTCTCGAAGCAGGCCGAGCCCGTCACCAGCATCGAGGCGAAGGGAAAGATCGGCGGTGTCTCGTTCCTGGCCGAGGAGTGCGATGGCGAGCCGGTGCTCGGCTACATGGTTGAGGCGGCCCACTTGTTGCCCGCGCTGCACGAGGCGGTAAAGGCGGAGCAGGGGATCAGGCTTGTCTCGGGCGCGAAGATCGAAGCGGTTTCGTTCGGCGATCCGCTTGCCGTGCTGTCCTATGCGGGCGGAGAGATGCACGCGCCGCTGATCGTGGCCTGCGATGGGGCGAAGTCTGTCGTTCGCGGTGGCTCGGGCCTGCGCTTCGAGGGCTGGCAGTACGATGCAAAAGTCATCTCGGCGACGGTTCAGCTGCAAGCCGACCACAAGGGATCGGCGCGGCAGGTCTTCCTGCCCGGCGGGCCTCTCGCGGTCCTGCCGCTCAAGGGCAACCGCGCCAACCTGATCTGGACGGAGCGGGCGGCGGTAGCCGATGCGCTGATGGCGCTCGACGATGCCGGCTTCGAGGCCGAGCTTGCGAAAAAGGCCGGGGACTTCGTGCCGGGCGCAAAGCTGGCCGGCGCACGACACGCCTTCCCGGTCGGCCTGTTCGTGGCCGAAGCCTTCCATGCCCAGCGCCTCGCGCTCGCAGGCGATGCGGCCCATGTGATCCATCCGCTGGGCGGGCAGGGTCTCAATCTCGGGCTCAAGGACATCGCGGCGCTCGTCGACGTGATCGATGAGGCAGGCCATGCAGGCCTCGACATCGGCGCCGCCTCCGCGCTGGCGCCCTACACCAGCTGGCGGCGAGCCGACGTGGCAGGCACAGCAGCGGCGATGGAGGCGTTCGCGCGGGCCTTCTCCGCGCCTCTGCCGGTTCGGCTTGCGGCGGGCGCGGTGATGGGCGCGGTCGGCGCACTCGGTCCGGCGCGCAAGCTGTTCGCGAAAGAGGCCGGCGGCGATCTGGGCGAACTGCCAAGCCTGATGGCGCGGACGTAGCTACTCTCGAGAGAGCCCCAGCTTTTTCATCTTCGCGACATACGCGGTCATGCGTGCGTCCTTCTCGTCCATCAGCTCGCGCAGGTAGGACCAGGTGTAGAGGCCGGTGTCGTGGCCGTCGGTGAAGCGGATGCGCAGGGCGTAGCGGCCGACAGGGTCGGCGCCGGTGACGCCCACCTTGCGCTTGGCCGGTGGCGGAGGTGGTTGTTCAGCCCCATGCCCCTTGGTTTCGGCGCTGGGGCTTTCCACGCGCAGGAGTTCGTAGGGGATCGCCCCCTCAACGCCATCGTCAAAGCGGATGAACAGTTCGCTGCTCGCCTTGCGGAAGCTGAGCTCGATGGGCCAGGCGGCCATTGCGGCCTCCACTACTGGCCGGCGCCGATATCGCGCGCTTCGTCTCGCAGCATGACGGGCACGCCATTGCGGATCGGATAGGCAAGGCCAGCCGCCCGCGAGATCAGCTCGTTGGCCTCGCGGTCATAGGTCAGCGCTGTGCGCGTGACGGGGCAGACGAGCACTTCGAGCAGGCGCGGATCCACGCCGGGATCGTCAGCCTCTTCCCCGTTTTTCGAAACGCCTGTCACTGCCCGACTCTCACTGCCACACCGTCACTGCACGTATCCGCCGCTCGTTCCCGGCCGCTCCATCATTAGCAGGGTTATGAGAGCTGAACAGCGCTCTTCGAGCGTGCGGGCTTCGAGCAATGCCTGCTTCTCGGGATTCGAGAAGGGGCAGCCGGCGGACAGGGAGTTCACCAGCGTGTCGACCGGCGCTTCCTCTACGGCGCCCCAGTCGGCCTTCATGCCCGAGCGTTCGAGATAGGAGTGGAGGGCGGTGACCAGTTGCTGGCGCACCGTGTCGTCGAGCGGCTTCTTCGGGTTGAGGTCCTCGGCGAAGGCGTCCCAGTCGGCGCGCACGATGCGGTAGGGCGTGTTCTGCCGGATCTCTTCGGTGACGCGGAAGCGGGTGATGCCGGTCAGCGCGATGAGATAGCGGCCATCGTCGGTTTCCTGGAAGCCGGTGATGCGGCCGGCGCAGCCGACTTCGGAAAGATCGGGATTGTCGGTCTGCCCATGGGCGACAGGTGTGACGATACCGGCCGGCTGGATCATGCCGATGATGCGGTGGCCGACGAGGGCGGCGTCGACCATGGACAGATAGCGTGGCTCGAAAATGTTGAGCGGCAGGACGGCCTTGGGGAAAAGCAGCGCTCCGCCGAGCGGAAAGACCGGAATGGCGACCGGCAGGTCGGCAGGTTTTCTATAGCCGCGCGGCAAGGTTCAGGCCCTTCCTTGGAAACAGCCCCGGTAACCCGCCCCCTCAAGCGTAACGCCCGCTGCACAACTTGGTGCCGGGAAGGGATTCTGTCCAGCGCTTCCCCACCTCTTATGGGGTCATACCAGAGTTCAGTTGCGCTATGCGATCAGTGAACTTTGCTAGTGAATTGCAGCCGGCGAGAAGGCGTGGACGAGCAGGGCGCCGGCGATTGCTATTGCAACAATATACGTGCCCAGCGTGCCGACGAGGCGCCCAAATGAAATCCCGCCCGATCCGGCAAGGCCGACGGCGTGCAGGATGCGCGAGACGACAAGCACCAGCCCTACTGCGTGGATGTACCAGGCCGGCATGCCGAGCAGCGCCAGCGTGCCGATGCCGACCATGAGGCCGGCACGTCTTCCACGGCGTTGAGCTGGACGCGGACGGCGCGGTTGAAGTCTGGATGGCTGTCGCCGGAGGCCAGCTTCAGTTGCCGGCGGCGCGCGCCGACATAAACCTTCAGGGTCATCATCAGGATGACAAGCAGGCCGATGTTGAAGGCTGCAGCCTGCGCCGGGCTCATGCCGGTAAACAGAGTCAAACTGTCCTCCCCCGGGTTGCGAGGGAGGACAGTGAACCTGAAGCGCCAGTTCGGCAAATCCCGCCCCGCTTGGGGGAAGAGAAGGCGGGAGTGCGCTTCAGTGCTGATGTTATCGCTCCCCAACATGACGCCAGCATTGCGCGGACATTATTTCGGCAAGCGATGTTTTTCGGCGAAATCGGCGCCAGAGTCTTGTCATGGACAGAGGCCCGCCGGCGGCGAGGACGGACACCGCGACCCGACGAAGCCTGACTGTCTGGCAGTACCTGCGCCGCCCAAACACCAGGGCGATACGCAGGATCCTCAGGACGACACCTATGAAGAAGATCATGATCGGCGCTCTCGCTCTTATCGCATGCGGCCTGCCGCTGACAGCGAACGCAGCCCCGCCGAAACATCCCGCCACCGCGGCGGCCAAGCACGAGAAGACGACCACCACCGACGGCACGGTCTCCGCGTGGGCGGCCGATACGCGTATGCTCAAGCTCAACTCGGGCGATGAGTTCAAGCTCGATACATCCGTGAAGGCCGCGGACTACAAGACCGGACAGAAGGTCTCGGTGCACTGGATCACCAAGGACGGGGCCAAGCTGGCTGAGCGCGTTTCAGTGAAAAAATAGGCGGGCGACGACAAGACCCGGGGCTGGGCCCAAGGGAGCCGCGGACGGGCCGGAGGAAACTCCGGCCCGTTTGCTTTTGGGCGATGTTTGCTTTTGGGGGACGGCCATGCGATTCCAAACGCTTATTCGGCATAAGGGATGGGAGAGTGAGCATGGGTGACGTGCTTCGCGGGTTGGCGCTGGCGGTTGTTGCGGCCTGCGGAGCGGGGCTCGCCTCAGCCCAGACGCCTTCAACTCAGACACCTTCGGCTCAGGCGCCTGCGATCGGCGCATTCAACCGCGCAGGCAGCGAGACAGAGCGGCATCAACAGTCTGCGGCGGCTGCGACCTGGGGCATCGCGGTATGCTCCGGCCTGTGGGACGGGCATCAGACGATGGAGATGATTGCGCGCGATGCTGGGCCGAGGCTTGGCCAGGCGCCGATGGACACAAAGATCGACGAGGCGGCGAAGACGGTGTCGGTCGCCTATGACGAGGCGATGCCGCCCCGCCATATCGTGTGGCGGCCGGTGATGGGTTGTACGCAGTTGCCGCCGGGAGCATCGCTCGATGCAGCGAAGAATCTGCCGCAGGTGGATGCCTCGGTGAAGCTGCCGAATTTCGACGCTCAGCCTTGGCCGATGGGCGAGAAGGATGCGACGGCGAAACTGCCCAAGGCAAAGCAGGATGCGCTCAACAGGCTGGTCGATGCGGCGTTCGACGGAACGACCTATTCGGGCAGAACCTGGGGCGTGATCGTGGTGTCGGACGGCAAGATCGTCGCCGAAAAGTATGCGATGGATTTCGGCCCGCACATCGGCGCGCAGACGCACTCCGCCGCCAAGAGCTTTGCGGGCACGCTGGCGGGCATCGCGAAAAAGAAGTTCGGCTTCGACGTGGCCAAGACGCCCGCGCTCACCGAATGGACGCGGGCCGGCGATCCGCGTGGCGCCATCTCGGTCGAACACCTCCTGCAGATGCGCTCAGGGCTCTATGGCGAAGGCAATGGCTCGCCGCAGATGGACATCTACTCAGCCGGCGAGACGGTGGCGGGCAGGGCCGCGACCAACATGCTCGATACCAAGCCCGGCACGCGCTTCCTCTACAATCCGCCCGATACGATGCTCTTGATGCGCTCGATCCGCGAGTCGGTGAAGGACGACAAGAAATTCTGGGCGATGCCGTGGACCGAGCTGTTCTGGAAGATCGGCATGACGCGCACCGTGACGTCGAGCGACTGGAATGGCGACTTCCTGATGTCGGGCCAGACCTATTCCACGGCGCGGGACTTTGCCCGCTTCGGCCTGTTCTATCTCAACGACGGCGTCTGGAATGGCGAGCGTATCCTGCCCGAAGGTTGGGCCAAGTACGTCACGACGCCGGGACCCGTTCAGCCGGGCGGCAATGGCGCGCGCTATGGCGGCCAGATCTGGATCTACACCGGCATGGACGGCCTGCCCGAAGCCTTCAGCCCCAATGGCGGGCAGGGACAATTCGCGATGACCATCCCCTCCGCCAAGGTCGTGGTCGTGCGCCGCGGCTACGACGCAGGCGGGACGTTCCGCATCACGAAATTCTCGGCGGATGTGCTGAAGGCGCTCGGAAAGTAGACTTGCCCGCGCGAGCGGCCTACCACAGGCCAGCAAGGAGGCGCGCATGGCCGAGCAGGCATCCGGAGGCGAGAGACTCTACAGCTCCATCGCGGCGGCGAAGCCGAAGCTGGTGACGGGCGTGCCCGATGGCATGCTGGCCGGCGCGATCATGCTGTGCGCACAGTCGAAGGACTTCCCCTACATCGCCTGCGCGCGCGAGGAGGAGTGCATCGGTGTCGCCAGTGGCGCCGCGATGGCGGGGGAGAGGGCGGTGGTGCTGGTGCAGAATGCCGGCCTGCTCAATTCGCTGGGCGCGCTTGCAACCATGGGCATCCGCTACGGTCTGCCCTTCGTGGTGCTGACCACGAACCGTGGCGTGCTGGCCGATCCCAACTCCTACGACATCGAGAAGTTCATGGCGTTCGAGAGCGGCGTCAAAGCCATGACGCCCGTGTTCTCCTATCCGCTCGCGAGCATGCCGGAGGATCTGGTGCCCGCCGCGTTCAAATGGGCGGAAGCAGCGCGGCGGCCTGCGGTGATTGCGCTAGAGAAATCGCTGTGAGCGACCTGAAGAATCTCCCCTCGCAGAAAGACGCCATCGCGGCGGCGCTGAAGCTCTACGACAAGCGGCCGTTTGCGGTGTCGGATATCGGATCGCAGACGGCGTGGCTGAAGGCCGCCTCCCACGATGCGCGCAATCTCTACGTCTCGGGGCCAATGGGGCTGGCGTCGTCGGTGGCGCTGGGCGTGGCCGCGTGCAGGCCCAACGAACAGGTGCTGGCGCTGTGCGGAGACGGCGCCCTCGCCATGAACCTGTCCTCGCTGGTGACGATCCAGGGCGCCCGGCAGAAGAACCTCGCCATCCTGCTGCT
>DASYKO010000518.1:0-12594 GCA_035995285.1 Hyphomonadaceae bacterium | reverse complement strand
GGCCTCGAGCCAGGCCGGCCATCTTGGATCGGAGAGGTAGTGCAGCATGGTTACGAGGAGATGGCGCGCGCTCTCCTGCAGCCGTCTCATCGGAGACAGCGCATGCAGGGCCCAGAGGATGATCGCCATCAAGCTCATGGGTTGAGTATCTCATGGGTTTGGGGACCTACAGATTGAGAACGCCAACGTGATGTCGATTGTGGAAATTGCTGAGGGAATGGAGGTGACGGGTACGCCATAACGGTGGTGGGTTTTCGGAAACTCACCACCAGTATGAGGCCAGACTCGCTGGCAGAGGAACGACACCATCCACCCCCCACCTGTCCGCCCCCCTTCGGGCGGGCGGGACCTTGTTGCTCGAACTTACTCAACAGTCAGTATCTAAGGCTGCATCAACGATCAGGGTTCAACATCCAATTCCCACCACGCGGTCCCGCCCGCCCGAAGGGGGGAGGACAGGTGGGGGGTGGGTGGCCTTGCATGATGAGGCGTTGTGCGCTGCCGGTGCATGAGGCCAGAGATTCTCGGGTCGCGCCTTCGGCTTGCCCGAGAATGACAGGAGAGAGGCGAGATGAAGGTGAGGGGCGCCGGTTACTTTTTTCCGAGATAGCTTGCGATCTCTCTTGCGTCCTGCTCGGGCAGGTCGATCGCCATCAGCTTCATCTTGCCCACCGTCAGCGCCGAGTAGATGTGGGCCGGGGTCATCGCGGAGAGAGCGGCGCGGTTGGGGGCGCCTGGGGTTGCGGGTTCGTGGCAGCCCATGCAGCGCACGCCGTAGGCGGTCTCGCCGCGCTTCAGGGCATCGGCATCTGTCACTGCGGTAAAGGCTGGCGCGGTCGGCGTTGCGCTGGTGCAGGCGGCGAGCGTGGCGAGGCAGGCTGCAAACAGGATAAGGCGCATGATCGTTTTCCCCCGCGGGCCGTCGCCGATGGTCTTTATGTCCGCACTCGGAATTCCGGAACTGTGATGAGGACGCCGGTTCGCGTTTACCACATGAGAGCTTGCGATAGGGAGCGGCCGCATCCTCGCGCGAGTGATGAGAGTCAATCGCAGCTTCGGTGTTCAGGCGCCGTTCAGGGCATGTAACCCATCTTACAGGGCATAGAGATTTGGGTGTTGAATTTTGGGAGCGGGCGTTCGCGCGGGCAGGGAACTCGGAAGTGCTGGGGACTAGCGGCAGACGCGCCACATCAACTGCTTCTTTTGCGGCGACGTAACGCCCTTAACGGTGGTTTGATGTTGCCGAGCCAAGAACGAATGCTAAGAGTTCCGCGAAACGACAGACGGAGTCGCCGAGAAACATGAGCATTTTCCGCCCCTCACCCAGAATTCTGGCTGTAGCGTTTGCCGCCCTGGCGGCGGCCGCGTGCGCCTCTACGCCGGCCTCGGAAACTGCTTCGGCGCCTGCTGCGCCCAGCGCTCCTGCGAAAGCTGCGGCAGCCGCTCCGGCCCCCGCTGTTCCGGCAACGCCGCCGGCGGCGTTCGGCATCTGCGCCGCCTGCCATGGCACGACGGCCTCGGCGCCTCCGGGCCTGGGCCCCAACCTGCATGGCGTCTTCGGTCGCAAGGCCGGCGCGGCGGCGGGCTATGACTATTCGGACGCGATGAAGAATTCGACGATCGTGTGGAACGCGCAGACCCTGACGGCCTTCGTGCACGATGCTGAGAAGACCATCCCGGGCAACAACATGGACTATCCCGGCGTTGCCGACGCCACGACCGTCAAGGCGATCGTCGACTATATGGCGACGTTGAAGTGAGATCCTGATCAACCACCTTGCGCGCCTGCATCGCGGGCGAATTTCCGGAGCTTGAATGATGCGTATTGGTTTTCTGCGGGCTGCGACTGTCGGCGCTACGCTGGCCGTTGGCCTCTCCTCCCTCATGATCGCGGGCGCTGATCCCGTGGCGGACCGTCAGGCGGTGATGAAGGAAGTCGGTCAGTCGATGAAGGATGCCGCGGGCATCAACTCGGCGGCCACGTTCGACGCCGCCAAGGCCAAGGCCATCATGGGCAAGGTCGCCGCCGACGCCAAGAAAGCCGCCGGACTGTTCCCGGCCGGCAGCGGCACGGACGCCAAGACCCTCGCGGCTGCGAAGGTCTGGGAAGACAATGCCGACTTCACCAAGCGCCTGAACGAGCTGGCCACGCTGGCCACTACGGCGAGCGGGGCGGCGGATGTCGCGACCTACGGCCCGGCGTTCAAGGCGGTGGGTGCGACCTGCAAGTCGTGCCACGACATCTATCGCAAGAAGCCGAGCTAAGCTCGGCAGGTATTGCAAGAAGCCGGGTTTAGACCGGCTGACTTGTCTGACTGAACTGGGCCGGCTGATGCGTCAGCCGGCCGAAACTTTGAAGGGCGAGACGCGGGATCCGCGCACGCCCGGTACTACTGGACTGGTTTTCGGGGAGGATGACCGCGGTGCTCAAGCGCATTCTGATTGTTCTGGTCGTGGTCATCGTCGTGGGCGGGGTGGCGGGGCTGTTCATCACTGCGCCGCAGAAGCTGGCGTCCTCGGAATTCCCGGCGGACTACAAGCCGAATGTCGAGAACGGCAAGCTGATCTTCAACGCCACCAACTGCTCGGCCTGTCACCAGACGCCGGGCCAGGAAGACCGCACGCATCTGGCCGGCGGCCTGAAAATGGCCTCGCCCTTCGGCTCGTTCTACACGCCCAACATCACCCCCGACAAAGAGCACGGGCTCGGTAACTGGACGGAAGTCGAGTTCGCCAACGCCATCAAGCGCGGGACGGGGAAGAATGGCGAGCACCTTTATCCGGCCATCCCGTATTCGTCCTACAGCCTGCTCAAGACGTCGGACGTGCGTGACCTTTATGCGTACATGATGACGCTGCCGGCGGATCCGGCGCCGAACAAGCCGCACGAGATGAACTTCCCGTTCAACATCCGGCTCGCGGTCGGTGGCTGGAAGTTCCTCTATTTCAAGCCGCAGGAGTTCGTGGCGGATCCCAAGCAGACGGATAGCTGGAACCGCGGCAAGTATCTGACCGAGGGCCCGGCCCACTGCGCCGAATGCCATAGCCCGCGCAACGGCCTGGGCGGCGTGGAGGCAGGCAAGGAATATTCGGGCGCGCCGAACCTCGAGAAGGGCGGGCGCTTTGCCACCAACATCACGCCCTCCAAGGACGGCATTGGCGACTGGAGCGCGCAGGACATCGCCGACTTCCTGACGTCGGGCGCCGACAAGTGCTTCAACGAGCCGCCGGGCATGAAGGAGGTTCTCGCCTCCACCATGAATTATTCCCCGGAGGATGCAGCGGCGATGGGCGAATATCTCCATTCGCTCCCGGCCCGCGACGGCAACGCCGAGCACAAGAGCTGCTAGGCGGGTAGGTTCTAGGGTGTCGAGTTAAGGCTGCTTCCGGGGGATAGCCGGTCGATGGAGCAAAAGTACACCCGTCATCAGGTCCTTCGTTCGGCCATGCCCGATGCGCAGAAATTCAACACGATGTATCTGATGAAAAAGGTCGCGCTGCTGCGGCCAACATATCAGATCAGGCTGTTGGCTTTTCGCGCCGTCGACCAGGGCATGAAGCTCGTGCTGAAGGTGCCCGCTCATTGCGAGTTCAGTGAAGGGCTGACCGCGTTGCTGGCGGTGTGCAAGCGTTCAGTTGTGCGAGAGGACTTCTAGATGGGCCTCTATCTCGCGGTGTTCGACGGCGATGACGAGGTGGATGGCGTAGAGCTGGGGTTATACGCGGACTACAATGCGTTGCGCGACCATGTTGTCGATACTCTGGAAGACGAGCGGGCTGGAAGCCGCTTCCCGACCTTCGTCATGCACTCCGATTGCGACGGCGAGTGGTCAGTGTCCGATTGCCGGAAGCTGACGGCGGAATTGGCGACAATTGCGGCGGAGATGAAGAGTCAGCCCGCAATACCCTTTGGCTCGGCTTGGCAAAAGATGGTCGCGAAATCCATCGGGCTCACGCCTGGCTCTGCCTTCGAATCGTTCATCGATGTGGATGGCGAGTTTGCGGTGGAGCGAATTGCTCGCCTGGCCCGAGTGGCTGTTGAACGCAACCTGCCGATCATCTTTCAGTAGGGATGTGCGCCTCCCAACCAAGGTGCGCTTCCACCCAAGCCCGTCCTGGTCTAAACTGTCCCAATCGATCAGGTGGCTGGGCGGCCGCGGGGGAGGCAACTCCTTCGAGGAAAGTCCGGGCTCCACGATGGCAAGGCGGCGGATAACGTCCGCCCGGTGAGTTGGGCAACCGATGAGCCGAGGGATAGCGCCACAGAAAGCAAACCGCCTTTCGGGTTCGCCTGGGGGGTAAGGGTGAAAGGGTGGGGTAAGAGCCCACCGCGTTCCTGGTGACAGGGATGGCAAGGCAAGCCCCGCCTGGAGCAAGACCGAATAGGGACGGGCGTTCCGGTGCAAGCCGGGACAGGCGCGCCATAGCGTTCCGTCCGGGTTGGTTGCGTGAGGTGGTCCGCAAGGGCCATCCCAGAGGAATGGTCGCCCATGCATTCGCCCAGTCTTCGGATTGGAGAGTGCGGGACAGAACCCGGCTTACAGGCCGCCTGATCGATAGCTGGGCTAATGGCGGGGCCGGAAGCCGCCCGAATTAACCACTCACCTGTGAATAGATTGCCGGAGGCCATCCACCGCAGGGAATCCCCGTGGAATCCGGGGGGTGCGACAGGGCCATTCACACCTCGCTAACCACTTATCCACACCCTCTCCCCATAACCGTCCCATGGACGGGCGCAGATGCGCGTTTTGTTCCTGAAATCAAAGGGTCCGAAAGGTTAAGACCCATTAAGTCCCGTTGTTTCCCATGTCCTCCCATGTTATCCCCGAGCCTCCATGGCAGGGGCGCTGTGGCCGGACTTTTCAAAGGGTGCGCGGGGCCGTGTGGTTCAAGCGCTTAGCGGGCAAATCGGGGTATGTTTCTCTCCAATTTCGAGAGCAGCGTTGACGTCAAGAAGCGGGTTTCGATCCCCGCACTCTTCCGCAAATCACTCGGCGGACAGGAGAGCGTCTACCTGTGGGAGTCGCTCGACAAGCCCTGCATCGAGGGCTGTGGACAAGCCCTGGTCGACCACTTCGAAGCCTCCATTTCCGATCTCGACCTGATGGACCGCAGGCGCTTTGCGCTGGCGACCGTCATCCTCGGAGACATGACGCCGGCGAGGCTCGATGAAGGCGGACGGATCGTGCTGGACGCGGCGCTGATGGCGAAGGCGGGCATCACCGACAAGGTGCGCATCGTCGGCGCCGGCGACCGTTTCCAGATCTGGGAGCCGGCCCGCTACGAAGCGATGCGGGCGGAACTGCGCCAGCTCGCGATCGAGAGCCTCGGGCTTCTCAAGTCGAAGCCCAACCATTCCCAGCAAGGCCACGCGAAGCCGAACGGCCACAGCAATAACGGCGCGAGCGACACGCCGCCTGAAGATGAGCCGCCGCTTCCGCGGCGGGGCTTCGAATGAGCGAAGACCTGAACCTCACCTCCGCCGCGTCGGGCCATGTGCCGGTGCTGGTGGAGAAGGTGATCGAGGGGCTCGCGCCCGTCGACGGCGCCATCATGGTCGATGCGACCTATGGCGGAGGCGGATACTCGAAGGCGGCGCTGGCGATTGCCAACTGCACCATTCTCGCGGTCGACCGCGACCCCGAGGCGATGGAGCGCGCCTGGGCCCATGCGGGCAGGGACCCGCGGCTCATCCCGGCGCCGGGCAAGTTCTCCGAACTCGATTCCATCGTGCGCGCGGCCGGTTACGACGAGGTCGATGGCGTGATGTTCGATCTTGGCGTGTCTTCCTTCCAGATCGACGAGGCCGATCGCGGCTTCTCGTTCATGCGCGATGGCCCGCTCGACATGCGCATGGAAAAGCGCGGGCCGACGGCGGCAGACGCCGTGAACCGCCTCTCCGAAGCGGAGCTGGCCGACATCTTCCATTTCCTCGGCGAGGAGACGTCGGCGCGCCGCGTCGCCAAAGGCATCGTCTACCGCCGCCATTCCAAGCCGTTCGAGACCACGCTTGAGCTCGCAGAGACCATCGAGCGCTCGCTGGGCGGGCGGCGAGGCAAGCCGACGCACCCTGCCACGCGCTCCTTCCAGGGCCTGCGCATGTGGGTGAATGACGAGCATGGCGAGCTGGTGCGGGCGCTTGCCGCGGCCGAGCGTGTGCTGAAACCGGGCGGACGGCTGGTCGTCGTAACCTTCCATTCAATCGAGGACCGCATCGTCAAGACGTTCCTGCGCGACCGGTCGGGTCATGCGCCCGGGGCCTCGCGCCATGTGCCGGGCAGCCCCAAGGGCGACACCCCGACATTCGAGCTGCTGGAGCGGCGGCCAATCGAGCCGTCCGATGAAGAGACGGAGGCCAATCCGCGTTCGCGTTCGGCGCGCCTGCGCTGGGCGCTGCGGACCGAGGCGCCGGCCTGGGTGAAGCCGGTGGAAGGCGACATGCCGCGCCTGCCGGGGCTGCATCAGATCGAAGGAGTTGCGTGATGAAGCGCTTGCTGATCGTTGGCGGACTGATTGTCGCCGTGCTCGCCGTGAGCGTCTATCGCGCCAAGCTCGGCGCGGAAGAGACCGAGACGAAGATCGAGGGCCTGCAGGCGGAAGCCCGCAAGGTCACCGAAGAGATCTCCGTGCTGAAAGCCGAAGAGGCCTATCTTACGCGGCCCGAGCGCATCGGGCCGATCGCGCACGAGAAGCTGAACATGCAGCCCGCGCAGCCTGAGCAGTTCACCGCGCCTGAGGCGCTGTCGCGCCGGCTGGGCGAGGAACAGGTGCGGCTGCCGGATGCGGCCGCCGAGGCGCCTGCTGACGACAAGAAAGCCGGAGGCAAGCCTAAAGGATGAGCCTCCGGGGCCGGCCATACGAAGACAGGTGGGGGCCAAGGCGCGCGCGTTTGATCGCGGGCGCGCTGGCTCTGCTGTTCGTCGTCATCGTCGGCCGTTCGGCTTATGTCGCCGTGAATGGACCCAGCAAGGGGCTCAACAACGCCGTCGCCGAGAGCGTGCGCCGCGCCGACATCGTCGACCGCAAGGGCGAGATCATGGCGACGTCGCTGGCTGTCTGGTCGATCGCCGCCGATCCGCGCGCGGTGTGGGATGGCAAGGAAGTGGCGACCTCGATCGCCTCCGTGCTGCCGGGCATCGATGTGGCTGACCTCACCAAGCGGCTTTCCGATACCGACCGTCATTTCGTCTGGATCCAGCGCGGGATCACGCCGCGGCAGAAACAGGCCGTGTTCGACCTCGGCCTTGAAGGCCTGCAATTCCAGCAGGAGACGCGGCGCGTCTATCCGCGGGGCAGCCTCGCGGGCCACTTCCTCGGCTTCACCGATGTTGATGGCAAGGGCGTCGAGGGGGCGGAGCTTGCCTTCAACGATCGGCTGTCGAAGGGCGGTGCGCCGCTGAAAGTCACCTTGGACGCGGGCGTGCAACACACGCTGGAGGACGAGCTCGAGACGGCCTTTGCCGATTTCGACATGAAGGGCGGGGCGGGCATCGTGCTCGATGCCGCAACCGGCGAAGTGCGTGCGATTGCGTCCTGGCCGGCCGTCGATCCCAACCATCCGCAGGGCCGCTCGGAAGCGGCCAAGCTGAACCGGGCGATCGGGGCGACTTACGAGCTGGGCTCGATCTACAAGCCGCTGACCGTTGCCGCGGCGCTGGATGCCGGCGTGCTGTCCACCACCGAGACGTTCGATGTCTCCAAGCCGATCCGCGTCGGGGCGACGCCGATCAAGGATCATGATCCGCTGCAGCATCCGCAGGCTGTCACCGCGGCAGACATCATCGCCTATTCCTCCAACGTCGGCGCGGTCGAGATCGCAAAGAAGCTGGGCGCGGAGAAGCAGAAGGATTTCCTGTCGAAGGTCGGCCTGTTGTCGCGCCTGTCCTATGACGGGCCGCAGTCGGCAGCGCCGATGCCGCCGCCGGAGTGGGATGCGCTGGCCTCCGCCACGATCAGCTATGGCCATGGCCTTGCCGTGAGCCCGCTGGCGTTCGCGATGGCGTACACGCCATTCGCCAATGGCGGGGAATATGTCGAGCCGCTGTTCCTCGATCCGAAGGCAAACCTGGTCGACGTGACGAAGATCGAGAAGAAGCGCGTGATGACGAAGGCGACGGCGCAGACCGTGCTCTCGATGCTGCGCGAGGTTGTCACGCGTGGCACGGGGGCCAACGCCAATGCTGCGGGCTATGACGTGGCAGGCAAGACCGGCACGGCCGAGAAGATCGGGCCGGATGGTTACGATAGCGAAAGGAACATCACGTCCTTCGCCGCTGTTTTCCCGGCATCGCGCCCTCAATTCGTCGTGCTCGTCATGCTAGACGAGGCCCAGCCCAGAACGGGCGACAAGCGCACGGCGGCCTACACCGCTGCAACGATCGCGGGAAAAGTGATCGCGCGCGCCGCTCCGCTTCTGGACGTGCAGCCTGTGCTCGAGACCTCCAGGGTGGAGGCGTCGAGCCTGCGCGCTTCGGAGGCCGTGACGCAATGAAACTCGACAAGCTCATCCCGGATGCGCCGGCGGATGCTGGCAGCGTGGAGATCAAGGGTCTCACCGCGGACAGCCGCAAGGTGAAGCCGGGCTTCCTGTTCGCGGCGCTGCAGGGCGTGGCCAAGGATGGCCGCGAGTATATCGATGGGGCGATTCTGTCGGGCGCTTCTGCCATCCTGACGGATGACCGTGCTGGCTCGTGGAGCGTGCCGGCGGTGCTGTCGAACGAACCGCGGCTGGCGCTCGCGAAGGCGTCGGCGGCGTTCTATCCGAACCAGCCCGCGGTCGTCGCGGCGGTGACGGGCACCAACGGCAAGAGCTCTACGGTCGACTTCCTGCGCCAGATCTGGGCGGGCATGGGCCGCAAGGCGGCATCCATGGGCACGCTGGGCGCGATCGGTCCGTCGGGCAGTGTCGATCTCGGGCACACGACGCCCGATCCGGTGGCGATCCATGAGACGCTCGACAAGCTGGCGCGCGAAGGCGTGACGCATCTGGCTATGGAAGCTTCCTCGCACGGGCTGTCGCAGTACAGGCTCGATGCGGTGAAGCTGTCGGCGGGGGCATTCACCAACCTCACGCAGGACCATCTCGACTACCACAAGGATTTCGAGGACTACCGACGCGCCAAGATGCGGCTGTTCACCGAGCTGCTACCCAAGGGCCAGCCGGCGGTGATCAATGCGGACTCGCCTGAGCTCGAGACGTTCCAGGCGGCGGCGAAGGCTGCGGGCCTCAAGCCGTTCACGGTGGGCTGGCGCGGGCGGGATCTGCGGATCTCCGAGGCGCTGCCGCGCGGGACGGGGCAGGACCTGGTGATCCAGTGGGGCGATGATGGCGCGAACGAGCGTACCGTCCACCTTCCTCTCATCGGCGAATTCCAGGCGCTGAATGCGCTGTGCGCGGCGGGCATCGCGCTGTCGCTGGGCGATGATGTGAACGCGATCCTCGACGGGCTGGGCAAGCTCAATGGCGTGCATGGACGGCTGGAGCTGGTGGGGCAGACCGCTGCGAAAGCGCCGGTGTTTGTCGACTACGCCCACACTCCGGATGGGCTCAACGTTCTCCTGCGCGCCGCGCGGCCGCATGTGCGGGGCAAGCTGATCGTGGTGTTCGGCTGCGGCGGGGACCGCGATGCGACCAAGCGGCCGATCATGGGCGATGTGGCGCGTCGGCTGGCGGACGAAGTGATCGTCACCGACGACAATCCGCGCTCGGAAGAGCCGGCCAAGATCCGTGCGGCGATCAAGAAGGGCGCGCCGGATGCGAGCGAGATCGGCGACCGCGCCTCGGCGATCTTCGAAGGGATCAAGCGGCTGAAGGCGGGCGATGCGCTGCTGATCGCGGGCAAGGGTCATGAGACCGGACAGATCGTGAAGGGCGTCACCATCCCGTTCTCGGACTTCGATGTGGCGCGCAAGGCGCTGGCCGAAGAGGGAGCGGCCTGATGATTGATGCGAACATGACACCGCTGTGGACATCCGAGGAAGCCGCGAAAGCCTCCGGCGGCAAGGCGCTGGGGACCTGGGCGGTCAATGGCGTTTCGATCGACACGCGCTCGATCAAACCGGGCGACATGTTCGTGGCGCTGAAGGATGTGCGCGACGGGCATGACTTCGTGGGCAATGCGTTCGCGGCCGGGGCCGAGGCTGCTCTGGTCTCGCGCGACGTGCTGGGCGGGCATCCCGGCCTGATGGTCGATGACGTGCTGGGCGGGCTGGAACAGCTGGGCCTGGCGGCGCGGGCGCGCAATTCGGGGATCAACGCGGCGGTCACCGGTTCGGTCGGCAAGACCAGCGTGAAGGAGATGCTGGCGCGCATCTATCGCGCCGCCGGGCGGGCGCACTGGTCGGACAAGTCGTTCAACAATCATTGGGGCGTGCCGCTGACGCTGGCGCGCATGCATCGCGAGACGGAACGCGCGATCTTCGAGATCGGCATGAACACGCCGGGCGAGATCGCGCCGCGCTCGAAAATGGTGCGGCCGCAGGTGGCGATGATCACGCGCATCGCGCCAGCCCACCTGCAGGGCATGCATTCGGTTGAGGCCATCGCCGACGAGAAAGCCGACATCTTCGCCGGGCTCGAGCCGGGCGGGGCGGCGATCCTGCCGGAGAAGGACTATTTCTTCGCGCGGCTGAACGCGGCGGCGCTGCGGCTGCAGCCGTCTGCCGAGATCTACTGCTATGGCGGCGGGCGCGGGGCCAGGAGCGCGACGCCGGTCTACTACGAGACGGACGGGCATCGTTCGCGCATCGAGATCGATGTGATGGGGACGCATGTCGAAGTCGTGCTCGATGCGGTGGGCGAGCACTGGGCGGCGAACGCGGCGCTGGCGCTGCTTGCTGCTGCACTCTCCAACGTCGCGCCCAAGGCTGCCGCCGAAGCGCTTAACGGATATGCGCCGCCAGCGGGGCGCGGGACGGCGGAGACACTGACGCTTCCCGGCGGGGGCGAGGCCGTGCTTGTGGATGACGCCTACAACGCCAATCCGGAATCGATGCGGGCTGCGATCGAGGGCTTCTCGCGCCGTCCCGGGCGCAAGATTGTCGCACTCGGCGAGATGCGCGAACTCGGCGAAGGCAGCGCCGCGCTGCACGCTGGCCTCGCCGGACCGATCGTCGCAGCGAATGTCTCCGCGGCTGTTCTTTCCGGCGGCGAGATGAAGCACCTGGCCGAAGAGCTCGCCAATCGCAACAAGGCGATTCATGTCGAGCATGTCATGGGGCCGGATCAAGCCGCCGAGGTCGTCAAAAGCTGGTTGAAATCCGGCGACGCCATCTTGATCAAAGGCTCGAATGCATCAGGCATGGCCAAGGTCGGGGCCGCGCTCAGGAAAATGAGCGAAAGCGTCGCGACTGCGCCGCAGAAAGCGACAGGGGCGACGGATGCTGTATGAACTTCTCTCGCCCTATTCGGGCGACCTCAACCTGTTCAGCTATATCACCTTCCGCGTCGGCCTCGCGCTGACGACGGGGCTGATCCTCACGCTCATCTTCGGCCACCCGATGATCCTCTGGCTGCGCGCGCGGCAGGGCAAGGGACAGCCGATCCGCGAAGACGGCCCGGCCTCGCACCAGTCGAAGAAGGGCACGCCCACCATGGGCGGCTTCCTCATCCTGTTCGGCATCGCGGCCGGCACGCTGCTCTGGGCCGACCTGCGCAACCAGTATGTGTGGATCGTGCTGCTCACCACGATCGGCTTCGGCGCCGTCGGGTTCATCGACGACTACCAGAAGGTCACCAAGAAGGGCACGGCCGGCCTTTCGGGCAAGATCCGCCTGTTGATGGAGTTCGCGATCGCGGCGGGCGCCGCCTACTGGATCACCCAGGTCGCCCCCCACATGGTCAACGAGGCCGTGGCTGCGGGCAATCTCTCCGAGCCGCCGCCGGCGCACTTTGAGACGTCGCTGGCGCTGCCCTTCCTCAAGAACTTCCTGCTCGATCTCACGATCTGGGGCTTCGTCGCCTTCGGGGCCTTCGTGATCGTCGGCGCGGGCAACGCCGTGAACTTCACGGATGGTCTCGATGGCCTCGCCATCGGTCCAGTGATGATCGCGGGCGCCACGTTCGGCTTCATCGCCTATGCCACCGGCACGCCGCGCTTTGCCGACTATCTCCTGCTGACGCCGACGCCGGGCACGGCCGAGCTTTCCGTGGTGATGGGCTCGCTCGTGGGTGGAGGCCTCGGCTTCCTCTGGTACAACGCGCCGCCTGCCAAGGTCTTCATGGGCGACACCGGTTCGCTCGCCCTCGGCGGTTGTCTCGGCTCGATGGCGGTGTGCGTGAAGCACGAACTTGTGCTGGCCATCGTCGGCGGGCTCTTCGTCATCGAGGCGCTCTCGGTGATGATCCAGGTCCTCTACTTCAAGGCGACGGGCGGCAAGCGCTTCTTCAAGATGGCGCCCATCCACCACCATTTCGAGAAAGAGGGATGGTCGGAAGCCACCGTTGTCATCCGCTTCTGGATCATCGCCTTCCTGCTCGCCCTTGCGGGCCTCGCCACGCTGAAGCTGAGGTGAGGAACGCTTGATCCCGGTTCGCGCATACGAAGGGAAGGATGTCGCTGTCTTCGGCCTCGGCCGCAGCGGCATCTCGACCTG
>DASYKO010000517.1:0-16303 GCA_035995285.1 Hyphomonadaceae bacterium | reverse complement strand
CGGGCTCCACCGTGCAGGCGCTGATGTCTTCGCTGGGCGGCGCAGGCAAGTTCGGATTCGACAATGGAGCGATCTCGGGGGTGAACCTCACCGAGCTGGGCAATGCGGCGAAGACTGCCCTGTCGAGCAAGACGATCTCGCTGGCGGCCTTCGGCAAGGACCAGAAGACCACTTTCAACAATCTCGGCGCCTCGTTCGCGATGAAGGATGGCGTGGCGGCGATGGCCGATTTGAAGATGGATTCGGGCGCGTTCATCGTCTCCGGAGGCGGCTCGCTCGATGTCGGCAAGCAGAAGCTCTCGCTGAGCCTCTTCCCCGAGTTCAAGGACAAGAAGCAGGGCCTCAACGGCTATGGGCTGCCCGTGAAGCTTTCGGGCGGATGGAACGGGGTGCAGCTGAACCTCGACTGGGACTGGCTCGCCAAGAAGGCGGTGGGCGACGTGAAGACGAAGGTCACCAACGAGATCCAGGACGAGTTGCAGAAGAACCTGGGCAACAAACTCGGCGACCTTCTCGGCAAGGGCGGCAAGGCGCCGGCCGCGACCCCTGCCCCCGCTCCCGCGGAACAGGCAGCGCCCGCTACACCTGCGCCGGAGGCGGCCAAGCCTGCGGAAACGCCTGCCCAGAAGCCAAAGACGGTCGAGGAAAAGGCGAAAGACGAGGCCAAGAAGGCGCTTGGAAAGCTGTTCGGGAACTAATTGCCTGAAAACCCTTCATTTTCCAGGACTCATCTGTCCGATGAGTGGGTGTTTCCACGCATTTTCCACAGCGGCGCAAACCGACGGATTGCAGGAAAAGGCGGGACGCCCTAAGACCCCGTCACAGTGCAGCCTTAGCTCAGTTGGTTAGAGCGTCGGTTTGTGGAACCGAAGGTCCTCAGTTCAAGCCTGAGAGGCTGTACCACTCCTCCCTCGTCGAGAATTTCGGCTCTCACGGCGCCACCCCCGTGGATGCGCTATTGCGCAAGACGATCCTCGCATTGAGGCCGGGGGTATTGTCGAGCAGTTCCAGGCGGCCGTCGTGGAGCTGGGCGCAGGCTTGCACGATGGCCAGGCCGAGACCGAGGCCCTGGACGACATCCTCGCCATCTGCGGGACCGCGCACGAAGCGTTTGACGACGCTGTCCTGCATGCCTGCCGGGATGCCGGGCCCGGAATCCGAGACATAGATCACGATCGTTTCGTCTTCTCCGTAGGCGCCGGCTTCCACGGATGAGCCCCGGGGTGCGTGCTTGAGGGCGTTGTCGATCAGGTTGATGACCGCCTGCATCAGGATCGGTTTGAGGCCTGACACGCTGATGAGCGCCGCTTTCACAGTGAGCTGCACGCCGCGTTCCTCGGCGACCGGCTCGAAATGCTCGGCCGCGTCGGTCAGGAGTTCGCTGATGTCGATCCGCGTTGTTGCGACTTTCGAGTTTTCCCCCTGCATCCGCGCAATCTCGATCAGGGATGAAAACGAGGTCATGGCGCGGTCGATCTGGACTGTCGCCTGATCCAAGGCGTTGCGCATGACGTCCGCGTCGTTGCTTGCCGCGCCCCTGACGACGGCTTCCCGGGCGCGGGTGAGCGGCGGGCGGAGGTCGTGGGCCAGGCTGTCGGTGACGGCGCGAAGGCTCAGGATGAGACGCTCGTTGTGGCGCAGCATCCGGTTCAGCGCGAGGCTGATGGCGCCGAACGGGCCACCGGCATCATTGTCCAGCCGCGCCGAGTAGTCGCCGTTGAGCACGCGCTCGGCTGACATCGCGACGGCGTCCACCCGCCGCAGCACGTAGGCCGTCAGCATGCCGGCGATCGCCACGCTCATGGCAATGAGGACTGCGCCCGCGATCCAGACGAAGCCCAGCACCTGTTTCTGGAGCTGGAAGAGCGCGTCGTTGTCCATTCCGATCATGACATCGATGTCGCCGATCCGCCGGGAGGCGAGAACGACATCGTGGCTGTCGGGTCCGATCCGGGTCTGGAGGAGGCGAACGTCGGAGCCAAGCCCGTCGGGCCACGCGGCAACGTCGCCAGCGACGACCTTGCCGGAGGCGTCGCGCGCGGCGCAGTATTCCGTCGGATACGCATCGGCCCGGCGCCCGATGGACCTGAGCAGGCCGTCGCGCCCCTCCTCCGTGCTGCTGTCCTGGAGAAGGTTCAGGGTTTCATCGAGCTGGCGGGAGTATTGCTGCAGGAAGAGATCGCGGCTTCTCGACTCGACGAACCAGACGGCAGCCACAGCCGTGACGACGACCAGCGCCGTCACTGCAGCGACAATCGACAGGGCGAATGTCCGGATCCAGACTTTTGGGTTGTCAGGCTCGCTCATGTGAACGCTGTAAGCCAGACGCCGCTAGGCGGGCAGATACCGAAATTCAAAACAGCGACGGCATGACGCCACACATTGCCGCACACGAAGGGTGGAGACTGACACAAATCTGTCAACGTCCCGGCGTTCATGTGACGAAACCGATACACTTCCCTCTCCCGCGCGCAACAGCGGGGCTGGGCGGCGCCAGTTCGAGCGTGACGATGGACGTTTCTTCCCCAGGCCTCGGTGAAGGCTCGCGCTTGTCCGAAGAGGCGCCATCCTCGACAATCCGCGTTCTCGTGGTCGAAGACGATCTGGCTGATGCGCGTTTTCTAAAGGTCGGCCTGAGCTATTCGGATTGCTCGGTAGACACCGTATCGACTGCTGCAGAAGCGCTCAGCAAGGCGAGCAGGAATTCCTACGACGTCATAACGCTCGACCGGAACCTTCCAGGCGGCGATGGCCTGGCGGCGATTCGCGAGATGCGTTCGAACGGCGTCAAATCCCCTGTGCTGGTGGTGTCCAGCCTCGCCAGCGCCGTGGACCGGGCGGCCGGGATCGAGGCGGGCGCCCAGGACTATCTGGTGAAGCCGTTCACCTTCGTTGAACTGGAATTCCGGTTGAAACGGCTGCTTGACGGTCCCCTAGCCTCGCGCAAACGCACGCTTGTCTGCGGCGTCATCGAGATGGAGCTGGAAGAGCACACCACCACGGTCAATGGCGTGAAGGTGGAGCTGCGCAAGCGGGAATTCGAAGTTCTCCGGGTGCTGCTGGAGAACAAGGAAAAGATCGTCACGCGGTCCGAGCTTCTGGATCAGGTCTGGGGCTACAACTTCGATCCCCGGACGCGCGTCGTCGATGTCCAGATCGGCCGCCTGCGCAAGGCGCTGGAGGACAGCGGCGCTCCTGCGATGATCCAGGTGATCCGGAGCGTCGGATTCCGCATCTCGACGCAGCAGGACTGAGCGGCGGCCGGCGCTCGCTGGTTCTCCCCAGGTGAATCGCCATTTGATCTGAGGGTGTGTCCTCACGGCACTTACCGCGCCGCAGCCCGATAGATGCACGATTATCTCGTTGCTCCACGGCGGCTGACGCAAATCTATTACACTCCTGATCGACAGAAGCGACATTGCTGAGGGCAGCGCGTCATTGCGCACCGGTATCGAACCCCGCGTTCAACCAACGGTACGGGGTTTTCATGAAAATCGGATCCGGGCTCGCCCGAAACTTGCTGCTCGGCAGCGTGGCTTTCCTCACGACAAGCCTGCCGGCTATCGCCCAGTCGGCGCCCGACAGCGGACCTGCGGTCACCGATAGCGCCGATGCCCCCGAAACCGCGCCTGCGGAGGAAGATGCGCCTGCGGATCGTATCATCGTGACCGCTCTCAAGCGCGAAACCGATCTGCAGGATACTCCGATCGCCATCGCGGTGATCAGCCCGACCCTCATCGAAGACAACCACATCCAGTCGCTCTACAACCTCTCGGACGGCATCGTGCCCAGCCTGCGCGTCGCCACGTTCGAAGCGCGCCAGTCGGCTCTCACGATCGGAATGCGGGGTATCGTTCCATTCGACCAGAACCAGACCGCCCGCGACAGCGGCGTCGGCACCTACATCGACGGTGTCTATCTCGGCCGCTCGCAAGGCCTCAACGCCGCCCTGTTCGACGTGGAGCGCATTGAAGTCCTGCGCGGCCCGCAAGGCACGCTGTTCGGCCGCAACACCGAGGGCGGCGCCCTGTCGATCGTGACCAAGGCTCCCACCGGCGAGTTCGGAGGCACGGTCAAATCAGGCTTCGGGAATTTCGGCTCATACTCCGGCGAGATCCACCAGAACTTCCAGGAGTTCGGCGGCCTGTCGCTCAAGTTCGACGGCATTGTCCAGCACCAGGATCCCACCACCAAGAACCCCCTGGCCGGCCAAGCCGGCTGGAACCAGTATGACCGCACCGGCGGCCGCCTCACCGGCCTGTGGAAGCCCGCCGACGGCTTCAGCGCCGAACTCGCGGTGGACTACGCCGAAGACGAGAACACCCCGTTCTACAGCCAGCTGCTCAACTACAATGTCTACGGCAGGACCGTTCGCCCGATCGGCACGATTCCCGCGGTGAACCCGGCCGGATCCGGCGCCGCAGCCGGCGCACCGATCGGCACGATCAACGCGCTCTCGCCGCTGATCCACGTCGGCACGGATCGCCAGGAGGTCGGCCTCGGCGCTGTTCAGCAACCCAGCATCGACAAGACCGGTGGCGCCACGCTCACGGTCAAGTGGGACCTGACCGACGACATCGAACTGCGCTCCATCACCGCCGCGCATGCCGTCGCCACCAACCAGTGGGACAATTCGGGCATCGAGAGCCGCAACGTCTTCGCACCCGGCGCCGAATTCGGCCGCTATAGCCTGTCCGACCTCTACCAGTACCAGTACAGCCAGGAACTGCAGGCTGTCGGCAACATCGGCAAGAACTTCGACTTCGTGGCCGGCCTCTACTACTTCACCGAGCACGCGAAAGAATCGGCGGCGACCCCGTTCACCAACATCTGGAACGCTGATGGCACAGGCTTCACGATCCGTTCGTCGACCGGCACGTTCGGCACGGGGGCGATCACCTCCGCGAACCAGGGCTGGGAATACGGCGCCCGCCTCATCACCCGCCGCTCGCGCGCCGACTCCGACAGCTTCGCCGCCTACGGCCAGGCGACCTGGAGCCCGATCGATCCGCTGCACATCACGGCCGGCGGCCGCTGGACCCAGGACACCCGCGAGGGGAACATGGATCGGGCGAACAACCAGAACGTCAATTTCAACCTGGACTATGACGACAGCCGGTTCGATCCGCTCGTGACCGTTGCCTACGACGTCAACGACGACGTGAATGTCTACGCCAAGTATTCGACCGGCTTCCGCGCCGGCGGCGCCAACGCGCGCTCGGGCACCTTCCGCGCCTTCGGCTCTGAAGAAGTGAAAGCCTACGAAGCGGGCCTCAAGTCGCAGTTCTTCGACAACCGGGCCACATTCAACGTGGCCGCCTACCACATGGACCGCGATAACACGCAGATCGACTTCGACAGCGTCGCAGTCTCCGGCCCGAACGCCGGCGTTCACTTCGAGGAAACGGCGAACGCGCCGGGCACCTCGAAGATCGATGGCGTGGAAGCCGATCTCACCTTCGAGGTGACGGATGGCCTGACCCTGGGCGGATCCTACGCCTACACCAAGGTCGACATCCCGCCGGCGCCGTTCCCCTTCGCCACCGGCCCGAGCGACTTCGTCCAGCAAGGCCAGGCCTTCCCGGTCAACGTCGTCTATACGCCGGAAAACGCCTTCTCCCTGTTCGCCAACTACGAACAGCCGATTGGCAACATGACGCTGCGTGCGCACGTCGACGGCAACTACGCCGACGCGCAGTATTCCTTCCAGTCGGAGTTCGTCGACACCTCGTCGGCAGGCGCGACGGCGACGGCTGTCAGGAACGTGGCGGTCAAGGGCGATGAAAGCTTCATCGTCAACGGCAGCATTGCCCTGGCGGACATCAACATGGGCAGCGGACCCACCGCCACCCTCACGCTGTGGTCGCGCAACCTGCTCGACGAGACCTATGTCTACCGCATCTCGGCCGCCAACCGGAACACGATCGGCGATTACGGCAACCTCAACGCGCCGCGTACGTTCGGCATCGAAATGGCGATCAAGTACTGATCGCCAATACTGCAATCTGCGCCGCAGCAGCAAAAACTGCTGCGGCGTTGTTGCGTTCCAATTCTAGTTGCGACCAGCATGCCGCTCCTCCGCGCGGGCGCCGCCGAGGATTCCGGACATGCTGTAATTGCCTTCGTGGCAGGCGAATTCATACATGCGCTCGTCCGAGCGTTCGAACGTGGACTCTCCGGTCCAGGCCTGGGTGTACAGAAGCGGGTCCTCGATCGTGAACCGGTAGCGGATTTCGTACGGGCCAGTGCGGATGAAGCGTTCGGTCATGCGGGTCTGCGGAGAGATCGGAAAGGAGCCGACAATGCCGCTGCGCATGTCGTCGGCTTCCGGGAAGCCGGATGTTTCCACGACCAGCGTGTCGCCCTCCCAATGGCCGGTGGATGATCCGCCCCTTGCCGGCGCCGGCCTGCCTTGGGGCCCAAGCGGAATGACCCGAGCCATGCTGAAGCTTTCGGTGTGCACCATGATGTAGGCGGGGGTCTGCGCGATCTGGCGGATATTGCTGCTGGGCATTGGAAGGTGTGGCGCGTAGCCCGCCCCGCCCGTCAGGCAACGTTCGGTGGTGCTGCGCCTTTCCGGTCCCTCGAGGCCCGCATTGCCGCCGGGCGGTGCTTTGCTCAACCGCGCACGCCCTTCTGGCGTGAGGGGCAAGCGGCCGTTGGGCGGATCGATGATGAGCGAGGAGCGGCCCTGGCCGTCAATTGTGACAAGGCCGGTGACTTCGGTCTGCTGCACCGGCGGCCGGACGGCGACCTCTTCCGGATCTCCGCGTGGGGTGCTCAGGATGCGCGTATAAAGCTGGCTTGCCTCGGCAGGCGAAAGGGCAAGCGCGATGCCCGGCGGCCTTTCCAGCGGCGTTGCCCAACGCGTCGTCCAGACCCCTTGAAGGTCAGGATGACCATCGGCCGTTCGGGGAAACGCACCCTGGTTTCCCGTCTGCGCCATTGCTGTGTCTGCGGCGAACGAAAGAGCCAGACAGGCTGCGATCGCAGCCAAGCGGCGAAGGCGCCGCCCGGACTGAGGGATGGGAAGATGACGTCTCATGCTGCTGGCTCCGCTTTCGTTCGATGCCGACGAAAGCGCATTGCGAAAGGGTCGGCGGATAGGTACCGTGCCGCTCGGCGCCGTAAGTGCGCCCTTTATTCAAGGCGTTACGCGGCTTCGGGGGAAACAGGTCATGGACGGCGCGGCCCTGTCGCCGGTCGTGGTTCGGGCCGCTCTGGAGCGAATCCTGGCGAGCAAGACGTTTGCCGGCGGCGGCCGCTCGCGGGACCTGCTCCAGTATCTGGTCGAGGCGCTGCTGTCCGGCCGGGCCGATCAGCTCAAGGAATACACGGTCGGCGCCGATGGCCTTGGCCGCGGCGATACGTTCGATCCGCGGATCGATTCCATCGCCCGCGCCGAGGCCTCGCGCCTTCGCAGCCGGTTGACGCTCTATCACGCCACGGAGGGACGCGAGGACAGCATCGTGATCTCGCTGCCAACGGGAGGCTATGTCCCGGTTATCGTCCAGCGTGCGTCTGGCGCCGATGCTCCAGCAGATGCCGGGTCGATGGCGGCGGCGCCGCTACCCTCGCCTCTTCTTTCTGTTCGCAGCGCCGCTCTCGTTGCCTTTGGCGTCTTCCTGGCGGCGGCGGTGTTTGCCCTCTTTCAGCTCGGAGCGGGCCGGACCGGACCCGGCGAGATCGCGCCGGCTGCGGTCCCTCTCAATGCCGATTTCGCGCTCGGCACGTCGGGGGAGATTTCCCAATCGGCGGGAACACATCTTGCGATTTCCCGAGACGGCAAACTGATGGTGATGGTTGTCCGCAAGGAGGGCAGCACGACCCGCCTTTATTCCCGCCGCATGGATTCTCTCGTGGCGACCGAGCTGCCCGGCACGGGCGGCGCTTTCAGTCCTTTCCTGTCGCCGGACGGACGATGGGTCGCCTTCATTGCCGGCAGCGAGCTCAAGAAGACATTGGTCGACGGCGGCGGCTCGCCGGTGACGCTGGCGCCGGCGGCGTCGACATTCTCCGGTAGCTGGGGCGAAGACGGCCAGATCATCGTGACCAGGGATGGGGGCAGCAGTCTGTGGCGCGTGCCGGAAGCCGGCGGAAAGCCGGTTTTGCTTGCCGACTTTGCTCCGGACAAGCGCGAGCTGCGCTTCCCGCACCTGCTTCCCAATCAGAAGGGCGTGCTGTTCACCGCTGCCACGGATAATGCAGGCGGCAGCATCGACTTTGTCCGGTTGGACGGGACGGGCCGAAAGACCCTCGTGGCGCGTGGAACGAACGCGCGTTATCTGCGCAGCGGACACATACTCTATTCCGACGGGCCACAGCTTTACGCCGTGAAGTTCGATCTCGACCGGGCCGAGGTGATCGGGGCGCCCCGGCTGGTGCTGGAAGGCGTGGCTTACCTGGAGGCATTCGGCGCCACCAGTTTCGACGTTGCCGACGACGGCACGCTTGTCTATGTGCGCAACCGATCCGGCGGGCTTTCGACCGTCGAGCTGATCGACGATGCCGGCCGCGCCCGGACGCTGGTGGGCGAGCCTGCCCGGCGCATTTTCCCCCGCATCTCACCCGACGGCCGCCATCTCGCTTACCTGCAGGCGGACGGCACGAGCTATGACCTCTGGTCGTACGACATGAAGTCAGCGGCGAAGTTCAAGTTCTCTGCAGGTCCCGGCGGGGCGTCTTCGCCCGCCTGGTCCGCGGACGGGCGCCACATCTTCTATCTCTACAACAGCCTGGACCGACTGGTGGCGATGCTCGCCGACGGGTCGGGCGAACCGCAAACGCTGCTCGACATTGCGGGGAATTATTGGTCGGCGTCGCCGGACGGAAAGCGGCTGGCTTTCCAGAAGAATACGCCCGGACATCATCTCGACCTCTGGACCCTGCCGATCGATACGACCGGCCCATCGCCGAAAGCAGGAGCGCCGGAATTCTTCTACGGCACCGCGGCGACGGAGACCCAGCCGGTCTTCTCGCCCGATGGCGCGTGGCTGGCGCATGTCGCAACCATCGACGGGGAGACCAACATCCATGTCCGGCACTTTCCGGACAACGGATTCAGCACGACGGTTTCCGTTGGCGGAGGAAGGCTTGCCGCATGGTCGCGCACCGGGCCCTATCTCTTCTATGAGACGCTGGACCAGCGCATCATGCGCGTGCGCTATCGCATCGAACGCAGCGCCTTCATTCCGGAGAAGCCCGAAGCCTGGATGCCGGGGAAACTCATCGACATGGCGGTCCTGCCGAACTATGCTCTCATGCCCGACGGCAAATCGATTGTCGCCTTCATGCCTGTCGGTGGCGACGGCTCCTCACGCGATCATGTCACGATTATGAGGAACTTCTTCGATCAACTTCGCCACTGAACGCTTGTTCGACGGCGAGTGAAGACATCACTCGACCAGACCGCCTGGGAGTTCTGTTTCATACTGCAGGATCTTGTCGTCGGTCGTGATCGAGGCCAGGGCGATGCGGCTGGCGCCGAACAATTCCTGTAGCGCGGCCAGCGCAGTTCCGGCATGGGGCGCGCCATCGGGCGGCAGCTTCAGGGTCAGCGCGCCGTCGGCGCCCTGATGGAGACCGAATCTCGCCAAGGGTAGATGCTTTAGGGCGTGGCTCACATCGATGTTGTTGAGCCAGGCGCCGCTGTCCGTTCTGAAGCGGATCGGACGGCGGGCGGAGAGATCGACCAGCACAAGCTCGCCGCGATAGGTGGAAAGCGCGGCGGTATCTCCGGTTCGGTACCGGATCAGCGGCAGGCAGAAATTGAACCCGCCTGATACGCAGATCTCGCCGCGCTCACCCATGGGCACAGGCTGACCTGAAGCGTCGAGGATTTCGACATAGAGCCGCGGCTGCAGCAGCACGTGGCCGCCGGCCTGCGCGTCATAGACCCCAATCGGGCCAACCTCGTTCATGGAATAGATGTCGAGCACCGGACAGCCGAAGCGCTCTTGCAGGCGCTTGTGCAGTCCATCCGCGAGCATCATGGCGACCGAGAGGAGCGCGCGCGGACGGACGGTCACCGGCAGATCCAGCAGAGCCTGGAAGGAGATCGGATCGCCTGCGATCATCTCGGGATCCATGGCGTTGATATAGCGGGCGCGGTCATCTGGATCGCGCCAGTCGCCCGGATCGAGGTTGATCTTGGCAAAACCGGATTCATCCATCGTCGGCGTCACTGAGACATAGGTGAAGCATCGGCGCTGGCAGCCCAGCAGGATGACGCCCACCTGACCCGCGCCATGGCTCAGCTTGACGCCAAACCGGTTCAGGGCGCGCTTATGGAACGCGATGTAGCGGGCCGCCACTACCGGGTGAGACGGTACGAGCAGCGGATGGTCTGTGGTGCCGGTGGTCTGGAAATTGATCAGCCGATCGACAGGCACGTGATCGGGAACGAAGCGGGCGATGTCTGCCGCAAGGTCCGCGCGGCTGATGGGGATGACGTCCTCGAAGCGCTGCGGGGCCGGGCCGAGGCTGCGGTAGTATGGGATCTCGGCGTGCGCCCGGGCGAGGACATCCATCAACCAGCGCGGCGTAGCGCCTGGCGACCATTCAAGCGGGGAAGCAAGCACGTCGCGCTCGAACTCGTTGAGCGCAGGAAGGTCTTCGGCAAGCAGCCTGTTGCCGCTCTGGTTACGAAAGATGGGCGCCGCGTCATGCTCGACGAGGCGGCGCAGCATCTGGCGGCCGGCGTCGGTCAGGGTGGGATAGCGTTCGGCGTCGTCCGGTTCCTTGCTCACTCGCGCGACCACTTGTCAGCCGATTCCTGGGCCGCCTTGCGCACCAGAGCTTCGCGCACGGCCCTGGCCCGCTCCTCGGCCTCGCGGCTGGCTTGCAGCAGGCGCCTTCGTTCTGCTCCGCTGACCGCCGTCAGGCGATCGACGGCCTGCTGAGGCGTCTCGCCGGCTGGATGACAGCCGAAGGCGGTGAGACTTGTACGCGCCAGCTCTTCCCTGCGATCGGGATCGCTGGTGTAGCGTTCGGCGGAGGTTGCCTCCGCCAGGCTCGCTGCAGTGTCGGTGAGCAGGCCCGGCAGATCCATCGCGAGTTCTGCGTGCTCGATGAACCAGTCGTCGGACAGAAGCCAGATCATCACCGCCGTGAGCGACAGGCGATTGCGCTCGGCGGCGCCCCGGCCTTCGAACCTCGCCAGAAATTCGGGGGACGGCGTCTGACCCAGGCGGACCATGAGATCATGCGCAAGGGCGGCGACCGCCACCTGGCCGCGGCCCTGGATCCGCGGCTCGTCGAGGAATTCCCTCGGCGTCTCGGCCAGCCGGTGGATGAGACTTTCGAGTGGAGGGCCAAGACGATCGAGGATCATGTGCCGAACTTTGCAGAAACCTGAGTTGACGGGCAATCGGCGCATGCCGCGCAGGGCGCCTTTTTCTTGGCGGCGCGGAACTGGGCTGGCAACCGATCCAGATCGTCCGCCGCGCGCACATCAGCTATCGGCGCGCCATATTCCATGGTGCTGAAGCTGCAGGGCGCGATGCGGCCCGCTTCGTCGATGAACAGGAAGTCCTGGCCCATGCCGCACTCATCCACCGGCCACGGATCATCGGCGGCGGCAGCGTCTAGCCGGTCGAGATAGCGTGGCGCAGCACACAGGCGCACGCCTCTCTCCGCCAGCGGGCCCTTCAGGCGATCAACGCAACTTCGCAGGGCGGCAATATCCTCGGGCGTGAGGCGCTCGGCAGGGAAGAACTCGGGACGGTCACGTCCGCCCAGCTGGTTGAAGGTGATTTCGTCGATGCCCCAGGCTGCGAGGTCGGTGCAGAGCGTTTCGAACTCGGGCAACGTGCTACGCATCAGCACCACATTGGCGCGCAGCCTTGGTCCGCCGCCGCGGGATGCGCGTGCGCGGCGCAACGCGGAGACTCCTTCGCGGCAACGCCGCCAGGCGCCGCCGAAACCGCGCAACCGGTCATGCAGACCCTGCCCTGCATCGACGCTGATCGTGAGCTCGTCGACTGTGGCCAGCAATTTCTCCTGCACTTCGGGCAGATGCAGCAGGCTGCCATTGGTTGTCAGGCTGATCGCCAGACCATCTGCCCGCAGAGCCTCCGATACTGCAAACAACGGGGGCCAGAGGAGCGGCTCGCCGCCAAGCCAGCTGATCATCACGCGCTGGCCGCTCGCTCGCCCGTGAGCGGCCACGACTGCCCCGAGGCGCAAGGCGTCAGCCTCGCTCACCTCGGCGCGAGGGCGCTTGAGCCGCCTGTCGTAGGCGCAGAAGCCGCAGGCAAAGTTGCAGCGTTCGGTGATGCGCCAGAGCACGATCACGATGCGCCGCTCCCATAGCGCCGCCGGCTGAAGGCGCGGGCGAAATCCGTCAGCTGCGACATGTCGCTGACGCGGTGGATATCCCAGCCCTGCTCTTCGCTCGCGCGGCGCAACGCCTGGCCGACCGCGCTTTCCGACGACAGCGTGCTGTACAGGTTGAGCGCCATCGTGCCGCCGCCCCGCGCCGCTTCGAGTGCGTGGCGCGCGATGTCCCATCCGCTTCCGCCGCGCTCGTCCTGGTCGAACATGGTGGTGATGCCGTCGTCGGAGATCTGCAGGATGTGCACCGGCCGGTCGCTTGCCTTGCGGCCGGCATAGGTCTCGCGCATGCGGTGAATGGGGAATTGCGTGGCGCCGCCGAAGAAGCCGGTCAGGACACCGAGGATCGCACGTTCGTTCCTGACGAAGCCGTTGGTCGAAAGCCATTGGGACTTGCCGCTCCACAGAGTCGCTTGCACGCGCGCGCCCGCCTTCAGCGCGGACAGGGCGACGATTGCGCCTGCCAGGGTGAGGTAAGATGTGAATCGGCGCGGATCGGGCATCGAGCCGGAGCTGTCGACATAGAGGTCCAGGTCCACCGGTTCGGGTTTTCCAGGCGGGCCGGGCTCAAGGCCGTAGACGCGGCGCACGGTGGTCACGCCGGGCACGACTACGGGCGACTGCCCCAGGGTTTCCAGCCAAGCGATCTCATCGAGCGAGGCGCCGATCTCCCAGGGCTCCAGCCCCTCCATCTGCGGTTCCTCGGAGGTCGTTCCGGGGCGGACCGGGAAGGACACCAGGTGAGGCAAGGCGCGCTCGCGGTAGTACCGGATGGCGATGTCCTCATCGCTCAGCTTGATACCGGCCGCGCGCAGGATTTCTCCGTATTCGAACGGCTCGCGCTTCTGGCCTCCGCCTGTGCGGGCGTTGGAGGCAGTGTCCGCGGGCGGGCTGTCGAAGGGCTTCGCGGCGGCTTCATCGCCGGTGACGAGGGGATCCTGTGAAGGATGGATCGCGCCGCCCGCCTCGTCGTTCTCAATGTCCTGGCCGCCGCTCGGCTCGCTGCCTTGAGCGGCGGAGCGCGTATCGTGCCAGGCCGCGAGTGCGCGGTCCTTGTCGATATCCTCGGCCAGATAAGGCAGCACCAGCGCTCCGAACCGGCCGGCCGCCTTCAACCAGTCGCGCGCATAGACGCGGATCAGCCGCGCCCCGAGCCAGGCGTCTCCTTGCAGGACCTTGTCGTCCGTTGGCCCGCCGAGCGACCCATGCTGCAGACCCCAGAGAGATTCATAAATGCCCATGTACAGCGTCCAGAGACGGCTCGGCTTGCCGCTCCCGGGCTGGTGCAGCCTGGCGTAGATGTCCGCCATCCGCAGGCCTGCGCTGCGCTGCAGCCGGTCGTTGATCAGGAGATCGGTGAACAGGTTTGCGATCATCGGCGCATGCCGTTCCAGCGTCGGCAGCGATTTGCGCAGGCGCGCGATCAGCCGGAAGCTGTCGCTCGCCGTCGCCGGAGCAAGGACGTGGTGGCCGATCTCGTGTGCGAGAATTTCGACAGTGTAGTCAGCAAGCCCAAGCGCCTTGACCTGCTCCAGGTCGATGACCACGCTCTTGTCGGCCAGGCGGATCATGGCGAAGGAACCGCTGAGCCCTTCGCGGGCGGCGTCTACGCTTGTCGAGCAGAGGCGTGGATCGCGCAGCCGCGTAAAGCGGCTCCAGGCGGCCAGCGCGACAGGCCACGCCTCGCGCCACGGCGTGAGATCATCTCGCGCAACCTCTGTCACGGACGCCGCCACGGCAGCACCTTCAACTCAAAGGAATAGTCCGAGGCAACGACGACAGCTGTCTTGTCCGCGGCAGTCGAAAGTCCCTGGCGCGGAGTTGTCAGCGACACGACGCGATCACCGACGCGCACGCCCTTGGCGTCCATCGCCGCAGGACGATCCGGCAAGGCGTCGAAACTCTCCGCCGAAACAGGGTGCAGCGTCGCTCCGTAGCAGTCGGCGACAAGCAACAGGGTACGCTCACCACTTCGGACCACGAAACCCTCTGGCCCGACACGGACCTTAGGCGGCTGCGGAAAGAGTCCGCCGAAGCCGGTGAACCCGCCGATGGCAATGTCTTCACTCACAGCGCTGTCGCTATCGGGCCGCCACCAGCGGTCTTCGGCAAGGCGGGCGCGCACCTTGGTCCAATCGCCCTTCGCGCTCAGCAAGGCCAGCGCCGTTGCCGGGGGAAGTATATCTGCGGCCTTTAGGGCGCCGTCTCGATAGTGGGACATTCCCGCTCGCCATGCGAGCACCTGTCCGATCTCGAGCAGCGTGGCGCTGGCTGCGAGGGGAGCGGCGTTTGCTATCAGGGTCAGCCACTCGCCGGGGCGCGCCCCGGATGTTGCAGCAATGTTGAGCACGGCGTTGGTGAGGCCGCCCAGCAGAACACGAGGGCGTTCCGAGATCGGACCAGCGAGGCCGGGCATGACCTCACGCCATAGCCGGTCGACAACATCGCGACGGGCGCCCGGGCCGGCAAGGCGGCGCGCCGCCAGGGTCAGCGCTATATCGAAGCCCGCCTGGACGACTGCTGCAGTCCGCTCCGGCGCTACGGCCTCGACGCTCGCGGCGACAGGGTCGAGCAGATCGGTGATGATTGCCGAAAACACCTGCTCATCGAAGCCGCTCTGCGCACGCCGAACCGTAGCAACCCGCGCGTTGAACGCCGGGCGGGCGGCCGCCAGAACCTTCGAGAGCGCGGCTGACACGCTCACCGCTTGGCGCCCAGCCAGTGGAGATAGTTGGTGTATCTCTGGTGCAGGTATTTCAGCTTCAGCAGGTCGTCATAGGTCGACCCGTAAAGCTTGCGTCCCTCCACCCGCTCGCCGATCAACCGCTCGATCCGCGTCAGCCGCGCTCTCACTTCACGCTCGCTGACCTCATCCAGACCAAGCGCGAATTCGTCCGACATGTTCGCGACTGGATCGTCGCGGTCGAGATCCAACCGATCATACTCTTCGCAGGACAGGTCGAACGCGTGCCGTAGCCAGCCGATGGAATCCACCCTGAATGCCGCGTTCTCCGGCATCGCAAAAAATGGAGCGTCGGGATCGGGCCTGAGCTTGTCGCGCAGCACGAACGGCAGGATCTGGCGCACGTCCTCAAGGCTGACTTCCTGCCCGCCTCGAAAATAAGCCATCGCCTTGGAGTAGCTGATCAGGGTCATCAGGTTGCGAACCGAAAGTCCGTTGACGGTCTGACAGCCGATATCCTTGAGGCGGTCGCGGCCGCTGTCAGCAGCCGTGACCAGACCCCAATCCACACCAGATAATCGCGCGGTGTCCTTGGTCAGATATTCGTACTGATCCCCGGCGGTCTCCATGAATTCGAACTGGCTGGCGAAGAACTCGATCCGGCGGCGGACCTCTGCCGGAATGGGAACCTTCCGAACGGCCTTGGTGAGTTGCTGCAGTTCGCCCTGGCTGAAAACGATCTCGGGCGGGACGACATCCTCTGGCCGCAGGTTCTCCTCGATGCGGACCAGAAGGTCGGCGAGAAACCGCGGATTGAACGCGAGGGCCTGGACGATGACGTCTATGCGATCGCGCAGCGCCTCGATCACCTGGTAAGTGCCTCCGCCGCGGTCATCATTGGCCGTCATGAACCATGCGGCGGGGGGACATTCATGGATCTGCCCCAGCACCTCTGCGTAGTTGTCGCCCATCACCGTCAGAAGCGCGCTTTGAGTGCGCGTGGGGATGCGGTTATATTCGTCGATGATCTTGACCCGCATGCTGAGCCACGGCCGCCAGGCGATGCGGATGGCATCCATGCTCTGCGCCGTCACCAGATCTGCGGGCAACGGATTGCCCAGCAGGTCGGCGATGGTCATCTGGGGGTGCCCGTGCTGCATGGCCCTGCGCACGTCCCGAACCGGATAACCGGCGAGCACACCCATCAGGATCGCGCTCGCAGTCTTGCCCCGGCCCGGTCCGCCGATGAAAAGGCATTTGCCTTGGGTGGCGAAGGTCAGAAGCGGC
>DASYKO010000516.1:0-4375 GCA_035995285.1 Hyphomonadaceae bacterium | reverse complement strand
GTGGACCATCTGGCCGACGCCGACAAAGGTCGGCACCCGCACGCAGCTCGCCACCACCTGGATGTCATTGTCGACGATCTTCCGGACTTCGTGGGAGATGCGCCATTCTTCCTCGGTGAAGCCGTCATCCATCACGTCGTCAATCTGGGGGATGACGTTGAAGGCGATCTGGCGCGGGAATTCTTTCGGGTCCGGCGCCTGGTTGACGTAGAGTCCCTTGGTCTGGACCCAGAGCTCGTCGATCGCCCGCTGCCCCTCGCCGCCTACCGACTGATAGGTGGAGACGACAGCCCGCGTAACGCCTGCCGCGTCGTGCAGGGGCTTCAGGACCGTGACCAGCTGGGACACGACGCCGTCGGGTACGGATATGATGTTCCGCTTGGAAAAACCCTCGATCGCGGCGGCATTGACGCCTGAGACGATGAGCGGAACCTGGGGATCGTTCCGGAAAGCGCGCGATGTGTCGATCACGATGCAGGAGGCGGAGATCTTGGCTCCGTATTTGCGCGCCTGCTGGTCGCCGGTGGCCATGATGCAGAGCCGGATGGTCGAAAAGTCGAACTCGTCGACGTCCCTTGTTTTCAGAGTCTTTTCGCCGAAGGATACCTCGGCGCCCATCACCTTCCTTGATGACAGTGCGATGACCTCGTCCGCGGGGAAGCCGCGCTCGGCCAGCACCGACAGGATCTCCTTGCCGACCATGGTGGTGGCCCCGAGAACCGCAACCTTCAGCGCCATCATGATCTCCAACTATTCTGTCTTCTAGTTTAGGCGACGTGCCAGACCCGTTACTGGCCAGCCGGTCGTCTTGTCGTCACATTCTCCGCAGTACATCGCCACCATGTCGCATGGCCGTCGTACGTCGACGCTGTTGATGTACCGGATGCGGATTGAGTAGTGGAAATCGGGAGCCGGGCATAGTCCTGCAAGGGCTGGCCCCGTTTGAGTCCGAAGCGTATCCACGAAGCCTACCCGCGGCGGGGTTTATCGCCGAAGCAGGAGTAGACATGTCCGACCTCGCCACGCTCGTGAGACAGTATGTCGAGCGTTACAATTCCAACGATGTCGACGGCATGCTGGACTGCTGCTCGGACGATGTGGTGTTCGAGACCATCACCAATCCCGGCGGCTCGATCCGCCTCAACGGCAAGGACGAGATGCGCGAAGTCATCGAGGCGACGACGCGCGCTTTCCGCGAGCGGCGGCATGAGCTGGTGGGCATTCTGGTCGACGGCCAGCGGGCTGCGGCCGAGACGGTGTTCTCAGGCGTCGCCGCGGCGGAGCTGGGCCAGAGCGTGCGGCAGGGCGAGCACGTCTCGATCCGCGGCGCGACCATCTTCGAAGCCCGCGGCGACAAGCTGGCGCGGATCTGCGATTACAGCTGAGGGGGCGCGCCGCCTCAATCAGACCGATCCGCAGGTTAAGGTCTATTGCCGCCAAAATGCGGAACTTCGCGAGCGCTCATGCGCTAACGGGGCATGGAACCTGAGAACAAAAAACAGGAAAACCGGCGAGAGAGCAGGGCTTTTATCAAGTCGCCTCTGCGTCTTGCGGTATTTTCAATCGCGATCCTGATGCTCGCGGCTTTCGCGATGCGGATGATCGCAGAAGGTGCGCCGATCACCAGCGCAGGCGCGTTCTAAGTAAGATCCGGCTAGCGAAGATCGGGCAGCGAGGGTTGCGTGATCCGGCGCAGGGCTTCGGCCATCTCCGCGGATTTCGATGCGCGCAGAGTGGACAGTCTAAGCCCCAGCAGCGAGACGGGGGCGCCGGCCTCACCAACAGCCGGCTTCTTCTTCCCAAAGGTCGAAGGCATTCGATGTCCTCCAGAATGGTTTACGCCAGAATGGTTGGTTACTGAGTGAGTCCAGTCCTGAGCCGCGCGCGGCATGTGGCTTTGCATAACCATCACCGGGACGCTTCGCTGGTTGCGGGAATTCTTGCCGATCCGTCATTCGAGGACTTGGGCGGCATCGCCTGCTGACGCTTCTGGAATGAAGACATCAGCTGGCCGTCCCAGCCATGTCTTGCTTCCAGATTGCGGATGTCCTGTTTGGTTTCCTTCAGGGCGGCGCGCAGTTCGGCGTCGCTCCCGGCGCATTCGAGACGCGCGATGGCTTGGTGAATCCAGGAGGCGTAGAACTCGACCTTGGCGTGCGCATCGCGGGGTTTCAGCCCGCAGCGCTCGACCGCGTCATGGAAAACGAACCGGTCGAACTCGTCCGCAAACCCGTGTCTGAACTCGTCCTTTGACATGCTTCCCCGCACGGAGTGACGACATCCGTTAGAGGTGCACTCGTGGCGCCATTGTAACCTTCGCCAAGGGCGCGAAACCGGCGGATTACGCCGGTTTCATATGGCTTGTAAGCCATTCGCTTGTGTTGGTTTACGGCGCGGGTGAGGGCCGTAGCGCTCGGGGACTAGAGCGCCTTCAGGATCGCATCCGCCATGTCGCGCGTGCTCATCTTGCCGCCGAGGTCTGCGGTGCGTGCGCCTTGCGTCAGCGCCTTGTCGACGGCTTTCACGATGCGGTCTGCCGCCTCGTGACGGTTGAGACTCCAGCGCAGCACCATCTCGAAGGAGAGAATGGCGGCGCAGGGATTGGCGAGGCCCTTGCCGGCGATGTCGGGGGCTGAGCCGTGCACAGGCTCGTAGAGACCCGGCGTGCCCGGATCGCCGAGCGCTGCAGACGGCAGCATGCCGATCGAGCCGGTGAGCATTGCGGCTTCATCCGAGAGAATATCGCCAAACAGGTTGTCTGCGAGAAGGACGTTGATGTCCTTGGGCGCTTTCACCAGGTGCATCGCGGCGGCGTCGGCGAGCATGTGATCGAGCTTCACGTCGGAGAAGCTTTCCTTGTGCAAAGCCGTGACTTCCTCGCGCCAGAGCACGCCTGTTTCCATGACGTTGGATTTCTCGCAGGACAGCACGCCGGCAAAGCGGCAGTCGCGCTTGCGGCCGCGGGCGAGTTCGAAGGCGACGCGGGCGACACGGCGGATCTCTGACGACGTGTAGCTCTGCGTATCGACGGCGCGGCGGTTGGCGCCGGAGCCGGTGATTTCCTTCGGCTGGCCGAAATAGACGCCGGAGGTGAGCTCGCGGACGATGACGAGGTCGAGGCCTTCGACCAGGTGCTGCTTCAGCGCGGAGGAGGCGGCCAGCGCCGGGAAGCAATAGGCCGGGCGAATGTTGGCGTAGACGTCGAGTTCCTTGCGCATGGACAGGAGCGCGGCTTCCGGCCGCTTGGAGCGCGGCACGCTATCCCATTTGGGCCCACCGACGGCGCCCATCAGGATGGCGTCGACTTCGCGGGCGCGCTTGAGGACGGAGGGGATCAGCGGTTCGCCGTGCTGGTCATAGCTCGCGCCGCCGAAGGGGGCTTCTTCCAGCTTGATGTCGGGCGCGACCGCTTCAGCGATGCGGCGGGTTTCGGCGATGACTTCCGGGCCGATGCCGTCGCCGGGCAGCAGGAGAAGCGTTTGCGAGTTGGCGGCCATCGATAGATCCTCGGACAAGCTGGCAGCCTCTTAGGACTTTTTCTTCCGCCGGGGAACCCGCGTTCCCTTTGGATTTTGCTTCAGGTCCATCGTCTCCGCCGCAACTTCCCGGATCACGCCTCGAAGCCAGGCCAGAACAGGATCGGCTGCCCGCACCTGGCTCCAGACGAGGGTGAGGTCGAGGTGGGTGTCCGGCACCGGCGGCTCTTTCAGGATCAGGCCGAACTCGTCGGCAAAGCGCCCTGCAAAGGAGCGGGAGATGGTGGTGACCATGTCGGTCTCGGCGACGGCGGCGATGGCGCCGATGAAGTAGGGCGTGATGAGGGCGATGCGGCGGTGGACGCCTACGCGGGAGAGTTGCGCATCCATGTCCGAGCCTGAATCGCCAAAGATGGAAATGCCGACATGGGAGACCTTTGCGTAATCCTTCACGGTCCATGTCCTGTTCGCCATCGGATGGCCGCGGCGCATGACGAGGACGAGGCGGTCGGTTGCATAAATCTCGCTGCGCGCGCCGGGCGGCAGGGGCGTGTTGGCGACGGCAAAGGCGAGGTCGATCTGGCCGGTTTCCATGCGCTGCACCAGCGTCGGGCCGTAAAGCTCGATGCGGATGTCGATGCCGGGCGCCTCTTTCGAGAGGCGCTTCATCAGGGCGGGCGCCAGCTGGATCGCATGCGTGTCGATCCCGGCGATGCGGATGGTTCGCTCCACCTTCGCCGGATCGAACCCCGGCGGCTGGAACACCGCCTTCATCTGGTCGAGCGCGCCTGCAAGCTGGCTGGCGAGCGCCTCGGCGCGTGGGGAGAGCGCATAGCCTCCGTTTGGCGCGCGGATAAGGAGGACGTCCCCAAGAACCTCACGCAGGCGTGCAAGCGCAC
>DASYKO010000515.1:0-12034 GCA_035995285.1 Hyphomonadaceae bacterium | reverse complement strand
TGGCGTGGCGGAGGCGGTTTTCGCAGCGGGGCTGGCCGCAAATTCATGTCCCTGACGCAGCGCCGGATTCCATTCCGGGTCGCGGTCGAGGTCCAGTTCGCCTGCCAGGCGTGCGGCGAGGGAAGGCGACTTCAGGACTTCGATCTCCGAATCGATCAGCCCCGCATCCGGCCGGTTGTTGTTGAGGGCGGTCTTCTCCGGAACGATCTGCTCGGGGTTCGGATTGACCATCAGGAGAGCGGTCGCCGAATAGCTCGGCGTCTGCAGCAGCGTGTACGCAGCCCCAACGGCGCACACGGCAACGGCCACGCCCACAATAAGGTTCAGCCGGCGGCGCAGGATCGCCAGGATGCTTCCCACCGATGGGCCCGCATTGTCTTCGACCGAGTAGGCGGCATAGGTCGCTGCTTGCTGCGGGGGCATCTGGGCGGCGGCGCGGCCCTGTTCGTGCCTAACCATCAGGCCGTGGACCTGGTCGTTCATCGGGAGAACCTTACTCGACTATCGCGCATGCAGGCGCAGCTGTGAGGAGCGAACGGATTGCCTCTGAGTCGCAATGAGGCCGCGCATCAAAGCTCAGCCGTTCGCCCTATACGCAGCTGAAATAGGCTGGTTCCGCATCTCGTCAGCATGCGGACGTGATTTCATCTGCAACGCACGCAGAATGATCAGTGTGCGAACGAAGCGTGCTTTCACTCATGACAACGCTGTGGCGGAACCATCACGAGCTGCGATTTCGGATGAACAACGTTGAAGCCGGATTCTGTCGAGCAATATCAGCATCATCGTGTTCCCCCGATTGAGCCGAAGATGAACGGCGCGCTCGCGGAACCTTGTGGCGTGACGGGAAGGCTAGTCGGCAGATGTTGGAGGAGGCTTCACGCGCACTGCCGCCTTACGTCCTCCACCCCGTAACGGTTGTGCTCTTCCTCCTCCTTGTCCGCGCCATGTGTAAGGTACCGCACACTTCGGGCCGGCTGCTCCTGTTCGTCGTCTGGCTGCGCTACGTCATGCAGGCCTATCATGAGATAACGTACGTCTCCTTCGGCGGCGTTTCGATCAATGCGATGGCCTCGCTTGCCGTCTGCGGGATCGGCGGCGCGATCATGTGGCGGCGGCTGGGAGAGATCGGGCGCTTCCCGCTGGTCCTCAGCCTCGTCGGCGTCGTCGTCATCAGCGGCCTGATGAACGGCGCAGCCGAGCCGATGATCGAGACGATCCTCAAATGGGGATACTTCTTCATCGTCATGCTCGCCGTGATGGATTGCATCCGGCGCGACGGCGACGTCCGCATCTTCGGCCTCTTGCTCTGGGCATTCGCCCCGCCGCTGGTCTACCAGGCCCTGTCGGTCGTCCTGCAGGTGAGCCGCGCGGCCGAGAGCGACGGATCGGTCAGCTATATCGGCGGCTACAATCACGAGGCGGCCTTCTCGATCGTGCTGGTCACCTGCTTTGCCGTGGCCAGCATGGCGCCGAGGCTGAACCCGGCGGCGCGCCTGGGCCTACTCATCGCGTGCATGGCCGGCATCCTTGCCGCCAACTACCGCACCTCGTTCATCGCGGTGGCCCCGATCGCGATCGGCTATTTCGTCTTCGGCGCCGCGCGCGCCTTCAACCCCAGTCGCCGGATGGTCGTCAGCCTGATCGGCCTCATGGTGATGGTCGGCGGGCTGATCGCAGCAAACATCGGGCTGTCGGAACGTCTTTCAGACATCAGCACAGTCGCAAACGACAGCGGCGATCTCATCCGCCCGCCCGAAGAGTTCACCAAGGCCGAGCAAAAGCTCTTCTCCGGCCGCATCTATCTCTGGAACCGCTATCTTGAGGAGTATCGCTCTGGCACGGACGCGCAGTGGCTGATCGGCCATGGGCCGGATGCGTGGGTCGAGACTTTCCACCTCTACGCCCACAACACGGTTATCTCGTATCTCTACGAGTTCGGTATCGCCGGCGCCGCTCTCATCATACTCATCTGGCTCGCCATGCTGGCGCGCGCCTTCCGCATTCCCGACTGGGCGCTGAGGGGACAGCTGGTCTGCGTCCACATCGGCTTCATCCTGCTCAACATGGCGACCATGCCGTTCTGGCAGCTCGAGGGCATCATCTTCTACGGCCTGCTCTGCGGCTACACCGTCTGCCTCACGCCAAGCCGCGCCAGCGCGCCCCTGCTCGTGCCGCAAATGTCGCCCGAGGGCGCGAAGGGCATGCCCGGCTGGTGGGCGGGCCATGCTTCGCAGGTCGCCAAACTCCCAACGCGCCAACCAACAGCCCCGCGCGCGCCGCGCGGCAGGATCAGAGTATGAGTGTAGAGTCCCCGCCCACGCCGGTCACCGCTACGGTCGAAACGCCTCGCGCGTATTCGCGCCGCGAAACCGCCGGCTGGATGCTGCTGACCGGCGGCTCACAGGGCATCAAGCTGGTTGTCACGCTGCTCTCCGCCGCGATCCTCGCCCGCCTGCTCAGGCCCGAAGACTTCGGCCTCATCGCCACCGCGACCCCCGTCTTCGCCTTCGCCACCATGCTGCAAAATCTCGGCCTCGCCGAAGCGCTCTACCAGCGCCCAAATCTCGAGCGCGGCCATGTCAACGCGCTGTTCGTCATCACCGTGGGCATAAGCCTCGCCTTCAGCGTCGTGCTCTTCCTGCTGGCGCCCCTGATTGCATCTCTCTTCAAGGAGCCCCGGCTGGTCCAGATCATCTGGGCGATGGCGGGCGTAGCGCTGCTGATCGCCATCGCCACCATCCCGTTCGGCATGCTGAGCCGCAAGCTGCGCTTCAAGCAGTTCGCGGCGGTGGACGTCGCCTCCTCCGTCGGCGGCATCGTCGCCGGCGTCGTTTTCGCAATGCTGACCCACAACTACTGGGCCCTTGTCGTCATGCAGGCGGCCACGGCCCTGATCATGGTGATCGGGGCATTCGCCTTTGCGGGCTGGGCGCCCGGCAAGCCCACCTTCGATGGCGAACTACGCAAGATGGTCGGCCTCGGCGCCGGATTCTCCGCGTTCAACCTGCTAAACTTCCTCTCGCGCAACGCAGACCTACTGCTGATCTCCTTCGTGCACGGTCCCGGCCCGCTCGGCCTCTACGAGCGCGCCTACAAGCTCACCATGTTCCCGCTCTGGCAGGCGATTGCGCCGATCAACAGAGTGCTGTCGCCGGTTCTCTCCCGCCTGCAGCATGATCCGGTTACCTATCGCGAGCGCTATTTCGAAACGACCTCGATCATGATGGCCGCCGTGCAGCCCGGCCTCATCGCCGCAATCGTGTTTTCGAGCGCCGCCGTCGGCATCATCCTGGGACCAGGGTGGGGCGGGTCTGCGCCGATCTTCTTCTGGCTGGGGCTCACCGGCCTCGTGCAGATCTACGCTTATCCTGTCGCCTGGCTGCTGATCAGCCAGGGCAGGGCGAAGGAATGCGCCGCCGCGGGCGCAGTTACAGCCGCCATCGCCATCGCCTCCTTCCTCATCGGCCTGCCGTTCGGCCCGCTGGGCGTCGCCATGGCCTACGCCATTGGAGACATCACGCTGCGCACGCCGATCGCCTGGTGGTTCGCCGGCCGGCGCGGACCGGTGACATTCGCCTCACTCGTCTCCAACTTCATCCCGCACGCCACCGCGATGGCCGCAGCTGCCGCCGTGCTCGCCGCCCTGTCGCGCGTGTGGGCGTTCGAAAGCTTCCCCGAACTCTGCCTCGCCGCGCTGATTTCCTACGCCGTCTACGCGCCCGTCCTGTTCATCTTCCCCGACAAGCGCCGCCTCGCTCGCCTTGTTCTTACAGCGGTCCAGCGCCGCCTACGAGCGCGCGCGCCAAAACCTGCTGTCACCGGAGGATCGACATGAAGATCTGCGCCATCGGCCTTCGCGGCATTCCGGATGTCATGGGCGGTATCGAGACCCATTGCGAGCATCTCTACCCGCGCCTCGCCAGCCTGGACGAGACGCTCGACATCGTCGTCATCGGCCGCAGCGGCCATGCGCCCACCGGCCAGTTCGGCAAGATCCGCGTCGTCAGCCTCTGGGCGCCAAAGCAGAAAGCGCTGGAGACGCTGATCCACACCCCGCTCGCCATCCTGTGGGCGCGTCTCTTCCTGCACCCGGACGTGATCCACCTGCACGCCATCGGCCCCGGCTTTTTCGCGCCTCTTGCTCGTGCGCTAGGTTTCCGCGTCATCGCCACCCACCACGCCGCCGACTATGACCGCCCGAAATGGGGCCGCTTCGGCAAATGGTTCCTGAAAGCCGGAGAGCGGATGATCGCCGTCTTCGCCAACGACGTGATCTGCGTATCCAGCACGATCGAGGAAGACCTCTCCCGCCGCTATCCCGCCGCCAAGGGCCGCACGGTCACGATCCGCAACGGGGCGCCGCCCGCGAAGGCGCAGGACATGACTGCAATCGATCCGCTCGCCCAGTTCCAGCTTACGCGCGGCGGATACATTCTCGGCGTCGGCAGGCTCGATCCCACCAAAGGCTTCCACGATCTCGTCCGCGCCTTCCAGACCGCCAAGCCCAAAGGCATGAAGCTGGTGATCGCCGGCGGTGCGCCCGATGGCGACGCCTATGCCGGCAAGCTGCGCGGGCAGGCGGCGCACGACATCGTCTTCACCGGTCCGCTTCCGGCCGAAAGCGTGCGCGCCCTGTACCGCAATGCCGCTCTGTTCGTTCACCCATCCTATCTCGAAGGCTTCGCGATGGTTGTGCTCGAGGCCGTCGAGGCGAATGTACCCATGCTGGTCACTGACATTCCGGCGCATCGCGAGGTAGGACTGGATGCCTCCGCCTTCTACATGCCCGGAGATGTCACCGTGCTCGCGAACCGCCTGGCCTCAGGCGTCTACGACGCGCTACGCTGTTCGGGGCGCGACACCATCCTGCGCGAGAATGACTGGGCGACGGTGGCCGAGCGTCATCGCGAGATCATCATCCGCCACGCGCCCCCCAAAGCGAAACCCAGGCAGAAAGTCAGGCAGCCGCCGGCTCACGACGTGCACGCTTCCGGGCCTTAGCGGAGGCTTCCGCCAGCACCGTCTCGAAAGTCTTCCAATAGCGCGCAGCAATCGCCTCGATGCGGTAGTCGTCCATCCGCCTGCGCGCCTGCGCCGAATAGTGAGCGCGCGCTTCCGGCTCGCTCATCCGCATTATGCCCTGTGCCAAAAGATCCGCCCGGCCGACCGGAACGAGCAGGCCATACTTGCCCGCATGCACGCCCTGAAAGTCCACCGTCTCCACTTCATCCAGCAGCTCCGCCGGGCCGGACGGGCAGTCGGTCGACACGACAGGCACGCCCAGCGCCATCGCCTCGGCGATCGCATTGGGAAAGCCTTCGCAATGAGAGGGCGAGACGAACATTTCCGCCCGCGCCACGATCGCAAACGGATTCTTGGCGTACCCGAGGAAGCACACACGCCGCGACAGCCCCAGCGCGCCAACCTTTGCATTAAGCCTGGCCTGTTCGACGCCCTCGCCAAGGATGCACAGCGGTAGTTGCGGCTGTGCACGCGCATAGGCATCCAGCAGATCATCGAATCCCTTGCGTTTCACCAGCCGCCCGGCGCTGACGATGAAGCGTTTCGGCAGGGCGAATTCCGGCTCGGCGGCAGCGTCCTGTGCAATCCGGCCGAGATCATACGGGTTGGGAATGCTGGTGACGCGCTCCGGCTTCACGCCGAACTTGGCGATCAGGTCCGACCGCACGCCTTGCGAGACGGCGATCACATGATCCGCCCGTGGATAGGCCAGCCGCGGCACGGCGATGGCAGGCAGGCGCTTCAGGCCGGGATATTCCTCGGCCATATGGGTCGATAGCTGGGACCGCTCGCTGATGATGCACGGCGCGCCCACCGCCCGCGCGGCAATGACGGACGCCACATTCGCGCGCACCAGGAAGCTGACCACCAGATCCGGCTGCAACTCGATCAGCTTGGCCCGCAGCTGTCGGATGCTTTCAAACAGGTTGTAGCGGCAATTCAGCCGATGCACGGCCACGAAATCCGGAGGCGTGCGGAAGTCCTTCTCCTGGTCGAGCAGCACAAGGTGCGGCTCCCAGCCACCCCGCGGCGTCATCTGCAGCAGGTTCTCGAGCACGCGCTCTGCGCCGCCGGATCCGAGCGAGTTGATGACGAACGCGATACGCTTGGCCAACTTACTCGCCCTTCAGATAGCCTTGCGGCATCGGTGTTTTCGCGGGGACCCAGAAGCTGTCTTGCCCGCGATCGAACGGATCGCGCGTGAGGCGAGTGATGCGTGGGTTCGCATCGTCCTCCACCGCAACCATCCAGTCCGGCAGGGTGGAGCTCAGGTCCCGCTCGCGGTCGCCCACGCGCCCGAACCTACAGTTGAAATAGTCTAGCCGCGTTTCCCCGCCACCCTCGCCGCCGAACCAGAAGCCTCCGAATTTCGGATAGGCGAGCACTATGGAATTCGCGATCACCAGGCTCGCGCCCTTCCACACCCGCACCGGCCTGTGGCCCGAGGCGATGAACACCGCGTCCATCCGCACATGGCCCTTGTTGTCGAGCCCGGATTCTGCCCCGCCCAGCAGGGCCGCCTTGCGCACATTGAGCATGGCGCCGCCATGTTCGACCGTGATCGCCTCGTTGTTGGCCCGCTTGTAGTCCGCAAGCGGCCCGGCCTCCTTGAGGTCGATCCAGGCGTTGGAGACCCAGGTCTCGCCCTTCGTCGCCGCCTTCTGCCCCAGGATAAGCCCGCTGCCATAGATGTCGTCAGAGCTGCGGCGGTCGAAGGTGTAATTCTTGATCAGCACGTCGCCGGTTCCATCCAGCGAGACGCCGTATTTCCGTTCCCGTACGGCAAGGTTGATGAGGGCGCCTCCGCGGCCTTCGAGTTGCACCCCGCGCGCCTTGCCGGACTGAGGCGGCGGCGCCTCGTCCTCATGCACCTCGCCCTGGCCGCGAATGCGCACCAGCAGCTGTTTCTCGAAAGGCGTCAGTGGCTCGTTACGAAAGCCGCCAGGCCCGGGCCGCGCTCCCTGCGCCACCGCCACGCCGGCCAGGGAGCCGATCGCCGCAACGGCGACCCCAGCTGCAAGGCTCAGCATGAAGGCGCGCCGGTTCATCGTTTCACCACAGGATATCCTGAGAAACCTAGGTCGGCGCATGGCTCCGGCGAATCTACAGGCGTCCGCTGCTTGAGCCGAGCGGCAGGCCGGGCCATCTTCATGCCATGGCGCAACATATGGCACGTCTTCCTGTCATCGACGTCAGCCCCTTGCTGGGCCGCAACGAAGCCGCGCGCGCCGCTGTTGCCCGGCAGATCGGAGAGGCCTGCCGCAGCCTTGGCTTCTTCTACGCCTCCGGCCACGCCATCGCCCCCGAGACGCTGGAGCAGCTAGACCACGCCTCCCGCCGTTTCTTCGCGCTGCCCGAAGCCGAGAAGGCGAAGATCGCCATGTCGCGCGGGGGCAGGGCCTGGCGCGGCTTCTTCCCCGTCGGTGGCGAACTCACCTCCGGCAAGCCCGACATCAAAGAAGGCGTCTATTTCGGAGAGGAACTCGGGCCGGATGATCCGCGCGTGAAGGCCGGTCTGCCCCTGCATGGCGCAAACCTGTTTCCCGATGCCATCCCGGAACTCGCGCCAGCCGTAGCAACGTTCATGCATCAGGCGGAGCAATCCGCCCACGCCATCATGGAGGGCGTCGCCCTGAGCCTCGGCCTCGACGCGCAGTATTTCCGAAAGACCTACACCGGCCAGCCGACCATGCTGTTCCGCGTCTTCCACTATCCGCCATCGGACAGCGCAGAGAACTGGGGCGTGGGTGAACACACCGACTATGGCCTGCTGACGCTGCTGGCCCAGGACGACAATGGCGGGCTTGAAGTAAGAACACCGGAAGGCTGGATCGACGCCCCGCCCACTCCTGGCACACTGGTCTGCAACATCGGCGACATGCTCGATCGCCTCACCAGCGGCGCCTATAAGTCGACGCCGCATCGCGTGAAGAACACGTCCGGCCGCTCGCGGCTATCCTTCCCATTCTTCTTCGATCCCGGCTTCGATGCGCGCATCGTTCCCCTGCCGGGCTTTGCCGCGCGCGACGACAGCACAGACCGGTGGGACAAGGCCAACGTCCACGCCTTCTCCGGAACTTATGGCGACTACCTCATGTCCAAGGTCTCGAAAGTCTTCCCGGATCTCGCCCAGTCTGTATCGAGCAAGTCTGTTTCGGCTCCGAGCGGACGCGAGACCTGATTGCGCAAGCAGCTTGTCCTCGCCGCCAAGATTGCCGCCGCGGTGCTCTTCACCGCGCTAGCGATCCAGGTTCTCGTCAACGAGTTTGCGGCGACATCCATCGGCGACGTCGCAGACGGCCTTGCACATATCGGATGGGTCGAGCTTGGCCTCGCCGCTACAGCAACGCTCGTCGTATACTCGGTCGTCGCCACTTATGACGGCCTTGCTCTCCACTATGCCGGCCGCAAGCTGAGCTTTGCGCGCTCGGCGATGTCCTCGACCACGACCTACGCCATATCCAATCTGCTCGGATTTCCCGTCTTCACCGGCAACGCCTTGCGGCTCTGGCTCTACGGACACTGGGGCCTTGGCGCATCCGAGGTGGTGATTGCTGCGCTCGTCACCACCATCGTCTGCAACATCGCGCTGGCCTTGCTGGCCGGCGTAAGCCTCGTGATCTCGACCGATGAGTTCGTGAATATTCTCGGGCTGTCGCCCGCGCTGATCGATATCGTCGGCGCTCTGTTGATCGCCGGCGCCGCGGCGCTCATTGCGATCGGCATTGCAGGTCCCAGAAAGTTCAGCCTATGGAAGCTCGATTATGTCCGCCCCGGTCCGCTGCTGGTCCCGCACGTCTTCATCTGCGCCATCGACTACAGCGCGACTTCGGCCGTGCTCTACGTCCTGCTGAACGACACCTTGTCGATCGACTTCATTCATTTCATTGCGCTGTTTTCTGTCGCCAAGACCATCGGTATCTTCAGCAACATTCCGGGGGGCCTCGGAATATTCGAGGCCGTCATGGCGAGCACCATGCGCAGCGTTGCGCCGGCAGACCTAGCGGCAGCTCTGATCGCGTACCGCTGTATATTTTATCTGGCGCCGTTTCTCGTTGCAGCGGCGTTTGTCGCGGTCCATGGTCTGCGCAGGGCTAGCAGGAGCCAATCTGCCAGGAGGAATCCTCCACGACAGCCATCGCACCCATCCGCCCAGAAGCGGGAATAGAAGACGGGGCGGCCAGGAAGGAAGCGCTTGGGGAACCAGACTCGAACGGGTCCGTTTCCGCTCGCATGAGCAACCGGACTGCCTCACCGCAGAACCCGCCGCAGGTGCATGCCGCGCGCGGTCCCATTCCGCCCGATTTCGCCGCGTTCATAAGGTCTGATGCGTTCCCCTGCGTGGGGGCGCGCTCCGCTCACGCGTTGGGCGGCCTCGTTGTTCATGAGGCCGGAGACTTCTCATCGCCCGATCATGACGCCGCGATACATGCCGCTCTTTCCCGGTTCGGAGAGAGATCGCGAGAAGAAACCGCGGGCCTTCATTCCTTCGCATGTCTCTTCCGCCACGGACCGATCCTCAGCGAGGCGGAGTTCGAAGCAGCCCTCTGGGCGCGCGCACAGGGCCTGCACGACATCGACGCCGCAAGCGGCGCACACTGGGCCGAAGGCGTGGCGCGCGAGCCCAACTCTCCGGACTTCTCGTTCAGCGTCGGCGGCGCAGCGTATTTCGTCGTGGGCCTGCATCCCGGCGCATCGCGGGCAGCGCGCCGCTTCTGCCGGCCCGCGCTGATCTTCAATCCGCACGAACAGTTCGAGCGCCTGCGCGCCGATGGCCGCTACCACACCATGCAGTCGATCATCCGGGGTCGAGAGATCGCCACGCACGGCTCGATCAATCCCATGCTGTCGGACTTCGGCTCGGGCAGGGAAGCGGCACAATATTCCGGCCGCCATGTCGGGGAGGGATGGACATGTCCGCTACGCGTCAAGACGTGAAGACCCATATCATTCCCCCACGCTCCGGCGCATCGCTGAAGCTCGCAAAAGGCCAGGTGCTCACCATCATCGACCCGGAGGGCGAGCAGGTCTCCGACCTCATCGCCTACAACGCCCACGACATAGAGGAATACCTCTCCTCCGGCCGCTCGATCGACTATGCCAGCCGCATCTTCCTCACCACGAACGACATCCTCTACTCCAACCGCTCCAACCCGATGCTCACCATCGTCAAGGACGATGTCGGCCGCCACGATTTCTCCCTTACGCCATGCTCGCGCGAGATGTTCATCAAGCTCTACGGCCCCGAGCACGAGCATCATGGCTGCCAGGGCAATCTCGAGCGCGTGGTCGCCGCCTACGGCATATCGCCTGATCGCATCCCGATCGCCTTCAATGTCTTCATGCATGTCGACGTCAATTCGAAGACCGGCAAGATCAAGGTGTTGCCGCCTCTTTCCAAGCCTGGCGATTCCACCAGCTTCCGCGCCGAGACGGATCTGATCGTCGCGCTGACGGCGTGCTCCGCCGGCCAGTCCAACAATTTTCGCTACAAGCCTATCCACTACCGCGTCGAGTAAGGGGAGCTCTATGGCAGACGGCAATGTGGTCGAACACGAAGCCTCGCTCCGCGCGAAGGAGCCGGGCTTCAACTGGTTCTCCGATCTCCAGTTCCACTGGGACGCCACCATCACCGTGCGCAAGACCGGCGTGAAGATCACGCTGAAGGAACTCACCGCCGGGGAGCTCTCGAAATTCTTCGCCTATCTCGGCGTGCTTCTGCTGCAGGCCGCGAAAGCGCGCCTCTCCGGCCGCAAGCGCTACAGAGTCCTCTTCACGCCCGACCGGCCGCGCCCCTGGTATGTCGTCTGGTCCGCCGCCACGCTCGCAGGCGTGAAATTCGTGCGCGAGGAACAGGACGCAGACGCCGTCTTCTGGTTCGAGGATGTAACTCTCGGCGTTCCCCCGCGCGCCGGCAATCATCGCGTTCTCAACGCCGGCGTCACCGACATCACCAAGACCAATGTCGCCAAGGCCTTCGGCCGCATCGCCGGCTATGATCTCGCCATCGATCCCACCACGCATCGCGGCGAGGCCGTGGAAAAGAGCGAGTTCAACGGCAAGCACGATGGCCGCATGGTGCAGTGCCCCACGGCGGCCCAGCCCAACTGCTCCTACCAGCACTTCATCGATTCATCCGACGGCGTCACCGCCTATGACTACCGCACCACCATCATCAACCGCCGTCCGCAATTCGTGCTGGTGAAGACCAAGCCGGCAACCGACCGCTTCTCCATCCACAACGCCACCGTGCGTTTCCATGAGCTCGACAAGGTCTTTTCCCGCGACGAGATCGCCATCCTCACTCGCTTTGCCAACGAGATGCAGCTCGACTGGGGCGCCTTCGACGTGCTGCGCGACCGCGAGACCGGCCGCATCTACGTCGTTGATGTGAATAAGACCGACACAGGCCCCGCCGTCGATTTGTCCTTCGCGTGTCGCGAAAAGCTCAAGCGCGCGATTTCAAAAGGCTTTTTTGAAATGGTCGAGGAGCGCGCCCGCTCGCGCTGAAGTTGCCGAACAAGTTCCCCCGGAACCGGTTCGCGCCCCGCGCGTAAACCGGTCTGGTGAGGAGTGGACAATCATGAAAACATTCATGTCCGACGCGTGGCTGCAGCTGTCTGGCGCCGGCGTCCTGATTCTGGCGATCGTGATGTTCCTCGCGCCTTTTATCATCTCGATAATCACGAATATCGGCCGCCCCATTCCGCGTGCGGCGCCGCGATATACGAAGCAGCGCAGGCTCATGGCCCCCGCGCGCCGCCTGGTGTCGTAAGGGCCGCGCCGCACTTCCTGGTTTCCTCTCGTTTTTTCTGCTGACGTTTCCACGTTGGATGGCTTGAACGCCTCCGCAACGAGGCGCAGTCTTGTCATGCCCGGGCCGTGGGTACGGCCCTCTAAGGCGTGACTCTTTCCGCGTCCCACAAGGACCGGCCCGCGGCCCTTCACCCCAAGCGTGAAGGACAGAGACCATGAGCGGAGGAAAGGCGGCGACCGTCAGAGCGGTCGC
>DASYKO010000514.1:0-8870 GCA_035995285.1 Hyphomonadaceae bacterium | reverse complement strand
CAGAAAGCTAGGCATCATCCCTTGAGCTGTCTGCAACGTTGGCGTTCTGAATGTCGCGCCCGCAATTGAAAAGGCCCGGAGCGTGCTCCGGGCCTTTTCATATCCGATAAGAGGAAGATCCTACTTGATCTTGCCTTCCTTGAAGTCGACGTGCTTGCGCACGACCGGGTCGTACTTCTTGAGCACGAGCTTTTCGGTCTGGGTGCGCGGGTTCTTCTTGGTGACGTAGAAGAAGCCGGTGTCGGCCGAAGAGTTGAGGCGAATCTTGATGCTGGTCGGCTTGGCCATGACGGTCTCTGCGGGTCTCGGAAAATTAGGAAGCGTGCTTAGACAGGGACGGGCCGCCTGAGTCAAGTATAGGGCGCAAATAACTGAAAATATTGGAGTTTCGGCTAGCCGATCCGCTCGCGGACATGGCCGGATTCAGCCCAGTAGAGATAGAAGGGCTTGGCGGCTTCCTGCCGCACGAGGCGCGCTTCCACCTCCGAGATCACGAAGCGGGTGACGTTGGGCAGGTCCAGGCTGGCCACTTCGGGCAGCGTGAACCAGCGCAGGTCGTTGAGTTCGCGGCCATCGATCGGCGGGCGGTCGTCGATCAGCGCCGAGGCGGCATCGGCCATGAAGAAGCGGGCGTCGAACCGTTTGTGCCGCATCGGCGGGGTGATGGCGCGGCCGATGAAGCTGAAGCCTTCGAGGCAGGGGGCCGCGCCCTGGCCGTAGTAGTCGGCCCATGAGGGCGGCGCCGCCACCGTCTGGCCAGATCTCTGGGCGCTGAAAGCCTTGCCGACGATGAGGCCGGTTTCCTCGAACACTTCGCGGATGGCCGTGAGCGGGAAAGCGCGAGTGGCGCGCGTGTTCTTGAACTGCAGCTGCTGGTCGATCTCCGGGCTCAGCTCGCTGATCGCAGGGACGCCGGCGTCTTCATCGTCCACCCGCCCGCCCGGGAAGACATACTTGTTCGGCATGAAGTCGTGGCCCTCGGAGCGGCAGCCCATGAGGATGCGCGGGCCTTCCGGCGAGAGGCGGTAGAGGATCAGCGTGGCGGCGTCGCGCGGCACAGGCGGCTCGCCGGGGATCGTCGCGGCCTCGGCGCGGATGAGATCGGGCTCGCCCAGCGGATCGCGCTTTGCGGCGGCAGCTTTCGCGGCCGCGACCTGCGCGGGATCGTCATCGGGGTCGAAGGGTTTGGACATGCTGGCAGGGGTGGACCAGAGGCGGGCCTTGGTCAACGGGCGCCTGTGCGTACGCCCTCGTGGTTCGACGGACGGCCCTTCGGGCCTGCTCACCATGAGGGCTAAATCGCTGCTGGTTGGAAGGCCTCATGGCGACCGTCGAACCACGAGGCCGTGCTCGCAGGCCTATCGGCCCTTCTTCTTCTTGTTCTTGCCGTAGCTCGCCTTGCCTTTGCCGCCGCCGCCGCCCGGGCCCTTATTGGTCGAGTGGCGAACGCCGGGTGGGCGGCCGCCGCCATCGTTCGGGCGCTTGCGGGCGGGGCCTCCGCGGTCGGAGCGGAAGTTGCTGCTGCGCTGCTCGCGCTCGGGCGTTTTCAGGTCGCGGCGCGCGGCGCGTGGTGCAGACTGCATCGAGAAGAGAAGGCCGCCGGTAAGCGGCGTTGCCTCCATCAGCTTGACCTGCACATCCATGCCCATCTCGTAACGCTGGCCGGAACGTTGAGCTACGAGCGCGGCATGCGCCTCGTCGTAGATCCAGTATTCGTCAGAGAGCCGCGCGGCGGGGATGAAGCCGTCGGCGCCGTTTTCCTTGATGCGCACGAACAGGCCGGAGCGGGTGACGCCGGCGATGCGAGCGTCGAAGATCGCGCCGACGCGGTCCGCCATGAAGATGGCGAGGTAACGGTCGGTCGCCTCGCGCTCTGCGGACATGGAGCGGCGCTCGGTCATCGTCACATGCTCGGCCTGCTCTTCGAGGCGAACGATGTCCTGATCCGTCATGCCATCCGGGCCGAGGCCCAGCGCGCGGATGAGGCCGCGGTGGACGATGAGGTCGGAATAGCGGCGGATCGGCGAGGTGAAGTGCGCGTACTTCGTGAGGTTAAGGCCGAAGTGGCCGAGGTTCTCGCTGGAGTAGCGGGCCTGCGCCTGCGAGCGCAGCACCATCTCGTTGACGAGGGCCTCGTTCTCCGAGCCCTTGACCTCGGCGAGCAGCTTGTTGAAGCGCGCGCCGGTGACCGTCTCGCCGCGCGTCCACTTCAGGCCGATAGTGGGCAGGAAGTTCGAGAGCGAGTTGATCTTCTCTTCCGATGGCTGGTCGTGGATGCGGTAGACGAGCGCGGAGCGCTTGTCCTCCAGCGTTTCGGCGGCGCAGACGTTGGCCTGGATCATGAACTCTTCGATCAGGCGGTGAGCGTCGAAACGCTCGCGCAGGGAGATCGAGGCGATCTTGCCGTCCTCGCCGATGCGCACGCGGCGCTCCGGCAGGTCGAGGTCGAGCGGGTGGCGGTTCTTGCGCGCCTTGTCGACGCACCAGTACGAATCCCACAGCGGTTTCAGCACGGACTCCAGCAGCGGCTGGGTCTTGTCGTCCGGCCGGCCGTCGATGGCGTCCTGGGCCTGGCGGTAGGAGAGTTTTGCGGCCGAGCGCATCTTGCCGCGGATGAAGCGGTGCTTGGTCTTCGCGCCGCTCGAGTTGAAGAACATCTCGACGGCGAAGGTCTCGCGCAGCTCGCCTTCCTTCAGCGAACAGAGGTCCGCCGAGAGATGCTCGGGCAGCATGGGCGAGACGCGGTCGGGGAAGTAGGTGGAATTGCCGCGGCGATAGGCTTCGCGGTCCAGCGCTGTGCCGACGCGAACGTAGGCTGCAACGTCGGCGATGGCGACGATGACGCGCCAGCCGCCATGGCCATCGGGTTCGGCATAGACGGCGTCGTCGTGGTCGCGCGCATCTTCCGGGTCGATGGTGATGAGCGGGATGCGCGTGAGGTCTTCGCGGGGCGCCGGAGCGGGCTTGGCCCTGTTGGCCTCCTCGATCACCGCTTCGGGGAATTCGTCCGGCACGCCATGGGTGTGCATGGCGATGATAGAGGCGGCGCGCGGATCGTCTGCTCGGCCGATGACTTCGACAACGCCGGCGCGGCGCGGGCCATAGCCCTTGGCGGGGCGGGCGTTGATGCGCACGAGGTCGCCATCGGCCGCGTTGCGGCTGTCGGACTTCTCGACGATGAAGTTATTCTTCTCCTTGCGGGAGGTGGGTTCGACCACCCCGCCAAACTTGTTGGCCTTGTAGACGCCGATCAGGGACGTCTCGGGCATTGCATCAAGTTTCTTGATGACCTTGGCGTGCCAGGTTCCTTCGGAGCCCTTCGAGACGCGCGCTAGCGCGCGGTCGCCGACGCCAACCGCCGGCTCGCGGCTGCCCTGGCCTTTGCGGTGCCCAGCGCTGCCCTGGTAGATAATGTCGGGGCCATACGGTCCGTCGCGCCCAACGGCGCGGCCGATGAGTTCACCGTCACGGTCGAGGCGCTCGAACTGCACCACGCCAGTGGGCGGGGGCGCCTCGGCGGGCTGGAAGGCGCGCTTGGCGGTGCGCACGAGCGCGCCCTCTGCCTCAAGCTCGTTGAGGATGCGGCGCAGCTCGGGCTTGTGTTCGACGGCCACGTCGAGGCCCCGCGCGATATCGCGCTTGGCGCCGTGGCTGGGGTTCTTTTCGAGATAGGCGAGGACGATCTCGCGGGTAGGCGGACCTTCAGGACGGGGGTCTTTAGAGCGTGGTGGCCGGCTCATGCCTCGTCCGCTGTTGCCTTCGTCTTGCCTTTGCCTGGCGCCTTCTTGGCGGCGGGCTTGGCGGTTTTTGCGGCGGCCTTGGCCGCCGGTTTCTTGGTCGTTGATGGGGTATCTCCAGTTGATTTGGCGGCTGCTGCCTTCTTGGCAGGAGCCTTCGCCGCCTTCTTTCTGCCCTTCATTTTCGTTGAGGGGGCGGCGGCGGCGCGGGCGTCTACCAGCTCGATCGCTTGTTCAAGCGTGATCGAGGCGGGATCGGCGCCACGCGGAATGTTTGCATTGATTGTGCCGTGCTTCAGATAGGGACCGAAGCGGCCGTTGAAAAGGTTGATGGGTTCCCCGTCGGTGTGGTTTCCGAGTTCCTTGAGGGGAGCAATGGTGTTTCGGCCTCGGCCGGCGCCCTTGCCCGCACGCTTCTCCGCTATAAGCGTGACTGCCCGGTTAAGACCGATCTCGAAAAGCTCGTTCACGTCCGGAACGTTCGCGTAGGTCTTGCCGTGCTTCACATAGGGGCCGTAGCGGCCAAGGTTGGCCTCGATCGGCTCGCCATCCTCCGGATGCTTGCCTACTTCGCGCGGCAGCGAGAGTAGTTTCAGCGCCTGTTCGAGCGAGAGTTCCGCGATCGGCCAGCCCGGCGGGATGGACGAGCGGCGGGGCTTGTCGGCCTTGTCCGCCGGGTCGGGACCCAGCTGAACGTAAGCGCCGAAGCGGCCGTTTTTGAGATAGACGGCGATGTCCTCGGGGCTGTTGCCGAGCACCTTGCCTTCGGGCGGGATGTCGTTGGTGCCGTCTTTCTGTTCCGCGCCGAAGGGCCGCGTGAAGCGGCATTCGGGATAGTTGGAGCAGCCGACGAACGCGCCGAACTTGCCGAGCTTCAGCGAGAGCTGGCCCGTGCCGCAGTTCGGGCATTTGCGCGCATCGACCTTGTTGCCGTCGGCGTCGACCTTGGGCGGGAAGAGGTGCGGCTCGAGCACTTCGTTGAGCGCATCGATGACGTTGGTGACGCGCAGCTCGGCCGTGGCGCCGATGGCGCCGTTGAATTCCTTCCAGAAGTCGCGGAGCAGATCCTTCCAGGCGAGCTTGCCGTCGGAGACGAGGTCGAGCTTCTCCTCAAGCGCGGCGGTGAAATCGTATTCGACGTAACGCGAGAAGAATTTCTCGAGGAAGATGGTGACGAGCCGGCCCTTGTCCTCGGGATAAAAGCGCTTCTGCTCAAGCCGCACATAGTCACGGTCGATCAGAGTAGAGAGCGTGGACGCATAAGTCGATGGGCGGCCGATGCCGAGTTCTTCCAGGCGCTTCACCAGCGAGGCTTCGGAGAAGCGCGGCGGCGGTTCGGTGAAGTGTTGCGTGTGTTCGGCGGAGTTGAGCTTCGGAATATCGCCCTGCTTGAGCGCAGGCAGGCGGCCGCCTTCCTCGTCGTCGCTCTCGTCCTTGCCTTCCTGGTAGAGCGTGAGGAAGCCGTCGAACTTAACCACCTGGCCGGTGGCGCGCAGGACGACCTTGTTGTCAGTGGACGGGATCTCGACCGTGGTGCGCTCGAGCGAGGCTGCTTCCATCTGCGAGGCGACGGCGCGTTTCCAGATCAGCTCGTAGAGGCGAGCCATGTCGGGCTCCATCGAGACTGCGCCGGGCTTGCGGTCGAAGTCGGTGGGGCGCACGGCTTCGTGGGCCTCTTGAGCGTTCTTGGCCTTCGACGTGTACCGGCGCGGGCCATCAGGAAGGTATTCCTTGCCGTAGTTGCGGCCGATGGCGGAGCGGGCGGCGGCATACGCCTCCTCGGCCATCTGCACGCCGTCGGTACGCATATAGGTGATGAGGCCGGTGTTCTCGCCGTTGATCGAGATGCCTTCATAGAGGCGCTGGGCGATCTGCATCGTGCGGCTGGCGGAGAAGCCGAGCTTGCGAGCGGCTTCCTGCTGCAACGTGGAGGTGGTGAAGGGCGGCGGGGGGTTGCGCTTGACCGGCTTGGCTTCAACCGAGGCGACGCGATACGTGCCCGACTTCACCGCGGAGAGCGCAGCGGCGGCCATGGCGGCATTCGGCAGGTCGAATTTCTGCAGGCGTTTGCCGTTGAGTTCGGTGAGGCGCGCTTCGAATTCCGATCCGTCCACCGACAGCTTGGCGGCGACGTTCCAGTATTCCTGCGTGATGAACTTTTCGATCTCGACTTCACGGTCGACAACGATCCGCAACGCCACCGACTGCACGCGGCCTGCCGAGCGGCTGCCGGGCAGCTTGCGCCACAGCACGGGCGAGAGCGAGAAGCCGACCAGATAGTCGAGCGCGCGGCGGGCGAGATAGGCGTCCACCAGCTGCTGGTCGATCTGGCGCGGGGCGTTGATCGCGTCGGTGACGGCTTTCTTGGTGATGGCGTTGAAGGTGACGCGCTGGATCGTCTTGCCCTTGAGCACCTTGCGGTTGGTGAGCGCTTCGAGCACGTGCCAGGAGATCGCCTCGCCCTCGCGATCAGGGTCGGTGGCGAGGATCAGGCCGTCGGCCTCCTTCATCGCGTCGGCGATTTCCTTGACGTGTTTGATCGACTTTCCGTCGATGTCCCACGTCATCGCGAAGTCCTCATCGGGCTTCACGGAACCGTCCTTGGAGGGCAGGTCCCGGATGTGTCCGTAGGACGCCATCACCTTGTACCCGGGCCCCAGGTACTTGTTGATGGATTTGACTTTTCCGGGTGACTCGACGACGACGACCTGCATTTTTCCTCAAAGATTCAGGCTCTGGGGGGAGTTATTCGGGCGGAAACTGGGGGCGGGGACCCCGAATGTCAATTCGCGGGAATGCGACCGTGAGGCCCTCCCCCGTAGGGGGAGAAAAATTTGCGGTCGGGCTGGAGCGGATCTTCTGGGCTCTTCTTCGTGTCTTCGTGAGCCCTTCGTGTCTTTGTGTTGAAAACTTGCCTGCCGCGCCAAAGACTCCAACACGAAGGCACGAAGATCACACGAAGACACGAAGGGATCGGCGCTCAAACCGCGAGGCTGGCTGTGCCGCCGACATGCGTGACGGCCTCGCCCGCCAGCTCCAGCTCTGCAATCGCGGCCAGCACGAGACGGTGCGGCGCATCCACCGCGCGGACGATTTCGTTGATGTGAGTGGGTGTGGGGCTGAGGGCCTCGCGCACGGCTCTTAGGAGCGCGGGCGGCACGGTTGCATCCTGTGGGTCGTAGCGGTCGGCGAAGGGCTCTTCGAACGAGGGAGGCGATACGCCCTGCATGGCGTTGAGCACGTCGTCGGCGGATTCGATGAGCGCTGCGCCCTGCTTGATGAGGCGGTTGGCGCCTTTTGCGCGCGGATCAAGAGGCGAGCCTGGCACGGCCATCACCTCGCGCCCCTGCTCCAGCGCGAAGCGGGCGGTGATGAGGCTGCCGGAGCGCTCTGCGGCTTCGACGATGATGGTGGCAAGCGACAGACCCGAGATGATGCGGTTGCGTTTGGGAAAGTCGCGCGCCTGGGCTACGTAGCCGAGCGGGCTTTCGGAGACGACCGCCCCGCGCTGGCAGAGTTCTTCGTAGAGCCGGTCGTGCTGGGGCGGATAGATCTGGTCGATACCGCCGGCGATGGCGGCGATGGTGCCGGTGTCCAGCGATGCAGCGTGGGCTTCGCCATCCACGCCGCGGGCCATGCCGGAGACGATGACATAGCCGGCGTGGGCGAGGTCTCGCGCAAGGTCGCGCGCCATGCGGCGTCCGACTGCGGAGGCGTCGCGGGCGCCGACGAGGGCGATGGATGGGCGGTTGAGCAGGTCTTTCTGGCCGCGAACGGTTATAATCGGCGGCGGCGAGTCGATTGCGGCGAGGCAGGCGGAATAGTCAGGTTCGCAGGAGGCGAGGTGGAAGGCGCCTAGTTTCGCCGTGGCTTCGAGTTCGCGCTCGATCTCGGATTTCGGTGGCGCAGAGATGCCGGCCTTGGCGCCGGCTTTCTTTGCGAGGTTCGGCAGGTCGTCGAGGACGGCTGCGGCGCTCTCGTAGCGGTCCATGAGATGGAAGAAGGTGATGGGGCCGACGCCGCGCGTGCGCGAGAGCCTCAGCCAGTCCGCCCGCTCTCCCCCCGTGAGTGGGCGTCGTTTCATCTTCGCCTCGCGGCTTGAACTTGCATAATCGCCAAAGGCGCCAGCGCGATCGCCATTGTGATGAAGCGAAACGCGAAGAGTGGAAGGGCGTGCATCAGGCGATCCGGCAAATTTTCGGAGATGCCGATGTCAACCAACTGTTGCCACATGACGCCTGCGTGCAGGGCGCTGGCCAGCGAGAGGCCGGCAACAATTGAAACGGTCACAGGAACGCTGCCCGGTTTCAGGATGAGCCATGCAACCACAAGTACTGCAGCCGTTTGAAACAAGCCCGTTGCGCCGTAGACGAGAAAAATCAGCTCCGGCAGCAACGCGACGAGATTTGCCCAAACCCAAGCGCCGGTGCGCGCCTCCCGCATCGTCATCCGGAACTCCCGGGTGGCGCCTCAGCCGCAGCCGCTTTCTTCTTCGCGCCGATCTTCGGCTCCGTGCCGTCGATGATGCGTTTGATGTTGGCGCGGTGGCGCCAGAAGATGAGGATGGCGAGGGCGGCGGTGACGTATTGCAGGTCGTCGTTTTGGAAGTCCTGAAGTGGGAGGAAGTCCTGACGTGGGAGGAAGTGCGCCATGATCGGCGTACCCAGCGCAGCGACGAGGCCCGCGAAGGAAGACATGCGCGCAACTGCCGCCATGACGAGCCAGATCACGCCGAACCCGAGAGCAACGCGCCAGTCGGCGGCGGCGAGGAGGCCTACGAAGGTAGCCACGCCCTTGCCGCCCTTGAAGCCGAGCCAGACCGGGAAGCAATGGCCGACGAAGGCGAAGGCGCCGCCGCAGAGGCCGATGGAATAGGAATCCGAGTGCGCAACTGCCGCGTAGACGTCTTCGGTCGACATGGGCACGAGGATCGCAAGGGCTGCCTGCCAGCAGATCAGGAAGGCGATGCCGGCCTTGCCGATGTCGAGGATCAGCGTGAGGAGGGCGAGATCCTTGCGGCCCGTGCGCAGGACGTTGGTCGCGCCGATATTGCCGGAGCCGATGGTGCGGATGTCGCCGAGGCCCGCGAGCTTGGTGATGACAAGGCCGAACGGGATGGATCCGAGCAGGTAG
>DASYKO010000513.1:0-3299 GCA_035995285.1 Hyphomonadaceae bacterium | reverse complement strand
CGCGCCGGTTACGAGATCCTTTTGCCGTTCATCATGGCGAGCTGGATTTGCGTGATGTCGCCAGGCGAGAGTTTGTCGTAGGCGGCCTGCAGCTCAGTGCGGATCGGGTCGAGCGCGCCCTGGCCTGAGCGTCCCGCCTTGAAGGCGCCGTCCCAGTCCTTCTTCGCGATCAGGGGGTCGACCTTGGCGAGGAAGGCCTTGCCGGCGACATGAACCTTGCCACAGGCAGTCTTGATGGCGGCGTCAACAGATGGCTTGTCGAACGTGGTGCGCACTTTCGAGAAGTCGAAGGTGTAGCGGCCATCCTTCGGGGCATAAGCCTCGTCCGCGACATCGACTGCGCCATCGATGTTCCAGACTGCCAGCGCCGAATCCATCATGAACTGGCCCTGCTCATAGCGCCACGCCGAGCCGAAGCGCGCATATTGATCGCGGGTTGGGCAGTAGGCTTTCACCTTCTCGATGGCGAATGCGTCGAACTCCTTCTGCGCCTTCCAGTGGGCGCGCATCACGGGTTCGAACTGGGCGCGCATGAAGGCCTTGTCTTCCGCCGTCGCCACGCGCTTGGGAAGCTGCGCAGCCTTGGCGGCCTTCTCGGCAACAACCTGCTTCTTCTGTCCATCGAGGTTCTTGGCTGCTGCAGACATCATTTGCGCGATCATCGCTTCGTTGTAGGGCGCGACAGTCTTGGCCATCTGCTCATAGGCCATCGTGCGGTATTGCGGCTCGACATTGGCGATCGAGATCTCCACCAGCTTCTGCTGGTCGGGACGCAGCTTCGGCGTCTGCGCCTCGCCCGATTGCGGGGCGAGCATGACCGCCGCCGCGAGGAGGGCGGCGCAGGGGTAGAGGAAGCGCATCTTCGGCGCGGCGAGGGGAGCGATCAGCGCATCAGTTGCAGCGGCTGGCGGCGCCAGGGTGTTGGGGGTCATCATGGGGAGTCTTCTTCTTTTTATCTGTGACGACGTTGTTGCTACTTGGCAGCCTTTTGGGCGGCCTTCGGCATGATCGGCTCGAACTTGAGGTACGGCCGGTCCGGCTCGACGCCGGGGGAGAGCGCAACCGGCGCCATCACGCCCTTGGGCCCAAGCGAGTGGACATAGGCGTAGATCGCCTTGAGGTCGGAATCGCTCATCGTCTGCAGGCTGGGCCACGGCATGGGCGGGCGGCCCTGGCCCTTGTGCGCGACCTCAAGGAATTCCTCTTCCGTCCAGTTCTGGAAGGACAGGCGCAGGTTGGCCGGATAGCTCACGCCCCACGGGCCGGAGAAGCCGACGTCGGCGCCCTGCAGCCAGTCCGATTCCGGCATCGCCTTGCCGGTCATCGCCATCTGCTCGGTAAAGCCGGGCGTGTGGCAGTCATTGCAGCCGCCGATCTTCACGAGATAGCGGCCGGCCTCGATCTGCGAGGCGGCCTCGACATGGGTCACAACAGCTGCAGCGGAGTTGTTCGCGGCCGGTTCTGCGCCGGCGCGGCCGCCGCAGCCTTGGGTGGAGAGAATCGCGGCGACGAGCAGGAAGGCGGCGTGCGCGCGGATATTGGAGGTGTGCTTCGTAGACATGGTTATCCCTTTCGCCGGCTTATGCGCCGGTCGTTGATTTGGTTTGGTTTCTCGTTTCAGATTTCGCCGGCGGATTATTGTTTTGGGAGCGCCGGTCGGTTTGGTCAGTTGGCCTGATCTTGGTTTTTGTTCATTCGTTTCCTCGTCCTGGTCTTCTTGTTTGTCCTACGCCGTAGCCTTCATCTGGGCTTCCACTGCGCTTCGCCAGCCGTAGAAGCCGGCGTGAACTTCGTCCCAGGTCGGCAGGGCCTTCATGGTGTTGAGCCAGCGGTTGACGTTGCTGAAGGGGCGCAGGTCGAAGCCGACGAGTTCGCCGGCAGAGACGATGCCCGAGCCGAAATAGTCGGCGATGGTGATCTCGTTTCCGCAGATGAACGGCTTGTTCCCGATCCACGTATCGAGCGCCTTCAGGCGCTTGATGGCGCGCGGCTCGTGCAGGGCGATGAATTGCTGCTGTCCCTGGCCGGGCAGGCGATAGTGCGAGAGCACTCGCGAATAGACGAGGCCATAGACATAGTCGCGCATCATGTAGCTGTTGAAGAAGTCCATCACCTCGTTCACGCGCGCCCGGGCTCTGAGCTCTTTGGGATACGCAGGTGAATCGGTGAGGTCGGCGAGGTATTTCAGGATCGCCGAGCTTTCGCTCAGCACGAAATCATCGTGGATCAGAAGCGGCACGGCCTGGTTGGGATTGAGGCGCGTGTACCAATCCGAGCGGTTCTCGTCGGAGAACAGGTCGACCAGCTCCATCTTGAGCGGAATATGGCTCTCGGACGCAAAGAGAATGATGGGGCGGCAGGTCGTCGACGCGGGGTCGTAGTGCAGCCGGATAATCCCCGGCGCCTTCCGCGAAGTCTTTGTCGTGTTTCGGGAAGGGGCCGGGGGAGTCATGGGGAGGAGGCTTTCGTACGAATTTGGCTTCGTCTTCTGATTTGGCGTCTTCTTGTGGGCTGCATCTTTGATGTCTCGCCGTGGCATTCAGTTACGGTTTGTCGCACCTGTCCTCAATCAGGAAGATTGCAGACGCCTCTGCAATAATGCAGAATACCCCCATGTTCGACTGGGGTGATCTGAGGCACTTTCTGGCGGTGGCAAGGGGCGGTAGCACCTTGTCTGCAGCCAAGATTTTGGGCGTGAACCAGACCACGGTCGCCCGCAGGGTTGCAGTTTTGGAAGAGGCGCTCGGAGAAAAACTCTTCGAGCGTGCGGCGGGCGGATACCGGCTAACCGAGGTGGGGACTGCAATGGTGCAGAACGCCGAACGGGTCGAATCCGAGGTCGAAGCCTTCGCCCGGATGGTCCAGCAGCGCAGCCGCAGGCTGTCGGGCGTCATCCGCTTCACCACCAACGATGTTCTTGCAGACTGCCTGCTGAATCCCTGGCTCGGCGAATTCAACCGCCGCTTTCCCATCGTCCAGCTGGAAACGATCGTCTCGGATGCGCGTCTCGACCTGTCGCGGGGCGAGGCCGACATCGCGCTGCGCGCCGGAACCTCGCCGGTCGTCGGCGACAATCTGGTGGTGCGCCGCCTCGGCTCGGGGAAGTGGGGCGTCTATGCGAGCAAGGCTTACGTTGCGGAAAACGGCAAGCCGTCCTCTTCGGACGAACTGCACGAGCACGCCATCGTCGGCGGCGCCGGCGCGCTCGCCGACTACGAGCCGGAGTTCTTCCGAACGGCCAAGGCCAACGGCGCAATCGTGCGCTCGACCTATTCCTCCGTGCTCAACATCGCGAACGC
>DASYKO010000512.1:0-5658 GCA_035995285.1 Hyphomonadaceae bacterium | reverse complement strand
CAAGCTCCTCTGGACCTTCCGCACCATCCCGCAGAAGGGCGATCCCGGCTACGAAACCTGGGCGCCGGGAACAGCCGAGAAAACCGGCAATGGCGGCGTCTGGGCGCCGATCTCCGCAGACCCCGAAACCGGCGCGATCTTTCTGCCCGTGGAGGCCGGCACCTCCGATCTCTATGGCGGCTCCCGCCACGGATCGAACGCCCACACCAGCAGCCTCGTCAGTCTCGATGCCAAGACCGGCAAGATCCGCTGGGAGCGGCAGCTGGTCCATCACGACATCTGGGACTTCGACATCCCCGCCACACCGATCCTCGCCGATATCCCGATGGGCGGGGGCACACGCAAGGCGGTGCTCCAGATCACCAAGCAGGCTTTCGTCTTCGCCTTCGACCGCAACACCGGTGAGCCGCTATGGCCCATCGAAGAGCGCCCCGTTCCGAAGTCCGACGTGCCCGGCGAAGAGGCGTGGCCCACCCAGCCTTATCCAACGCTGCCCAAGCCGTTCGACCGGCAAGGCATCACCACGGATGACCTTCTCGACTTCACGCCCGCCCTCCGCGCCGCCGCGATCGAAGCCGTGAAACTCTGGCGCCTGCCGCAGCTCTACACACCGCCCTCACTCGCCAATGCGCCGGACGGAACACGCGGCATGCTGCGTCTGCCGCACTCACTCGGCGGTGGGAATTGGGAGGGCGGGGCGTATGATCCCGATACCGGCATGCTCTATGTTGGCTCGATGACACAGATCCAGCCGATCGGTCTTGCGCTCCAGCCCGAAGGTTCGGACGTGGCCTACGGTTCCGGCAGCACAGGCGGCGCGCCTAACGTCCGCGGCCTGCCCGTGATCAAACCACCCTGGGGCCGCATCACCGCCATCGACATGAAGACCGGCCAGCACGCCTGGATGATGGCGAATGCCGACACGCCGAAGAACATCGCAGAGCATCCGGATCTGAAAGGCCTCACCCTGCCACGCACCGGCATTCCTTCGCGCGCAGGCCTTCTCGCTACAAAAACGCTGCTGTTCGCTGGAGAAGGAGAGGGCGGCTCACCCGTCCTGCGCGCCCACGACAAGGCCACAGGTCAGATCCTCGCCGCCATCGCCCTGCCGGGATCGCAGACCGGCCTGCCCATGACCTACATCTGGGGCGGCCGACAATATGTGGTGATGTCCGTCAGTGACGGCCGCGCGCCTGCAGAGATCGTGGCGCTCGCGCTGCCGGACTAGGCCCGCGGCCCCGCTAAGCCTGCGGCGATGGGTGCTGGTGCGGTTGCATCAGCTTGCCCTTCTCGGTGACGAAGATCGTGAGTAGCGCCAGTGCGCCGACCACGAAATGCCCGATGAAGATCGGCGTGATCGTGCCATCGAACTGCCGCGCTACAAGACCTCCGATAGATGCGCTGACGAAGGATGACGCAAACCCGATCAGCGCCGCGCCTGATCCCGCCAGCTTGCCGAGCGGCTCCATCGCAATGGCGTTGTAGTTCGGTCCCTGGAAGCCGATACAGAAGAAGGCCAGGATCACCAGTGTATAGAATAGCGGGAACGGCACCGGCCCTATGAAGGCCAGCACGGCGTGCGCCGCGCTGACGACCACGAAGCAGATCAGTGCCAGGTGCGATATGAACCGCATGCCCAGTCTCTCGACCAGGCTGGAATTGATCATGTTCGAGATGCTCATGGCGATCGCGGCGCCCGCAAACCACAGCGCGAACCAGTCCCCGGTCTTGTAGACCTCGTGATAGAGCTGCTCGGACGCGGAGATGTAGCTCATCAGCCCGCCGAACAGGAAGCCGCTGGCGATTGTGTAGCCCAGCGCCTCGCGCGTCCTGATCACCTTGCCGTAGTTTTTGAACATCGTCGGGATGTTCAGCGGCACGCGCTTTTCCGGCGGCAGCGTCTCGGGCATGCGCGCCAGCACCCAGGTGAACATCACGAGGCCGAATACCGCCAGGCCCCAGAAGATGCCGCGCCAGTTCATGACCTTCAGCATCATCTGCCCCAGGAACGGGGCGACGATCGGCGCCGACATGAACACGATCATCACCAGCGACATGACCTTCGCCATCCGCCGTCCGACATAAAGGTCGCGCGCCGCCGATACCGCGATCACCCGGCTGCCGCCAGCACTTGCGCCCATGAACACCCGCGCCGCGATCAGCCAGTCGAATGTCGGTGCATAGATGCACATCACCGCCGCGATGGAGTAGAAGCCCAGCGAGATGAACAGCACGCTTCGCCGCCCGAACCGGTCGGTCAGCGGTCCATAGAACAATTGCGAGATGCCGAAGCCGAGCATGTAGGCAACGATGATCAGCTGCCGGTCATTCTCCGCGCGCACCTGGAAGTCCGCACCCATGGCGGGCAGGGCCGGCAACATGATGTCGATCGCCAGCGCGTTGAGCGCCATCAGCATCGCCGTCAACGCCACGAACTCCGGCAGCGCAAGCGGCCGAATAGGCGTCGATACCGACTGATTGGTCGAGTCGGGGGGCACGGGGTGAGACTCACGGCTGAGAACGAGCCGCGGTGTACCGGGCTTTGGGTTCGCCGCAAAGGTGTGCAGGGGCCACAATCTTCCGCTGGTTTTCTCGCCCCGCGATAGTACGACCCTTCCAGCTGGCTAATCTGCAAGGCTATGCTTCTGCGTGGGCCGGATAGGGGTGTTTCATGTTGGTTCGTCTGATCGCTGGCGTTGCCGCCATGGCCGCTGTTGCTGCTTTCGCCTTTGCGCAGAAAGCGCCCAACACGGCCGACGCGAAGAAGGACGACAAGCCGAAGTGGGACGTCTCGGCCCCGCCGGGCATGGTCACGCGCCAGGTCAACATCTCCACCGACGAAGGCACGTGGATGGATGTCGACGTCAGCCCGGACGGCAAGCTGATCGCCTTCGATATGCTCGGCGACATCTACACCATGCCGATCGCAGGCGGCGCGGCGACACGCATTGCCGAGGGGCTTGCCTTCGAGATGCAGCCCCAGTTCTCGCCCGACGGCAAACGCATCGCCTTCACCAGTGACCGTGGCGGCGGGGACAATATCTGGCTGATGAACATCGACGGCTCCGACAAGCGCCAGGTCACCAAGGAAGAATTCCGCCTGCTCAACGAGCCAGCCTGGTCTCCAGACGGCCGCTTCATCGCCGCCCGCAAGCATTTCACCACACAGCGCTCGCTCGGCACTGGCGAGATCTGGATCTACCATGTCGGCGGCGGCGATGGGTATGTCGCGGTCAAGAAAGCGAACGACAACCTGCAGAAGGAGCTCGGCGAGCCGATCTACGCGCCGGACGGCAAGAGCATCTACTACACGCGCAACGTCTCGCCCGGGAACACGTTCGAATACGCGCAGGATTCCAACGGCACGATCTTCGCCATCGAGAAATACGACCTTGAAACCGCTGAGGTCACCCGCGTCGTCACCGGCGCCGGCGGCGCCACGCGGCCCGCTCCGTCGCCCGATGGCAAGAAGCTCGCCTTCGTCCGCCGCGAGCGGAACCTGTCGAAGCTCTACGTGAAGGACCTCACGTCCGGCCAGCTTACCAAGCTCTACGATGCGCTCGATCAGGACCTGCAGGAAACCTGGGCGGTGAACGGTCTCTATCCGGATATGGACTGGACGCCCGATTCCAAATCCATCGTCTTCTGGGCCGGGGGCAAGATCCGCCGCGTGGATATGACAGGGGTCTCGTCCGTCATTCCGTTCCGCGTCTCCGACACACGCGTCGTGATCGATCCGCCCAAGCCCGTCATCGAGGTCGCGCCCGACGATTTCCGCACCCGCATGCCGCGCTACGTCGCCGTCTCGCCGGACGGCAAGCGCGCCGTATTCGAAACCCTGGGCAAGCTCTACGCCAAGACCCTCCCGAACGGGCAGCCGGCGCGCCTCACCGGCGGCAATGGTCCACAGCTGGAGATGTTCCCTTCCTTCTCGCGCGACGGAAAACAGATCGTCTTCGTTGAGTGGACCGATGAGGGCCTCGGCCGCATCAAGGTCACGAACGCGGGCGGAGGCGTGGCGCGCGACGTCACTGCCAACCCCGGCCATTATCGACGCCCGCGCTTCTCGCCGGACGGCAAGACCATTGTCTATGAGAAGGGCTCGGGCGGAAACCTCCTCTCGCTCAACTGGTCCGACAATCCCGGCGTCTACACGATCCCGACCGCAGGCGGCGCGCCGAAGAAGGTGACCGACGACGGTGCATTCCCCATGTTCGGCGCTACGAACGACCGCATCTTCGTCACGCGCACGGAGAAGGATGACGGCGTACTCGTCAGCGTCGACCTGAATGGCAAGGACGAGCGCAAGCACGCCCAGGGCGAGATGGTCTCCAGCTACGAAGTCTCGCCGGACGGCAAGATGATCGGCTTCCGCGATAACTTCGCCGCCTATGTCATGCCGTTGGCCCAGGGCCCCCAGGATGTCGGGGCAGGCAAGGGCGGATCGGCCCTTCCCGTGGTCAAGGCGTCCGCCGGCGGCGCCACATACCTTTCGTTCTTCGACGGCGGCCGCCAGCTCAGCTGGAGCCTCGGCCCAACGCTGTTCACTGCGAACGTAGACGCCATGTTGCCGCTCGCCCCGCCCAAGGAGGGCGATGACGACAAGGACAAGTTCAAAGGCCCTGAAACCGGCGTCGACCTCTCCATCCCTGTCCGCGCCGCCAAGCCCACGGGCTCCGTCGTGCTCACCGGAGCGCGCATCGTCACCATGTCGAACGATGCCGGCGGGATTATCGAGGATGGCGTCATCGTCGTCACCGGCAACCGCATCGCTGCCATCGGCAGGCGCGGCGAGGTCAGCATTCCCAACGACGCTCGCACGGTAGACGTCGCCGGCAAGACAATCATCCCCGGCATGATCGACGCCCACGCGCACGGCCCGCAGGGCGATGACGACATTGTGCCCCAGCAGAACTGGAGCGCGCTGGCCCACCTCGCTCTGGGCGTGACCACGATCTTCGATCCCTCCAGCACTGCCAGCGAGATCTTCGTCGCCGAGGAAATGCAGCGCGCGGGCCTCATCCAGGGTCCACGCATCTTCTCGACCGGCGAGATCGTCTACGGCGCCCGCAGCCCGGGCACGCTCAACGACATCAAGAGTCTCGACGACGCGCTTGCCCACATCCGCCGTCTGAAAGCGCAGGGAGCAGCGGGCATCAAGAACTACAACCAGCCCCGCCGGAACCAACGCCAGCAGGTGGTAGCCGCCGCCCTGGCGGAGAACATGAACGTCGTCGCCGAAGGCGCATCGCTGTTCGCGCAGGACATCACCATCATCCAGGACGGCAACACGGCGCTGGAACACAATATCCCTCAGCTGAAGCTCTACGAGGACGTGATCAGCTTCTTCGCCCAGACCAAGGTTGCCTACACGCCAACGCTGGTCGTCACCTATGGCGGTCTCGCCGCCGATCCCTACTGGCGCATGATGACGGATGTCTGGAAGCATCCGATCCTGTCGAAGCATGTGCCGCCGCATCGGCTGCAGCCGAACAATGTCCGCCGCACTAAGGCGCCGGATGAGGATTTCGTGGAGCAGTATTCCGCCCGTGAAGCCAAGAAGCTCGCCGACCGCGGCGTCGTCGTCACCATCGGTGCGCACGGCCAGGAAGAGGGCCTCGGCTCGCACTGGGAACTCTGGTCCTTCGTCCGCGGCGG
>DASYKO010000511.1:0-11085 GCA_035995285.1 Hyphomonadaceae bacterium | reverse complement strand
CCGCGGCATCGCCATGTCGGGCGCGCCGATCATCAGCGGCACGAACCAGTTGCCGAAGCCGCCGATCAGGGCGGGCATGACCATGAAGAAGATCATGATCAGGCCGTGCATCGTGGTGATGACGTTGTAGTTCTGCTCGTGGCCGAAGAAGCCGCCGAAGGCCGTGCCGTTGAACAGCTGCAGGCCCGGTTCGGCCAGCTCGTAACGCATGATGCCGGAGAAGATGAAGCCGATCACGCCCGCGCACATCGCGAAGACGAGATAGAGCGTCCCGATGTCCTTGTGGTTGGTCGAGAACAGCCAGCGCGCAGGGCTGTACCACTTGGGGTCGTGATGCCCGTGGTCGTCGTGCGCGTGGTCATGGGCATGGTCATGACCATGTCCGTCCCCGTGATCGTGAGCGGTCTTCGCGTCAGCCATGTGGACTGGCTCCCTGAGAGTCTTAGTTCGCCGAGGCGACTTTGGCGGGCTGCGGCGGCTGGATCTGGTCGATGTACGCCTTGGCCTCGGTCGTCGAGGTCGCGGCGCGCTTCAGCCATTCCTGGTATTGTGCAGGTTCAACGATGTGCAGCTCGATCGGCATCGCCGAGTGGGCCTGGCCGCAGAGTTCCGAGCACTGGCCGTAATAGACGCCGGTCTCCTCGGCATTGAACCAGAGCTGGTTGAGGCGGCCCGGCACGGCGTCCACCTTGATGGCAAACTGCGGCATGGCCCAGGCGTGGATCACATCCCTGGCAGTGATCGAAAGACGGACGTATTTGTTGACCGGGGCGACCATCGGCAGGTCGGTCGACAGGCGTTTGATCTGGCCCTTGTTGGGGTCGATGTTCGCGTCCTCGATCATGTGCGAGTCGAATTCGAGCGCGTTGTCGCCCGCGCCATAGATGTAGGTCCAGTACCACTGGTTGCCGTATATCTTGATGTCGACGATCTCGTCCTGCGTGATCGGGCGTTTCTTCCCGTCGGCCATCGTGACCTCGGTCGGGAACACGTCCGTCCGGTAGAGCAGCGGGAACGAGCGGTAGGCGATGACCACCAGGATGATGACCGGGATGACCGTCCAGAGGATCTCGACCAGCGTATTGTGGGAGAATTTCTTCGGCGTCGGGTTCGCCTTCTTGTTGTAGCGGATAGCCACCCACGCCAGCAGCAGCGTGACGAACGCGGTAATGACCGTGATGATGATCAGGATCTCGAGATGGAACTCGTGAACCTCCCGGGCGACGGACGTAACCGGATGCTGGAAATCGATCCCGCCATTGACGGGAACGGCCATTGCCGGTGCTGCCGCGGCCATGCTGGCTAACCCCAGCAGGCAATGCTTCCAGGCCCCTCTGCGCATGTCGTCAGATTCCTCCGCAAGATGCGTGAAATCGGGGGCTTAGCGTGATATGCTCCCGACCGCCACCACTCCGTTTCGCAGGCCCCAGTGCATAGTGTCGCAGGCTCGCGATTCGATCTGGCAGGCGGCAGCTCGCTATCAGAGCGTCATGGAGTTGGGAAGATGAGCACTCGGATTCGATTGGGGATTTCAGCTTTTGTCGCATTGGCCGCAGCGGCCACTGCAGCGCCGTCGCATGCGGCGGTAACGGTTATCGGCGGCGGGTTGGGCAAGGCCTGCTACGAGGCGGTGGAATACTCTCGTACTCCACCCAGCCAGGCCCTCGCCGTTTGCGACCTTGCGCTGGAACAGGAGCGACTCAGCCGGCGCGACAGGGCCGCCACCCTCACCAACCGCGGCATCCTCCACATGCGGGACGGCCGCAACAATCGGGCGCTTCAGGATTACGAGAAAAGCCTCGCCCTGATGCCGGACCTCAACGAAACCAAGGTGAACATCGGCGCGGCCCTCTACGGCCTCAAGCGCTATCCCGAAGCCCTGGCCATGCTGAACGAGGGGATCACTACCGAGTCGGTCGATGCCAGGGCGACCGGCTTCTACAACCGCGCCCTGACGCACGAAAAGCTCGGCAACGTCCAGGCAGCCTACGAGGACTTCCAGGCCGCCCTGCGCGTGAAACCGGACTTCGAACTCGCCGCCCGGCAGCTCGAGCGATTCACGGTGCAGACGGTTCCGGGCTGACCTGACGCGAAGGGCAGCTTTGCGCTGTCATTCCGCCCTTCCCCGCCCTATCTTGAGGGCTGGAGACCGTGACGGTTTCCAGCCCTTTTTCATTCACTGAGGCGCCAGACATGTCCGACAAGAGCCTGATCGAGGAAGCCGGGGTAGGCATCTCCAAGGCCGCCGGAATTCTCGACGAGGCCCTGCAGGGAGCGGACGATGGCGAGATTTTCGTCGAGTCGGTCCGCTCCGAGAGCTTCCTGTTCGACGATGGCCGGCTCAAGTCGGCATCCTATGATAGCGGCCAGGGCTTCGGCCTTCGCGTCGTCGCCGGCGAGACCACCGGCTACGCCCATGCCAGCGAGATTTCCGAAGGCGCTCTTCGCCGCGCCGCGACCGCTGCCTCCGCCGCCAAGCGCGGCCGCTCCGGCACGCTCGCCCTCGGCCCCACACCGGTAAACCGCCGCCTCTATGATGATGTCGATCCCACAGCTGCCCCCGACTTTGTCGCGAAGACCGGCCTGCTCGCCGAGATCGACGCCTGGTGCCGCGCCCGCGACCCGCGCGTGGTGCAGGTGTCGGTGTCGCTCGCCGGATCGCGCACCGCCGTAGAGATCGTCCGCTCCGGCGGCGCCAGCGTCGCCGAAGCGCGGCCGCTGGTGCGCATCAACATCTCCGTCACCATGGAAAAAGACGGCCGCCGCGAGACCGGCTCAGCCGGCGCCGGCGGACGCAAGGCCTATGACGAATGGATCCAGCCCGACCGCTGGAAAGCCCTCGCCGAACGCGCCCTGCGCAAGGCCGAGATCAATCTCCAGGCCGTCCCCGCCCCTGCCGGCGAGATGGAAGTGGCGCTCGGGCCAGGCTGGACCGGCGTGCTGCTGCACGAAGCCGTAGGCCACGGCCTCGAAGGCGACTTCAACCGCAAGGGCTCATCCGTCTATTCCGGCCGCATCGGCGAGCAGGTGATGTCCAAGGGCGTCACCATCGTCGACGACGGCACGATCGCCAATCGCCGTGGCTCTCTCTCTTTCGACGACGAAGGCACGCAGACTCAGCGCAACGTGCTGGTCGAGGATGGCCGCCTCGTCGGCTACATGCAGGATCGCCAGAATGCCCGCCTGATGGGCGTGCAGGCCACCGGCAATGGCCGCCGCGAGAACTATGCGAGCGTGATCATGCCGCGCATGACCAACACCGTGATGCTGGGCGGCACAGCCGACCCGGGCGAGATCGTCCGCTCCATCAAGAAGGGTATCTGGGCCGTCGATTTCGGCGGCGGCCAAGTCGACATCACCAACGGCCAGTTCGTCTTCCAGTGCACCGAGGCCTACCTCGTCGAGGACGGCAAGGTGGGTCCCCCGGTCAAGAACGCCACACTCATCGGCCACGGCCCCACGGTCATGAACAACATCTCGATGATCGGCAACGACTTCGCGATGGACGACGGCGTCGGCACCTGCGGCAAGAGCGGCCAGTCCGTTCCGGTCGGCGTCGGCCAACCATCGCTCAAGATCGACTCCATCACCGTCGGCGGCGCCGGAATCTAAGTCAAAGAGGGATCTGATGTTCAAAGCCATCGCTGCAGCCCTCGTCCTGCTCACGGCCACCCCTGCCCTTGTTGCTCCCGCGATGGCGCAGACGCCGTTTCACACCGTGTCGTCCGAAGCGTTCGTGACGTCGAAAGACAAGTCCACGCTCATCGATGTGCGTGAGCCGACCGAGTGGGCCGAGACCGGCATCCCCACGGGCGCCGCCACCATCTCGATCAGCCGCAAGGATTTCGTCGATGCGGTCCTTGCCAAAGTCGGCGGCGACAAGTCAGCCCCGGTCGCCCTGATCTGTCGGTCCGGCAATCGCTCGGCGAAGGCAAGCGAAGCGCTTTCCGCCGCCGGCTTCTCCAACGTCACCAATGTCGGCGACGGCATGCTGGGACGCGATGGCGTCGGCAAGGGCTGGCTCGCGGCCAAGCTGCCGGTCTCGCCCGCGCCCAAGCCCTAGAAGCTCTAACCTTTTAAAAGTTCAGCCGCGCATTCACGAAGAACTGCCGGCGAGCCTCGAAGGTCTGGTCCTGCCGGTACTGCAGGCTCCCGATGCCGCGCGGCGCATTGTAGAACAGCGAGTAGTTCGTCGAGTCCTCGGCGATGATGTTGTTCACGCCTCCACCGAGCGTCCAGTTAGGCGTCGGCTTCCAGCTCATGTTGGCCCCCAGGAAGATTCCGTCATGCCCCCAGAAATACGAACGCGGCGACCATTGCTGGAAGTCCGCATCATCCTCCGCGAATACGCCCCAGCGGAACTTGCCGCCATCCAGCGTCTGCTGCAGCGAGACATTCCACGACCAGTCGGTGTTGTTTGAAAGCTCCCTGTCCTCTCCCGTGACGGGATCGGTGACGTGCGAGGTGCGCAGGTCTGCGCCAAAAACGAAGATGCCGCCCGGCATGCCGAACTTGTCGAGCTCCGTGCTGGTGTCGAGCGACAGCGCGTCGCGCGTCGTAGAGCCGTCGATGTTCTTCCGGGTCTCCGGAAAATTCGGCGGACCTCCAACCACGCTCGCGAGGAAGTTCTCGATCGTGACGTGCTCGAACGCCAGCACGACCGAATTCTGCCCACCGAACTGCCGTTCATAGCGAGCAGTTACGGCCCAGCTCTTCTCGGGCTCGATGTCGAGGCTGCCAACAGTCTGGGTGCCGTTGTCGAAGGATAGGGACGATCCGAAGCCGTTCAGGTCGAGCTGTCCGACGACGCGCTCCACCTCGAAGCCCCATTGGTGGCCCTTGGCCGGCGACCACGATACGTTGAGCCGCGGCTTGAGATAGCCGAGGGATTTTTCAACGCTGCCCTTCTCGTTCTCGGCTGTTATGCGCGACCCCTCGAAACGCAGGCCACTTTCGACGCTTAGCTGGGAAGACGGGGCCCAGGTGGCGGTCCCGAACACTTCGCCGCGCAACTCGTCCACCTTGTATGCGTCGCCCGTGAGCGGGACCGGCGCCCCATTCTGGAGGCGAACGCTGCTGGACTCCGTGAAGTTGAAGACGCCCTCGGCGCCGCCGTCGAACTTCCATGTCCCTGCGGCCGGCAACTTCATGGTCGTGCGCAGGATGCTCTCGCCTGCCGTGTTCTCGCCCTTGCTGTCCGAGGTGAAGCGCGGGCCATCGCCGATGCTCCGGAAGTCGGTGTCACGGTAGGACTGAAAGCCGACCAGCTCGATCTCCGTCCCGCTGAACGAACGCACCCAGCGTATGCCGGCCTCGCCGGACCGTTCATTATTCTCGTCATTGCTGATCTGGTTGCCGACGGGGCCGGCGAAAATTCCTTCCTGCGCAAAGCCGTCGAAACGCTCGAGATTGGCCTTACCGTTGATGCGCAGCTTGCCGCCGAGCCAGAGCGTCTCCCAGGCGCCGGTGGCTTCCGCCGAGTCGAACTGGTTGTCTGTTCCGGTCCAGCTGATCAGCTGGACAACGCCGTCCGGCCCGACCCGATAGCGGCGGCTGGTTCCATTGCCCTGGTTGTGAAACAGGCCGATCGAGCCATCGAGCAGGTTGGCGCCGCTCTGGTTGCGCAAGGCCACCGTCGCGTTCGGCGAGACGCCGCCGAACGAGTTGACGTTCACATTGCTCGACAGTGAGCCGGTAAGCCCCGCATCCTTCTTGCGGATAATGTTGGCGACGATCGGTTTGCCCTGCATGTCGATGCCTTCCGCGCCGCCGCGGATCACGTCGATGCGCTCGACCCCGCTGGCAGGAATGCGGCCGATGATGGAACTGAGATCGTCCCCCCGCGAAGGCGGCCGCTCCCCGTCGATCAGCACGTTGCCGCCCGTGCCGGAAAAGCCGCGCGCGCCCGATCCGCCGTCGAAGGAAAATCCCGGGATGCGCCCGATCATGTCCATCGCCGTGTTGGGGCGGAACTGCGTGAAGAAATCGGGCTTGTAGGGCGTGACGTTCGAAGCCGCCGCCGCATCCGGCGGCGCAACGGTGTCCGGCGGCGTCTGCTGCGCCAGCGCTTCGGGATGCGCCGCCGTCGCGAGCACAACGAAGCCGGCGACCCTCCCCCAGGGCACGGTCATGAGTTTCTTGTCCTGCCCCAGTGTGTGCGTGCCGTTCGCGGTTGTCTCTGTCCGGACAACTTGCCCGGACAGTGCTCACGGCGGATTGGGACGATTCCGTGTCAGCAGCGAAGCCGCATTGAGTCGCAGCCCGATTTCATCTTCCTGACGAAGCCGTGACCTTCCGCAGCGGTCGCTACTCCGCTGCCATTACTCGGCCGCTTGCGGCGCAGGCGCAACATCCGGCGTCTTCTTCTCTCCCATATGGGCGAGCTTGTTGAGGAAGGGGCTCGCGATACCCAGCGCCACGCCGATGCCGACGGTCCACCAGCCGACATTCGAGAAGACACTGACATAGGTATCCAGCGCCAGCTGCGGGTTCAGCACCTGCCCGCCCACCGTCTCCTGCGCCGTCATCTTGGAAATCTGCGCCGACAGCGCCTGCGCGATCGACGAGCCCAGATACCACGTCGCCATCATTGTTGCGGCGATCGTCACCGGCGCCAACTTGGTCATGGCCGACAGGCCGACCGGCGACAGGAAGAGCTCGCCGGTGGTGTGCAGGAGGTAGAGCAGGATCAAGAAGATCAGCGGCACCTTGAAGCTGGCGTCGGCATATTGCGCGCCCCACACGACGACGAGGAAGCCCGCGCCTACCTGGATGAGGCCAAGCGCGAACTTGAACGCGTCTCCCGGGTCCTTCTTGTGTCGCCCCAGCCATGTCCACATCCATGCAAACAGCGGGGCAAAGATCAGGATGAATCCGCCGTTGAAGGCCTGCGTCGCGCCTGAACTCACCTCGAACGCGCCGATCTTAAGCTGCGAGGACCGCTCCGAGTATTGCGCCAGCGCGGACCCGGCCAGCTCGAACACCGTGAAGAACACCACCGATCCGGCCACCAGCACCAGCGCCAGGATCAGCTTGGCGCTCTCGCCCCAGGTGCACTTGGTCACCATGAAGTAGATGAAGAACGCCAGCATCAGCCCGGACGCCGCCGTCAGCGCCATGTTCACGATCGGCTCGCGCTGCACCAGCAGCCAGACCAGACCGATGGCGAGAATGCCCCCGATATAGATCAGCCACTCACGGCTCAGCGGCCCGACAACCGGCGCCTTCAGCAATGCCGCGTTCGGCGGCTGCCCAAGCTCCGCCGGCAGGGCCGAAGGGCCCGGCATGAAGAACAGCATCTTGCGCCGCACGAACACCAGCCAGCCGAGCAGCATGCCCACGCCCGCCGCTCCAAAGCCCCACGACCAGCCGAACTCCTGCCCCAGCCACGCGCACCCAAGCTGCGCCCAGAACGCGCCAAGGTTGATGCCGTAGTAGTAGAGCGAGAACCCCGCATCCCGCCGCGGGTCCTCCTTGGTGTAGAGCTGCCCCACCATCGTCGCGAGGTTGGCCTTCAGGAATCCGACGCCCATGATGATCAGCGCCAGCGCGAGGTAGAAGATGTCCATGAACAGCGGCTGCTGCCCCTCGACCTTCATCACATAGCCATCGACCGCTGGCGTCTTGGGATCGTCCGCCGGAACGATGCTGGGCAGCGCCCCGCCCGCCGGAAGCCCCTTGATCTCCATGCCGTTCTCAGCCGGGCCGAACTCATAACGCTGGCCGTCGACGACAACCCAGGCATGCCGCGCGCCCTGACGCCCCTCGGCTTCGATCTGGTAATCCTGCCCGTTGAACGTCATCACGTTGCGCGCCGGCGCCTGTTCGATCGCCATCGCCATGTGCCCGGCCACCAGCAGCAGCGCGCCGAAGGCCACCGCCTTGTTGGTCCCGAGCCAGCGGTCCGCCAGCATCCCGCCGATCAGCGGCAGGAGATAAACGAGAGAGGTGTAGGCGCCATACTGTCCCGACGCGACGGTGTCAGCGAACAGGAAGTGCTGCGTCATGTACGCGACCAGGATGGTGCGCATGCCATAGTAAGAGAACCGCTCCCACATCTCGGTGAAGAAGATGATGTGCATCCCCTTGGGGTGCTTGCGCAGCTGCAGGATGACCGGGAAGCCCGTGACCACGGTGATCACGAGACCGATCGCCAAGACGATATCCATGCAGTCCTCGCCCAAACGTCTTTTGAAATCTGACTACTGGCATGATCAACATGGGGAAGGAGCAGGCTCAAGCCCCGGAATCGCCATTCCCCGGCAAGGACATGCCCTGCCCGCCCTCTTCGCTTCAGGAATGGTGTTCATCTTCAGGGCGCATTCCCGCTTATGTGCAGAGCGTGCGCGTTCGTCGCAGCTTCCCTCGCGTTCTGAACCTTCGGCGGAAACCGCGTCATCACGGCAGCGTCAGAGGGCCGCCACGCTAATTGTGTATACGCAGGATTACCGGCTAACTCCCCCCTCGACGGCGGGAGGACGGTACTCATGTTTCGCAGATTGAGCGCTGCAGCAGGCGTTGCAGCCCTTGTGGCTGGTCATGCCTCCGCTCAGGCGCCCGCGCCGGCCCCGCAGGCAGAAGTCCAGGTCTTCGAGCCCGCCTTCTTCGCCCGCTATTCCCCCACCAACGCGCTCGACATGGTCCAGCAGGTCCCCGGCTTCACCGTGGTCGAAGGCGACGTCGTCCGCGGCTTCGGCGGCTCCGCCGGCAACATCCTGATCAACGGCGAGCGCCCGTCGACCAAGACCGCCCTCTCCGGCCTTCTCACCCGCATCCAGACCGGCGCCGTCATCCGCATCGAACTCGTCACCGGCGCGTCGGCCACGCTCGACATGCGCGGCCAGACCAAGGTCGTGAACGTCATTGTGCGCGAGGACGCTCTCGCCGAGCCGATCACCTTCGACATCAACGTCCGCCAGACCCATGACGGCGCCCTCACCCCGAACGTGCAGCTATCGACCCGCCGCTCGCTCTTCGGCGGCGCACTCAACCTCTCCGGCGTCGTCAACACCCTCGCCAACAACGGCCCCGGCGGCGGCAGCTGGGTCGAAGGCGCGCGCTTCCGCTATGACGCAGCCGGCGCCCAGACCGAATTCGCCACCGGCGTCACCCAGCAGGAACAGGTCGTCCGCCAGCTCAATTTCGAATTCGAGCGCGACTTCAGCCTCTTCAAGCTGCACCTCAACGGCGCCTGGGGCGGCGTGGATTTCGACGGCGACCGCTTCTGGAAAAGTTACATTCCCAACGCCAACGGAACCTTCAACGGAACCGAAACCAACCGCACCCGCAACTTCCAGGAAGCCATCGCCCTCGGCGGCGACATCGAGCGCGACTTCGGCGACATCGACGTCAAGCTCATCTCCTACAACCGGCGCGAGCGGAACGACAACTTCAACCAGTTCCGCACCTTCAACGCCGCCAACGCCCAGACCTCCCTTTCCACTCAGGCGCCGAAGAGCCACGCCGGCGAAAACGTCCTGCGCGGCCAGATGAACTGGAAACTCTCCGACCAGCACTCGGTCGAGATCGCGGCCGAGACGGCCTACAACTTCCTCGAGAACCAGACCGCCTCCACCGTCTCCCTCGCCGGCGCCAACACCAAGGTCGAGGAGTACCGCAGCGAAGTGCAGATTTCGGACGTCTGGAAGCTCGCCGAGAACCTCACCATCGAGCCGGGCATCAAGTATGAGATCTCGCGCATCGAACAGGACACGCTGGAGCGCGAGTTCGAATACCCCAAGCCCTCCATCACTGCGACCTGGCGCATCCATCCCGGTCAGCAGCTGCGCGTTTCCTACGAGCGCGAAGTGGCCCAGCTCTCCTTCACCGACTTCGTCTCAGTCGCGGACTTCGTCGCCAACCAGACCACCACCGGCAATGTCAATCTCGTGCCCGAGCGCACCTGGGCGCTCAACGCCGAGTTCGAACAGCGCTTCTGGAGAGGCGGCGTGCTCACTCTCTTTGCATCCTACGACCAGGTCGAAGACGTGCAGGACTTCGTGCCCATCCGCATCCCGGACGGCCCCGATCCGGGCACAGATCTCGATTACAGCGACGGCCCCGGCAATATCGGCGACGGCACGCGCTGGTCGGCGGGCTTCCGCGCCGCCGTGCCGATGGACAATCTCGGCCTCAAGGGCGCGCGCATCGACGCAACCTTCGCCGGCGGCGGCGCCGAGGTCACCGACCCGGTCACCGGCGTCACCCGTGAGTTCTCCGACGAGTTCAAGGAGGCCTGGTCGCTCTCCTTCCGCCAGGACTTCCCTGCGTCCAAATTCAGCTATGGCTTCCGCTATGGCGATGGCGGCGGCGGCACGGCCTACCGCTTCAACGAAGTCTCCAAGCGCCTGCGCGACGATCCCGATCTCAGCGCCTTCGTGGAGACCTCGCGCTTCTTCGGCCTGCGCATCCGCGCCGGCGTCGAGGATATGTTCCCCTCCGAATTCTCCCGCGACCGCCGCATCTTCACCGCAGCTGCGCCCGGCGGAAACCCCGACCGCGCCAACGGCGTCTTCCTGCGCCGGGAGAAAACCCACTCCACCAACGGCGTGCAGCCCTACATCCGCGTGTCGGGAAAATTCTGATCCGGGACTGCCAACCTCACTCAGTGAGATTAAGGGGAACTTGGTGTCCTTAGTGCAATCCTTGGTGCTCTTGGTGTTTGAATCTTTTCGAATGCCAACCAGCCTCACGAGCAGAGGGGAACTTAGTGTCTTCGTGTCTCCCTTCGTGTCTTCGTGTTGAAAACTTGTCCCGCGCCGCCCACCGGCCCAAGGGGTTCTCACCAAGAGCACCTGCCTACGCTCCTTCGGAGCTCCGGCAAGGCAGGCCAAGTGAGGCGCCAAGGACACAAAGAGGTCCGAGCGCTGCATTTCTCACTACCAGTATGAGCGGCCATTTCAGGCCATCGCTCCCACCCAACTCATTGAAACTGCTCGACTCGTTGAGTCGCATACTGGTGGGGAGAAAAATAATCTCCCCAGCATGCTCTAAAGCTGAGGGATAATGCACCTGTCGCCTCCGCATGGAGGGCAGTCGATCGCTGTTCAACGGCGCGGGGGCGATGCGTATCGAGCGTGGAGCCCC
>DASYKO010000510.1:0-18170 GCA_035995285.1 Hyphomonadaceae bacterium | reverse complement strand
CGTACTGGGCTTGGAAAAGCTGCTGCATCGGATCCAGCTGAACCTTGCGCAAGTCGGACTTCACGGTGAAGCCATCGGCGCCAAACTCCATGTACTTCTCCCCGCCCGTCGCGGGCGATGCCTCGAACTTCGGCCATGGCGTCAGGCCCGGGCCATTCGGATCGCCAGTCTTGATGAAGTTGAGCAGATAGCCACTCATGCCGAGGCTGAGCTTCTCGTCCGTGGCGTTGAAGTCGTCCGTCTTCATCGCGCCGACGCGGGCGGCGACATAGGGAACGTTGGGCAGGTTGCGGAAGAAATATGGCATCTCCGCCCCATGGAACGCGCCGAGCTTCGAGCGCTCGCCCGCGCCGCTGACGCGCGTGAACTCATACTGCCAGGCATCCGAATTCATGTCGATGGTCCGCGCCAGTTGCCGTCCGCCAACCGTGAACAGGCTATCGCGCGAAATGCCGAGATTGGCGTCCTGCGCGGCCGTATCCGTCGTCGCGCCATAGATGGCGACCAGCTTATCGCCGCCCGGACCCACAGCGGCATTGGCTGCCGTTTCCGCATCCTTCAGCGTAGGCGCAGGACGCGAGAAGATCGTGCCCTCGTCGCGATTGGTGCCGACGATCAGCTTCACCGGATTGATCTGTCCCTTCTGCAGCAACGTGGTCGGATCATCCGGAATGATCACGCCATCGACCACCTGGTGGCTGGTCGCGCCCGCGCCCGCGCCGCGCGGCAGGGCCATCGCCTCAAGCGCCGTCTTGGCGCGCAGGTCGCTCAGCTTGCCGAGCCCAGCGCCCACATCTTCCGCCGGCTTCTTGCCATACCAGGTCTGCTTGAGGTGCCCGGTCGGCTGCAGGAAGCCCCAGGGCGATTCCGCAACCGCCTTCTGGAACAGGCCTTTAGCTTTCGGCGAGATCATCAGCAGGCCCATCGACGTGCCGCCCGCACTCTCGCCCCCGATAGTGACATTACCCGGATCACCGCCGAACGCCGCGATGTTCGTCTGCACCCATTTCAGCGACTGGATCATGTCCGTCACGCCTTGGTTGCCCGAGACGTGATCCGGAGATTCCGCGCTCAGTTCCGGATGGGAGAACCAGCCAAGAATGCCGAGACGGTAGTTGATGGTGACAACAACAATGCCCTCGCTCGCCAGCGCCCCGCCATCATAGACGGGCAGCGTGCCCGCGCCGGACTCATACGCCCCACCATGGATCCACACGTAGACGGGAAGTTTTGCGCCAGCCGCCTTCGCGGGCGTCCACACATTCAGCGTGAGGCAGTCTTCAGCGAATTGCGGATTGGCCGCGCGCCCCTGCAGGCAGCCGGGCCCGAACGTCTTCGCCTCCTTGATCCCTTCCCACGAAGCCACCGGCTGAGCTGCCTTCCAGCGCAACTCGCCGACCGGCGGGGCTGCATACGGGATGCCCTTGTAGGAGCGCACCGCTCCATTGATGCCCGACAGGTATCCGGCGTCCGTCTTCACGACTGCCGGCAGACCCGAATCTACGGCCGGGGCGATTGCTCCCCCGGTCTGGCAGGCGGCCAGGCCGAATCCCGCAAAGGCGGATATGGCCAGAACGGCCAGCTTGTGGACGGTCATTGCTTCACTCCCCGTGTCTCTTTGGCGGGAAGATGCGCCGGGGGCTGGCCATTCCGCAAGCCGCTAACCGCTTGGTTTCAGGGGAAAGATCGCCGATTTTCCCTGCCGCTGATCGCCTGCCGGGGATGCGACAGCACGTCCTGCGGTCCAACAGTTGCAGAGCGATTGACAATCGTTCTCACTTAGTTGCAAATCGCTCGCATGATCATCTGTGTGTGCCGGGGCCTCAATACGACGAAAGTGAACGACGCCATCCAGGCGGGCGCTCGCTCTCCCCGTGCTGTCCACGCCCACCACCAGACCACGATCAATTGCGGGAAATGCTGCGAAACCGTCTGCGGGATGATCCGCGACAAGGCCGGTGCCGACGCCTGCGAGATGCCGGAAATGCTGGTCGCGGCCGAGTAGTCCTGCACTCGCGAAGCAGTCTCGCACTGCGAACGCCAATTCCTCGCATTCTCAAAAATTCCCAATAAAAACAACTTGAAAAGCGCTGAGAGTCAGCGTCTTTAGCCCTGTTCGCGCGTTATGGGTTTTGACGCCGCCCCCTCCCTGGCTGGCGGCCGCTTTTTCAAGGGAGCCCGCCATGAAAGGCGACGCCAAGGTCATCGATTTCCTCAACCAGGCGCTGAAGAACGAGCTCACCGCCATCAACCAATACTTCCTGCATTCGCGCATGCTGAAGGACTGGGGCGTAAGTGAGCTGGCGCAGCACGAGTACAAGGAATCCATCGAGGAGATGGAGCACGCCGACTGGCTGATCGAGCGCGTGCTGTTCCTCGAAGGCCTGCCCAACCTGCAGGACCTCGGCAAGCTCTTCATCGGCGAGAACGTGCAGGAGATCCTCGAGTGCGATCTCAAGACCGAGCAGCTGGCCGTGCCCGTACTGCGCGAAGGCATCGCATACTGCGAGAGCGTGAAGGACTTCGGCTCGCGCGACCTGCTCAACAAGATCCTCCACAACGAGGAAGAGCACATCGACTATCTGGAAACCCAGTTCGACCTGATCTCGCAGATCGGCATCCAGAACTACATCCAACTCCAGTCGAAACCGAACGGCAGCCAGGCGCTGGATAAGTAAGGCGCGCCCTCGCTCGGGCAGAAGCCGCCGGCGCGCATCGAAAGCGGAAGCAATCGTTCAGGTCACGAACCCTGCCCCGCCGCAGGTACGACACCGTATGACTCCTTTGGCATAGCACCGCGTGCAGTCGCGATGCTGTCGGCCGTTGCAGTCGCGGCAGATGGAACTTCCCCACTCGCCTCGGCCATTGCACGCCCCGCAAAGTATCTTGCCCGTTCCGCCGCAAAGAGGGCAGTGCTCCTCACCCATCCCGCGACAAGCCGAGCAATTTCGACGCGGCTCATACTCATAAACTTTGGTCATCGATTTCCCCCAAACCCGGAATTCTCATAAGCTCTCTAGCCAATTGGCGACCGAAGCTCGCGCCGCTAGCAGCGTCACCAAAACTGCTAGTCTGGGCAACCCGGGGTTCCCCTAGAAGGTTGATCACATGATCCGAAAATTCAATCCCCCCGCCCTCGCCGCCCCGATGTCGCCCTACAGTCACGGCGTCAGCGTGCCCGCCGGCATGCGCATCGTCACCACGGCCGGACAGGTCGGCATCACGAAAGACGGCGTCATCCCGCCGACGGTGGAAGAACAGCTCGAGCTGATCTGGACGAACACCGCCGCCATCCTCGCCGATGACGGCCTCACGCTCTCCGATATCACCAGCATTCGCGGCTATATCACCGATCGCGGATCGCTCGGGGCTTATCGCGCCGCCTTCCGCAAATACCTGGGCGACGTGAACCCGACGTCGACGCTCGTCGTTGTCAAAGAGCTGGTCTCGGCGCAGCTACTCGTCGAGATCGAAGTTGTGGCCGCCGGGGGATGAGCGATTTCTTCCACCACCTCGATCTCACCGTCACCGACCCGGTTAAATCGCGGCCGCTCTACGAGATATTCCTCGGGCATTGCGGTTTCACGCTGAAGAGCGCGGGTGCGACGTGGGCCGGCTTCGGCCTCGGCGACAAGCGCTATCCATGCATCACGCTTCTCAAGGCAAAGGGGCGCAAGCGCGCGCACGACCGGTATTCGCCGGGCCTGCATCATCTCGCCCTGCGCGCAAAGTCGCGGAAGGATGTGAACGCTCTTCACGCCAAGCTCGTGAAGTTCGGCGCCAATATCCTCGATGCCCCGGCCCAGTACGACGACTACGGCAAGGGCTACTACGCCGTGTTCTTCGCCGATCCGGACGGGATCAAGCTGGAATACGCCTATACGCCGCCGAGCGCCGAAACGCGCGTCTAGGGCAGCGACGTCGCCTTCTTCCCCGCCTTGTCGACAATGTTGATCTCCGGCTTGTCGCCTCGCGCCAGGACCTGGACGTAGGACAGGCCCTGCCCGTCGGAGAGCGACATGCCGGACCCGTCGGTGAGCGCGGAAAGCTTCACGCTCGGCCGGCCATCCTCGGTGATCAGGCGAAGCAGCACAGTCTCGGGATAGATCGATCCATCCGGCAGCTTGCTAGCGGGCATGATCGAGATGCTCGCACGCACCTTGCCCTTGTCGTCGGTGATCTGCAGGCCCTTGCCGCGGATGATGCCGTCATCGTTGGGCGCAGCCATCGCGCGCTGCTGGCTGATGGTGAAGCCGAACAGGCCAAGATTGATAATGGTAAGAGCAAGCAGAACCGGCTGGAACTTGAGTTTCATGGGCGACTTCCTCCCTTGAGGCGCTCGCCGAACGGCCAGCGGCGCACCATCTAGGCTGAACCCCCTCGCGGCGAGGAGCAACATGCGCGGCTACATCCATCACCTCGATTTGACGGTAAGAGACCCCAACGCCTCCCGCCCGCTCTATGAGCTTTTCCTCACTCACATGGGCTATCGCGAGGTCGACCGGAAAGACGACGGCGGCACCGAGTGGGACCTCGAAGGCGCCACCTTCATGTCGGTCGGCATCGTCAAGGCTAAAGGCCCCAACGCCCGCCGCGGCCACGATCGCTATTCGCCTGGCCTCCATCACGCCGCCTGGATCTCGCCGACACGGGAAGATGTCGACGTGCTGTTCGCCAAGCTGCAGACATTCGGCGCCATCATCCTCGATCCGCCGGCCGACTACCCGGAATACAATCAGGGCCGCGGCTATTACGCCGTCTTCTTCGCCGACCGCGACGGCCTCAAGCTGGAATACGTCTGGACGCCAAAGCGGACCTGATCCCCTCAAAAGCGCCTCGATTACAGGCTGAATCGCCGTTCAGCCGTTCTCAATCGTTGCCGCGTAGCGTGTCGCCATGACCGAACACCCCAAGCTAGCCCTCACCCCGGAACGCATCGCCCTCGCCTGGGCGCTCATCGCGCTCGTCATGATGCTGGTGATCGTCTGGGCGGCGATGCAGGTGAACGATCCGCTGTCGGCCTTCGTCCACACCGACAAGATGCGCCACATCCTGGCCTTAGGCGCGCTCGGCCTCTGCGCCGCCTTCATGCCGACGACGAAGTGGCGGATCCTGGGGCTCGCGACGGTGCTCACCTTCGCCATGGCCGTCGAGATCATCCAAATCCCGATCCCCGACCGCACAGCCTCGCTCAGCGACCTGCTCGCCAGCGTCATCGGCAGTTTCGGCGGCTTCGGCCTGGGCGCAGCCGCGACGACCGTCCTGGAACTCGTCCGGCCTAGCGCGCAGCCACAGCCGTCGCCGTCGCAGCGGGACTAACCCCGACCACCAGCGATTTCAGGAAATCCGTATAGAGCCCGTGCGCCCTTTCGGTAAGCGCCGGATCGTATTTCACGCGCATGTCCCTTGCCTTCGGCTCATCGAACGCGTGCGTGGCGCCTTCGAGCATCGTGACATCAATCGCCGACTTCGGCGTCTTCATCTTCCGCAGCGTCTTCGCCAGCCCAGTATTCCCAACGATCACATCCGCCGTGCCCACCAACGCCCTCACCGGCACATCCACGCGCGTGCCACGCTCGGCCGCAACACAGCCGATCCCGCAATAGGGATAGACCACGAAGGCGCCGACGAGACCTTTCATCGGATCATCGGACAAGCCCACCAGCCGCGTCGAGTTCGCCATATCCGCGCCCGGCGTCAGCGACATCGCATCCAGCGTCGTCCACCCGCCATGGCTCCAGCCCGCCGCGACAATGCGGTTGGGATCGGCCCAGCCCTGATGGCGCACCCACTCCATCATCGCATAAAGATCGCCCGCGCGATCACGCCCCCACAGGTGCATACCCGTGCACACCGTCGCGTAAGCCTGCAGCCGCGAGATGTTGCGATGCTTGTAGCTGTCGACGACGATGACAGCCCAGCCCGCCTTGCGCGCAACTTCCGCCCAGCCGAGCTGGAAATCCCCCTTGCCGCCACAGCCATGCAGCTGGATCGCGACCGGGAACGGCCCCTTGCCTTCCGGCATCAGCAGATCAGCGCCCGGCAGCAACGCATCGATACGCTGCTGGACGGTCTCGCGCGCTGAAGCAGTACCGGCGGCCATCAGCGCAGCCATGGCGACTGCAATCGCCGCAGCGAGCCGAACGAAGAGTTTGTGCATGTCCCGATACCCATCACGCCTCATCGATCCGTAACGACGCGGACACTACCGGATCAGCATTCCCGAAAGCAAATTTTTCAGCAGCGCCGCGGCTTCACCGAGGATTCAAAGCGCCATGCCTCAGGGCGTCTCCCCGAAACGCTTGTGCAGCTCGGCGAGCAGCGCCTTGTCGAAATCCGGGGCCGGCAGGCTGTTCCATTCGCGGATCTCGGGATCGAGCTTGGCCTTGGCTTTCACCGCCTCGAAGTCGTCCCCGGGAATGTATTTCAGCCGGTTCAGGTACTGCGGCGAATACCCGGTCAGGATGAAGGAGTAGTGCCACGGGATCCGCGCCACCTTGCCCAGCTCATTCGTGCAGTTCGACGTGAACGTGTTGTAAAACCGCGGCTTCGTCTCAACCGATGTCGTCTGCTGCAGCAGAGCCTTGAGGAAATCACCCTTCTGCTTTTCCTCAAGATGCAGCGGGTAGACATAGACGTCCTTCTTCAGGAACACCGCCCGCCGCGTCAGCAGTTCCTTCGATGTCGACCAGATGTAGGCCAGCTCGAACTTGTTGAAGAGGCCCTCAAGAGCATCGTATTTCTCGTTCTTCTCCTGCCGCGCCTCGACAGTCAGCCCGATGATACGGTCACCTGCAAACTCGAACAGCACGAGCGTGTGCGCCGCATAGCCCCCGCCCGGCTGCGGCTCCACCATGAACCAGACATTCCGCAAGTCGGCATAGTTCGCCGCGAAGTTGACCGTACCATTTTCCGTCGGCCCGTCCGGGGCATAGGTCCAGTCGGTCGCCGGCCCGAGTGTGAAATCCGTCGCCGACATCTCGATCGCCGGCATGACGGCCAGGTGCTCTTTCCAGTCACGATTAAGCAGCGGCGTGCGCGTCAACACGAATAGCGCGAACAGCAACAGCGCGAACAGCACGACTGCCAGAGCTGAAAGCAAAGGCTTCTTCCTCGCCCGCTGAAGAACCGAATCCATACCGCCTCTCGTGGCCAACGCGCCAGCATAGCGACGCCCGGGAATTATCGCGACCTGAATTGGAACGCCTTGACCTCGCCGCATTCTTCCATCATTCACCCCCGCCTCGACCTAACCCATTGTCCCTGAGAGCCCCATGAAAAGGCGCTACGACAATCAGATCGGCTCCGCCGCCACCCTACAGGTGGGCGCGGGCATCTGCATGGAGGGATAGGTCCAACGCCGGCGAAAGCTGGTTTAACCGAACCCTCCGCGCACTCCGCCGGAGGGTTTTTTGTTGCCTGGTTAGCCGGCAGCATGAACTCTCCGGGGTGCGCGGAGGCGCAAAGAGGAGAGACGTGTCATGGGCACGTTCGAAGTATTCGAAACTGCAAAAGGCGGAACGATCAAGGCGTGGGTCAAAGGCGTCCCCGTTGAACCGCAGGCGCGCGAACAGCTGGAAAACGTGGCGGGATTGCCGTTCGTGCACTCCCACCTCGCGGTCATGCCGGACGTTCACTTCGGCCGCGGCGCAACCGTCGGCTCGGTGATCCCGACCAAGGGCGCGATCATCCCGGCCGCTGTCGGCGTCGACATCGGCTGCGGAATGATGGCGCTTGAGACCACGCTGACGGCGTCCCAACTACCGGACTCGCTGGCGAAACTGCGTGTCGAGATCGAGCGCAAGACACCGGTTGGCAATGGCGGAGGCGGCGAGCACAAGATCATCCCGGATAGCGTCGCCTCGCGGTGGCGCAATGCGGACCTTGATGCGCGCCTCGAAGCGATCCGCGCCAAGCATCCGAAAATCCCGTCTCACAAGGTCGGGAGCCAGCTCGGAACGCTCGGCGGCGGCAACCACTTCATCGAGGTCTGCCTCGATGAGCGGGACCAGGTGTGGGTGATGCTGCACTCGGGTTCGCGCGGCACGGGCAACCAGATCGGGCAATACTTCATCGAGATCGCCCGCCGGATGCTCGAGAAGCGTGTGCTCGGCTACCGCGTGCCGGACCAGGACCTCGCCTTCTTCATCCAGGGCGAGCCGGTGTTCGACGACTACATCGAAGCCGTCGGCTGGGCGCAGGACTATGCGCGCTCCAACCGTGAAGCGATGATGGAGCGTACGCTGCAGGCCCTGCGCGAGGTGTTGCCGAAGTTCAAGCTCGGCAAGATGGCTGTGAACTGCCACCACAACTATGTGGAGCAGGAACACCATTTCGGCGCCGATGTCTGGGTCACCCGCAAGGGCGCTGTGCGCGCTCGCGAGGGCGAACTCGGCATCATCCCGGGCTCGATGGGCGCAAAGTCGTTCATCGTGCGTGGGAAAGGCAACGCGGATTCGTTCTGCTCGTGCTCGCACGGCGCAGGACGCGCGATGTCCCGCGGCGAAGCCAAGCGGCGCTTCTCGCTGAAAGACCACCGCGAGGCGGTCGCAGGCGTGGAATGCCGAACGGACGAAGGCGTGATCGACGAAACACCGATGGCCTACAAGGACATCGACGCCGTCATGGCCGCCCAGTCCGACCTGGTCGAAGTCGTGCACACGCTGAAGCAGGTTGTGTGTGTTAAGGGCTAAGGAAGAGGGCGGCTCGAAAGGGCCGCCCGTTTCTCTGCGGGCGCATGCTGGCTATTACTTCCCCGCCCAACGCGTATCCGTCATCGTGACGACGACGTAGACCTTCGACTGGAAGCGCCACGCCTTCACTCGGTAGGCCGAGACGCCGTCACTGCGGAAATAATCGCCATTATACTCCTGCGGCTTATACGCCGCGTCGAAGTACGCCTTCGCTCCCGCGTCGTCGGCAAACCGAATCTCGATCTCGGTCAGTATCTCGCCAGCATTGCTGTTGAAGAAATAAACAACGCTGCCATACGGCGCGCCAGGGGGCTGGACCAGGAACATGTTCTTGGCTGCATTGGTGGTGTAGGTCAGCTTTTTGGAAGCGAGCAGATCGAGAAACGCCTGCTTCGGCATCGTGAAGCCGACGCCCGGAATCTCTTCCGGCAACTCGGGTACGTAGGTGTAGTTCGCCATCGCTTCCATGAGAGGGCTGGCCTTGGCCGGAGCCGTCTGCGCAGCAGCCATCGGCGCGCCAAGCAGGATCGCCGCTGAAAGCACGGCGGCCCCAAGCGAAGTGAACAGTGTCCGTCCCATGATCGATTCGTCTCCCCGCGCATTCGCAGCCCAGCCTATACCGGGATCGAAGGCGCGCAACTAACATGCACGAACCGAGAAAGACGGCCTTCCGAGACCGCCTCTTTCATGGCTGGATAGCCGGATGATCGACGTCACCCTCCATCGCGGCCAACCCTCGCAGCGCGAAGCGCTGGCGAACCTCGCCCAGCTCTACATCCATGACTTCACCGACTTCCTCCGCCCCGCCCGCCTGGACGTGGACGAGGCCGGTCTATTCGCCGACGAGATGCATCTGGAGGACTACTGGACGAGGCCCGATCACGCCGTCTGGTTCATCCGCGCCGAGGAAAAGCTCGCGGGCTTCGCCCTGCTCGACCGGAAAGCCCACTCCGGCAAACCCGCCGACCACAACATGGCGCAGTTCTTCGTGATGCGGCCCTATCGCGGGCTCGACGTGGCGGGTCGCGCTGTCGAGCAGATCCTGAACGCTCACGCGGGCCAGTGGGAAGTTGCGATCATGGAGCAGAACACCCCCGCCCTCCGCTTCTGGCCCAAGGCCATCGCGCGTGCGCGCATCTCGCAGTTCGAGGCGCAAGAGCGTGTGGGCGAGAACCCGGCGCGCACCCTGCTGAGATTTATCGTGAGCTAGTGCTTCCAGAGGTCGTCCTGCCCCTGCATGTCCCAGTCTTCATCGGTGCGGCCGTCGAAGTCGGGCAGCAGGAGCGCTATCGCGATGAACCCGAAGAAGATCGCCATGGCGAGAACAACGTTACGCTGCTCGTCCGAAAGCAGTCCTAGCTGGAACGGCGCGGTCAGCGCGGCGGGCGTGATCAGAAGCACGGCGAGAATAACGAAAGCATAGGTCGTGACGCGCTTCGCATCGTTCATGGCGCTCTCCATAAGGAGCCTGCCCCGCCTCAAGCGACACTACGCACGAATCCGCATGTGGTTTCCACCTTGCTGCACACAAAGTCGCGCAGCCGTGATGTCAGCGCTTCACCTTGCCCCGCTCCTTCGCACGAACCTTCAGGTCATCGACGATGACCTGCACCGCGCCGGCGATCGCGTCGGGCACACGTTCGGCAGCCAGGCCCTGATCATGAACCGCCCAGCTTGCGTCGCCCCCTGACAGGGAAAGCAATACGGCGAGCGCATCTTCCGTGGCCTTCGCAGGCGCGCCGATGGTTTTCACCGCCTGCCTGATGGCTTCCAGCCGCTTGGTGCGCCGGCGGTTGCGCACTTCCTGCCATATCCCGCCCTTGCGCGAGGTCAGCGCCCGGCTCACCGGATGCTGCAGGCCCATGCGGTGGATGTCGCGGTAGTAGCGGGCTAGGTCATCCGGCCCCGCCGCCAGCACGACGCCTTGCGGATAGAACAGCCGATCAAACCATTCGCCGAGCGCCAGGATCTGGCTGTCCTCGTTCGGAAAATGGAAATGGACCGTGCGCAGGGAAACTCCGGCCCGGGCGGCAGCTTCGCTGGGCGAAAGCCGGTCGCGTCCGGGCTCGGAGAGTTGTTCCGCGAACGCACCGAGGATGGCTTCGCGCGTGGCGGCCGCCTGCGCTTCTCGTTTTGGACTCGTATAACGGCGCGTTGCGGTCATGCCTGATCGATAACGCTACGCTGGGGGAAGAAATTCGATGCCGTGCTCGCTGCCGACGCGGATGACGCCGGGAATGTCGGGCGGGTTCATCGGCACGTCCCTCGCCAGGTGGCGGAAGAATTTCGAGGCATTGCCCTTGGTCACGATCGTCAGGAATTCCGCATCCTCGATCGTGAGATAGCTGTGCGGCGTGTTCGCCGGCACGTGCGCGAATTCACCGGGCTCAAGCACCCTGGATTCGCCCGCAACAGTTACCTGCAGCTTGCCCTTGGTGACGACATAGATCTCTTCCCATGCATGCTTGTGCGTCGGCGGGCCGCCGCCGGTTGGGCCGGACGTGTCGAAAATCTCGATGCCCGAGCCCATGTCGTTGGTCAGCATCGGCTTCAGCGTCTCACCAAGGATGTAGAGGCTTTCTTTCGAACCTTCTTTCGTCCCGAACATGTCACGGCCCTCGCTTGTGTTTTCGCTGCATCTAAGTGCAGTGAATGCGATATGCACTTCGTTGCACTCAGATGCAACCATTTTCTGCGGCTGGAGTGAGATTATTTCTGGCCGCCCGAGCGCGGCGCCACACGGGCCTGAGCCGGATACGATACAGCCGGCCCCGCAACTGGACCGGCTGCAGATACGCTGGGCAAGCTGGCGAAGTTGATCGAGGGCCGGTGCTCGCCGCGGCCCCTAGTTGATGACCCACGGCGTCATATTGCCGTTCCAGGTGTCCTTCGTCGGCATCTGGGCGCAATTGAATTCGCGGATGGATTGGGTGATGCCGCCCTTGACGGTCGGATGCTGGGAGCGGCCGAAGATCCAGACCATGCAGATCTCCTTCCCAACGCCCTTGGCCTTGAACTGCTCCTTGAGCTTGTAGTGCGAGATGCACGCGGCGACGGGCTCCTTGAGCGCCCGGTCACCGCACAGGATGTTCCCCGGCTTCTGGACGAAGCCAGTGGCCTCGATCTTCGTCCTTGCAACGCAGGAGACCTGCTGCTGATTTCCTGTGACGTGGTAGGCGTGCGTGCAACTGGCCGCCGGCGTACGGTCGTCTTCGACGCGCAAAGCCGAATAGACGTTGACCACCAGCGCGGGCGGCTCAGCGGGCCGTTTCGGCTTCTCCGCAACCGCGACTGAGCTGTGCGCCAGGCAGGCCACGAGCGCCGCCATTCCAAACCGCACAACGTTGCGATGAACGATCATGCTAACCCCCAAACAACAGGGTAAACATGCGCCGTTCCGCTTTACGGCGGGTAAAGCGGAACGGCAAAGTCAGAACGACTGGCTTGATGAATTGGCAGGCACCCGGCTCAGACCGCCTCGATCACCGTGGCGATGCCCTGCCCTCCGCCGATGCACTGGGTGGCCAGCGCAAAGCGCTTGCCCTGCCGCTTCATGATCTGCGCCGCCTTGCCCGTGATGCGCGCGCCCGTGGCGCCGAGCGGGTGGCCGATCGAGATGCCGCCGCCGTCGATGTTCACACGCTCCATCGGAATGCCGAGTTCGCGGATCGATGCGACAGCTTGGCTGCCGAACGCCTCGTTGATCTCGACCACGTCGATGTCCTTCATCGTGAGACCAGCTCTCGCGAGCGCCTTCTGCGAGGCCGGCACCGGCCCCATGCCCATGATCTCCGGCGGCACGCCCGCAACAGCAACCGAACGAATACGTCCCAGGATCTCAAGCCCATGGCGCCTGGCATAGGCCTCCGACGTGATCAGCGTCATCGCCGCGCCATCGGTCAGCGGAGATGATGTCCCCGCCGTGACAACTCCATCCGGCCGGAACGCCGGCTTCAACCCGGCCAGCCCCTCCAGCGTCGTGCCTGGCCGCAACGTGCCGTCCTGATCGACAATTCCATCAAGCGTTTTCACCGGCACAATCTCGTCGCGCAGACGCCCTTCGCGCTGCGCTTCCGCCGCCTTCATCTGCGAGGCATAGGCGAGCTTTTCCTGATCTGCCCGCGAGACATTGTATTGCCGCGCCACATTCTCCGCCGTCTCACCCATCGAGATGTAGGCGTCCATCATCGCGTCAGGGTTCTTCTCGGCCTTGCCCTTAAAGCGCGGATTGGGCGAATGGTTGAAGCCACCCTGCGGCACGCGCGTCATGCTCTCGACGCCGCCGGCGATGAACGCCTCGCCCGCTCCGATCGCGATCTGTCCCACCGCATAGTGGATGGCCGACATAGACGACCCGCAGAACCGGTTCATCGTGATCCCGCCAATCTCGATCGGCAGCCCGGCCAGCAGAGCCGCCAGCCGCGCAATGTTCGATCCCTGCTCCGCCTCCGGATAGGCAACGCCGAGCACCACATCCTCCAGCGTCTTCGGATCGACGCCCGTGCGCTCGACAAGCCCCCTGATGGCGATGGCGGCCAGATCATCCGGCCTCACGCCCACGAGCTTTCCCTTGTTGGCGAAATGAAACGGCGTGCGGGCAAACCCTGCAATCACGGCATTGGTCATGTTCATCTCCCTGACCTGTCCGTTTTATATGATCACCATCATAATAAAGCGCAAGCCCCCGGCTTTTTTGGCCAGCCCGCTCAAATTTCGAGGAAAATCAGGCGCCGCGGTCGAACACGAATCTGCGCGCGCCGAGATAGTTGATCGCCATCCCCGTCGCCGCGCCCATCGCCAACGCAACAAGAAGCTGCAGCGGCGCGCCGCCGATCAGCGAAACCATCAGCGCGTAGATCCCGATATTCGCCGCGCCGCCCGTGACCTGCACCGCGCCGTAGGAAGCGAACTCCGCCCAGACGCTTCGCCCAACGCGCGCTCCCTTGAACGTCCACGCCCGGTTGATCAGCCAGGTGACGACAAGCGCAACGGCAAACGCCGGCAAGCGCGCCACGATCGGCTGCCAGCCGAAAACGCTGTTCAGCAGCAGCACCAGCCCCGCATCCACGGCAAAGCCAGTAGCCCCCGCAACGGCAAAGCGCAGGAATTCGGCGGAAGGGTTCTGAGGGGGCGCGGGAATTGTCATCGGGCCATCACATGTCGCTGATCCCTTACGGCAACATGGTTAAGCTCTTGGCAATGCTGCCGGGCTTGCTAGCAAGGCCCTGAAAACCGGGGCTAAACTGAAAGCCTCACGGGGTCCTACGAACGAGATGCTGCAACTCATCCTCCTTCGCCACGCCAAGGCGGCGCCGGCCACCGACGCCGACGACGATCACTCGCGCCCGCTCGCCCCTGAAGGCCGCGAAGCCGCCCCGCGCATGGCCGCAGCCCTCGCCGTTGCAGGCGCCGCGCCGGAAGTCGCGCTGATCTCCGACGCCCAACGTACGCGCGAGACATGGGAGCTGGCCGCGCCCAGCTTCCCCAAGGCAAAAGTGAGCTTCCTCAAATCGCTCTATCTCTGCCCCGCCGAGACGCTGATGCTGGAAGCAGAAAAGTCCGGCGCGGCCTCGATCATCCTCGTCGGCCACAATCCCGGCATGCACGAACTCGCAAGCCGCCTCGCCTACCGCAACACTGAACTGGACCAGAAACTCCGCGCACGCTTCTCGCCCGCCTCCGGCGCAATCTTCGAGCGCAAGGATGCAAAGTCGAGCTGGCGGCTGCACACGTTCGTCGCGCCGAAATAGCTACTGCGCCGGCGCCACAGCCCCGCCCGGCCGCTGGATGACCGAATAGATCAGGTCGTCGATGGTCCAGTCATAGACCAGCCCCAGAATGTAGACCCCGTAGAGCACGAGGAAGACCGCGCCGGTCGCCACGCCCACGCGCCGGCGCAGCAGCACCACCAGCGTGATCATCAGCGCCGCCAGCCCCATCACCCAGTTGCTGTAGCCCGTGAATTCGGGGCTCAGCGCGTGCGTAGAATTCGGCGCGAGCACCGAGACCACGCCGCCCACGCCAAGAATGTTGAAGATGTTGGCGCCAAGGATATTCCCCATCGCCACATCCGACTGCCGGCGCACGGCCGCAGCAATGCCCGCTCCAAGCTCAGGCAGCGACGATCCCACCGCCAGCAGCGTAAGGCCCACGACCTCCTCGCGGATCCCCGTATCCTTCGCCAGCGACAAGCCCGCCTCGACCAGAAGCTTCGATCCCAGCGGCAGGCCAACAAGCCCGATCAGGATGAGCGTCATCATCCGCCAGAACGGCGTCGCCATCATCTGCTTTTCTTCGGGCGTGTCCTCGGTGTGGTCCTCGCGGTTGATAAACCAGGCGATCGCCGCATAGACCAGCAGCACGCCGAGGAAGGCCATGCCGATCACAGGCGTCAGCCCGAAGAACACCGTGATTACCATCCACGCGATGGTGACCAGCAGCATGAACACCGCCGTCAGCCGCATCCTCGGAGCGACGGTCGAGATCGGGAAGATCACCGCAGGCAGCGCCAACACCAGCCAGATATTGGCAATGTTCGATCCGATGATGTTGCCGTGCGCGAGGCCGGTGTTTCCCGCCAGCGTCGCCTGGATCGCAATCAGGAATTCCGGCATCGACGTGCCGAAGCCCACGATCAGAATACCGACTAGCAGCGGAGAGATGTTCGCCTTGTAAGCCGCAGCGAGCGCGCCGCGGACGAGGCAATCTCCCGCATAGATCAGGATCACGAACCCGATCAGCAGAAATGCAATCGAGCCCGCCAGCATCCGCCGGTTCTCCTAGTTGGTCAGGAGCACTAGTCGAGGCGGCGGTATTCCAGAATGTTGAGGATGGCGAAGATCAGAACGACTGAACCCATCGCGTAAACAGCAGCCACGTCACTCTCCTCAAATCCTGCCCGCCAAGCTTACTTACTTGCGGGCTACCCCGAGTCTCTACAGGGCTGTTCTAGCCAGCTTATTGGCCCGAGGCTACTTGGCAAACCGCGTCACTTTTGAGCCTTCCCCGTCATCTGGCCCACACCCGAAAGCCTGAACATTGAGGAAAAAGACGCTTCGAGACCGCGCCTTCCAGTCGTTTTTCCGCATGCAGCGGTCGATGACGCTGGGAGTTCGCGGCGTGGTTGTGGATGCTTCCGGCAAGGTCCTGCTGCTGCGCCACACCTACACGCCCGGCTGGCACTTCCCCGGCGGCGGCGTCGAGAAGGGCGAGACGGCCGCCCACTCCATGATCCGCGAGTTGAAGGAAGAAGCGGGCATCGAAGCCACGGAAAACGACCTGCAGCTCATCTCCATCCACGCCAACCACGCCTTCTTCCCGAACGATCACGTGCTGGTTTTCCGCGTAAACAGCTGGCGCCAGGGCAAGGCCACGTCACATGGCGAAATCGCCGAGATTCGCTTCGTTGAGCCCTCTTCGCCTCCCGAAGACGTCTCCAAAGGCACGAACAACCGGCTGAAAGAACTCTTCTCAGGACAGGTGGTTAGCCAATTGTGGTGACGCCGGCATGTCACAGTCCGGATTTGCACGCTGCTCGGCCATTGATTTGCAGTAATGTTTAGGGATCACTGCCGCCACGTCACGCGGAGAACATCATGCGCTTGGGATTCGGCCGGCCCAGAATCCGGGTTGGCGCTTCGGCGCTGCTGGCAGTTCTGCTTGCCTCCTGTGGCGGAACCGAACCCGCGCGCCCCGTAGCCGGCACGGCGATGCTCGAGGGTGACACCGCCCTGATTGCTTCCGTGCAGACCATCAGCGACGCGATCGGCGGTTGCGCCAAGCCCGCGGACGCCGCCATTGAATCGAAAGTCGTCAGCCTCGAGACCGGCGGCATCGTCATGCTCGCGTGCAATGCCACTTCGCACCGCCTCTTCTCGATCAAGGCCAGCGCCAAGCCCGAGCTGCTCTACCTCGCCGACTACGACGCCGGCGGCTGGTACGGCACGGACCAGGCGAGCATGGCCGAGCTCGACGCCGGGACGGGCGTCCTCACCACGATGCGCAAGGGCGACGACAAGGGCGCGTGCGGCTCCGAAGGCCGCTACCAGTGGGACGGCAAACGCTTCGCTATGCAGGAAGCCCACTTCCAGGAATGCTCCAAGACCAACACCCTGAAAGGCCCGCCCTTCCCCTCCATCTGGCCCACCCAAGTCGGCAACGAGATCGACCCGGACGGCGCGACCCCGGCGCCGTAAGGCCTCAGCGCGCCTACGGTATTCCGCTGGCGTATCCGCACGCGCGCAGCGCATCGACCAGTCCCGCGCCCGTCGCGAGGTCGACGCCAGCTGCAGCCTTCGCGCCCGTCGCTGTCTTGCCTTTGACAATATCGACCGCACGAAGGGCGAGCACCTGCTTGATCTGCTGAGGTTTGAGCTTTCCATCAATCTGCTTCAGGAGAGCGACCACACCCGCAACCTGCGGAGCGGCGGCTGACGTGCCGGAGAATATCCCCCAGCCTGTCCCCTTTTTCTTCGATGGGAAATTGTCGCCATCCAGCTCCGATGTCGGCGGCACAGGCAACATGATGTGAGCCGACATCGGCTCCGCCTCCAATCGGCCAACCAGCCCGCACACATCGGGAACCTTGCGGCCCGCGTAGAGCTTGCTGTCAAACCCGCTGGCGTAGGAGGACGCCTCGAGCGAGCCATCCTCATTCAAGGTAACGCCGCCCGCAGCAATGACGTCGGGCAGGCAGGCCGGATAGGACAGGTGGCCATTGCCGGCCGAGAACACCACGGTGATCTCGTTTTCCTCGATCGCGATCTGGACGACGCTTTCGACATCGATCAGTTCGTTGAACATGTTGGGATTCTCGCGGCGCAGCTGCTCGCGGTCCATTGTGTCGATGCTCCACCCCCAGGAATTGGTAATGACATGGGGTTTCTGGGCGATCGCCGTTTCGAGATCGCTGGCCGCACTGTTTCCCTGCTTCACGCCATAGACGGTGCAGCGCGGCGCAATGGCAAAGATATTGGCGGACTCTCCGGTCCCGTGTCCGACCAGGTCGACATCCGGCGCACCTGAACCCGGCGAGGGCGTTGGCAGAAGCGAATAGCCGGCGCGCACGAAGTACGGATGCGGATAGAACCCCGTATCGACCATGGCGACCTTGATGTTCTGTCCTGTCCATCCCGATGCGTGGCATCGCTTGGCGTTCAGCGCCGTCGCCACATCGCCGAGGCGCAGATAGTAGAGGTGTTCTGTCGGCGGCAACGCCAGCACATGCTGCGCATGATATTCCACGGGCCTGGGGACATAGGCGAAGGCGATCGTGTCCTTCAGCGAGTCAGGCACCTCGATTGCTTCAGGCGCCAGGAATTCGCTCTGCTCATCCTTGGCCGGGCCTTTTGCCTTTGCGGCAGGATCGCTCATCTGCTTGACGAGCTTCGTCGAAAACATTTCGCGAAAGTTTTTCTCGCTCATCGTCGCATTGAGGCGATTGAGATCGGACGCCTTCACCTCGACGCCTCGCTCAAG
>DASYKO010000509.1:0-24701 GCA_035995285.1 Hyphomonadaceae bacterium | reverse complement strand
TGATCGACGACTACAAGACCAACTACGGCAAGGTCGAGGCCCTCACTAAGCAGGCCCTGGACGAGTCCAACAAGCTCCGCGAGCTTCAGACCCGCCGCCCGAACGCCAAGGTCGACCAGAAATGGCTGCAGCCCGTGACGTGGGACGCCGACGTCCTGAAGAAGCTCAATGAGCAAATCGCGGGCATCCAGCGGGAATTCACGCGAATCGACACGATGCCGGGCAAGCCCGCCGACACGACGCCTTCCCAGCCGAAGATCGGCGGGGGCGGCAACTAGGATCGGTTCGGGATCGGCTGGCAGGCGAGTGGCCTGCCGCCGCCTCGGCCATCGTGCGATAGGGTATGCGACAACAGCAAGACCGCCTTGGCTTTCGCAGCCGGGCGGTCTTGCCTGTCCGCCCAAAACGGGTTTCGATGCCGCCAGACTGGCAAGGTAGCCAGCGGCGTAGTGGGAGATTTTCGGCCATGGCAGACGTGATGAACATCTTCCAACCGGCGCCGCCTGAGGCGAAGCAGTCCTCGACGTTCGACCTCGACAAGCTGACCGAGCAGTTCAAGGGCCAGCGCAATACGGACTGGACTGTGCCGGAGGCTTTCCTCTGCCTGCTCCTGTCGGCATCGGCGGCGGACGGAAACGTGTCGCTGGAAGAACAGGCCGAGATCCACGCCCTCGTGCGCCGCTCGCGCGCGCTCAAGACGGTCAACGCCAACCAGCTTGCCCAGGCCAACACCGTCATCAACCAGCGCATCAAGACCCGGCCGAACGGGCTTCAGGAAGCGTGCGAGTCGCTGCCGTCGGACATGCGCCTGCCGATCTTCGCCCACTGCGTCGACATCATCCTGGCCGACGGTGCGCTGCTGCCGGTCGAGGCGGACTTCCTCAACAAGATCATGGCCTACCTCCAGCTCGACCCGGCCGACGGTAAGCGCGTGATGGAAGTCCTGCTGGTGAAGAACCGCTTCTAACAAAGCGCTCGGCCCGCGATGAGCGGGGCGAGGATCAAGAAACAAGGGCGGAGCAGGGACCACCTGCTCCGCCCGTATTTTTACAATCTCGAGTCTAGCTCAGTTCGAGGCCACTTTCGTCGGAGCTTTTTCCGCCAGCAGTTTCTCGATGCGGGCGGTGAAGTCCTTTTGGAGGTCGGCGTGGAATTCGCCGCTGGCAGGAGATGCGAAGCCGGAGTGAACGGCGTCGATCTTGCCGTCGCGGCCGACGAAGATGGTCGCCGGCCACGTGTCGAGGTGGTTGAGCTGCGGCACCTTCTCCCACATCTCCGCCGGCGCCCCGGCGAGGAGGTAGGTGTATTCGACGCCGTACTCTTTCACGAAGGCGCGGGCGCGTTCCAACTCGGCGTGCTGCTCGGGCTCCTCGAAGGTGAGCGCAACGATGGCGAGACCTTTATCGCGGTATTTCTTGTCGAGCTGGACGAGATACTGCGCCTCGTCGTGGCAATTCGGGCACCATGTGCCGGTGACGATTGCGAGCACGACCTTGCCCTTGAAGTCGTCGCTGGAGACCAGCTTGCCGTCGAGGTCCGGGAACTTGAAGGCGAACTTCTCGTTCGGGTCGCGCACCGTCGTGTGGGTCAGGAAGTCATCAGGCTCGGGCAGGCCTTTCGCCTTCGCCACTTCTTCCTTGTAGGCGACTAGCGTCGGCGCATAGCGGCCATCGGGCGCTGCAGTGCGGCCATACTCGCTGCTGGCGCCGGTTTGCGCGACCGCCGCGCCGGGCCGTTCGACCTGCTGGCGTATCTCCAGCGTGCCATCGGCTTTCGGTGTTACTTCGATAACGCCAGGCCGGCCGCCGTCGAAGTGGCTCAGCACCCACTTCCCGTCCTTGAACGCGCCGCTATAGGCGCCCGTGTCGCCATCAATACGCAGGATCGAGCCAGCAACTTCCGCGCCGCGCTGCTGCGCGATGAAGCGGAAGGCCTTCTCACCCTTGGAGGAGGGCGTCTCCAGCGGAATCACATAGGTGCCTGCGATCGAAGGCGCGTTGACCTTGGTCGCGGCTTCCTCGACATGCTTCACGGCCTTGAAGCCATACTGCGCGCTGGTCTCGCGGTTCTGCGCGACGGCGGCGCCTTCGAGCTTTCCGTCCTTGAGCGTGGCGTTTATGGTCGTCAGGTAGTGTTCGACGTTCAGCTGCAGCTTGCCGTCCTTGAAGGAGGCGCTGGTCGTGCCGTCATAGGGCGTCCAGCCATCGTAGAAGACGCCCTCAAGCGTGGGGCCGTCACCCTTGATGTCGAGGCGGAACGGGATGTCGACGCCGTTGCGGGTGAGAACAGCGTCCCACCGTCCGTTCACCGCCTTGGCGCCTGCTGCAGGTTGCTGCGCTGTCGCCGCGCCGCCGGCCGCAAGGAGAGCCGTGAGCGCTATCGTGTTCAAGAACGTCTTCATATTTGAGTTCCTCGTGTTGCCGATCATTGGTTGAAGGCGAAGATCTATGGGTTGCGGACAGCGCCCGGCGCTTCCGCCAGCCGCAGGCGTTTGGAGCGGGCGTAGTCCTGCCATTCCGCGGGCAGGCCGGGTTTCGTCTCGAGCAGGATTGAAAGGATCGCCTCGCGGTCCTGGACGGACAGGTGAGCGAAATCCGGGCTCTGGTCCTGACCGGTCAGGACCTCGAGCAGGCGATGGTAGATGTATCCCTTCGCCGGCTGCGGGATCGTATCGAAGGCAGGATTGTAGATCAGGTAGCTGCACGGATAGCGGAAGATCCGGTCGTGCAGGTCGAAGTCACGCAGCGAACGCTGTTTCGAGTCGCGCGCGCCGCCGGCGGCGAATTCACGCGCGAAGGACGACGCGGCGATCACCTTCTTTGCGTCGAGGCCGCCGAGTGGCGTTTCGGTCGCGAACAGGAGATACCGCAGCAGCTGTTCGGAAGGCGCCTTGATCTGCTGCCTGGCGCTTTCCGGCAGCGCGTCGAGCGCGACCTGCGATGTCTCGATGGCGGCCGGATCGGTGTTCGCGTTGGCGTCCCTGGCCAGCGCATGCAGGGCAAGGCGCGTCTGATAGTTCACCAGCGTGACCAGATTGTGCATCTGGGTCTGGTGGGCCAGCACCAGCAACGACACCTGGTCGCTCTCCGGCGTGAGATAAGCCGCGGCATTATAGGGCTGGGGAAGCGCAGTCAGTTGCGGCGTGGCCGCGGCGGACGTGCTGCTGACGGGCGTGGCTTCTCCGACAGGTCCGGGGGCCACTGTGGCGTTTGCCATGGACCCGCCAGCCAACGAGGCGCCAGCCGGGCCGCCCGAGACATACCATCCACCCCAGCGCTCTTTCATCGGGCTCTTCTGGTCGGTGACAAACTGCGTCGTGCGCGGCGCGGTGCTCCCGTCCTGTGCGGGAAACACCGAACGCAGAAACACGCCCGGGACGCCACGCGTCTCACGGGCGATGTGGCACTGCGTGCAGTCCAACTCGGCGCGCTGGAAGACCGGCTTGTCCGCCTTGCGCTCGTCGAGAATGTAGAACATCGCGCCCTGCATCGGGTCGAACGAAATGAGTTCAAGCGCCTTTCCCTGGTGGACCCAGCCCACATAGACGTCCTCGTTGTAGTAGAGCGCCCGCGGATGTTCGGCCGTGATGAAAGGAAACTGGAAGCTGGTCTTCGAGAAGACGAGCGTCTGCGAACTCACCGGGATCTTCAGAAGATCCAGCACGGATTTCAGGTAGCCACTGTCCCCATCGAAGGTGAGGTTGGCCTTGCCCTCGTCGATCTGCTTCTGCAGCAGCGCCACCGGATCGGCCGGGTCGCGCGTGCGATAGAAGATCGGCGCATCGCTATAGGGAATGTAGCCCTGGTTGCGCACCGCAATCTGCGCCTGCGCCGGCCGGACGAAGTAGCAGGCGGCAAGCGCCGCAATGGCAAGCAGCAGCCACGCCATCGGGAGGAAGCTCGCCTTGAGTACCCCGGCCGATGCGCCGCGGCGGGCGCCGTTCAAGCGTGACATGTCTCGCTGGCTCGGCATCGCTAGTCCGCCTTGCGCACGTTGATCGGAACGGAAAGGCGAACCGTCTTGGGGGGATGGCAGGTCTTGCCGTTGCAGGTCTGGAACCGCACACTCACCGCGATCTGCTGCGAGCCCGAGGGCGCCTCCGGGCTGATGCGCACCGGCGCAGTCAAGGTGAAGGGCTTCGAATAGGACAGTGTTTCGAGCTTGAAGCTCGGATCGTAGATCTTCTCGGGCGCGCTCGCCGCCAGTGCGCCATCGGCAGCTGCGACATCGCCCTGGTCCACCGTCACGCGCAGCGGTATCGGCCCGGTTTTCGGCTGCTCGAGCCCATAGACATGCCAGCCATCCTCAAGGACACCGCGCAGCGTGACGTCGATCCGACTTCCCGCTTTCACATTGTCCGCTGATTGCGCGGAGGCGGTCCACGATACGACATCAGCCCCGCCCGGCGCCTGCGCTTGAGCAGCGCCATGCAGCGCTAGGCCGAGCAGCGCAGCAGCGGCGAGCGAGACACATCCCACGCCGATACCCCTGATGCCGCGCGCAGTATCCTGGGCAGTATTCTGGAACGAGTGCATGCCGCCTCCGGTAAGGCCGAGGGCGCTCAGCGCCGCATCGGACGCCATCAAGCTGCCAGCAGGCATACGCCCGCACTACGAATGGATTCTTATAAGCTTTGCGGCCATCACGACTTTGGAACCGCGTCGCGCCTTCAGCATTTCAGGACATTCAGCTCAATACCGACGACCCACGCACCGCAGCGCGCAAGCGTTCGATAGCTGCACTGAAGAGCGTTGTTCGCGTTGCTGAACTCAGCCCGGCTCGCCTCAGGCATCGCCGCGAAAGGCCGGGAAGCTCAGCTGCATGACATGATCGGCAGACTTCGAGACCAGCAGGTCCGCCTGCCGTTTCGCCGGCGCGATATGTTCGCGCAGATTCGGCAGGTTGATGTCGGCCCACACCTGCCGGGCAAACGCCTCCGCATCGTGTTCGGACATGGAGCGGAAGCGGGCATAGAAGGACGAGGAATTCGTTTCGGCCTCGCGCCAGAGTTTCATGAAGCGCCCGACGAACCAGGCCTCCAGGTCGGCCTCGCTCGCATCCACATAGACCAGCAGGTCGAGCAGGGCGGAGGGGTCGCGCTGATTGCCCGTCGGCGACAACCCAAGTCCTTCGACAATCACAATATCGGGCCGATGGATGACACGGTCGAGCGAGCGCGCCCGGTCATAAGTCGTGTGAGAATAGCCGGGAATATTCACCGGCCCAAACCGCACGCGCTGCAGTGCTCCTGAGAGGAGAGCCGTGTCATACGTCTCCGGGAATCCCTTGCGCGTCAGCAGGCCGCTCCGGGCGAGGATCTCGTTCGGCAAGAGGAACCCATCGGTCGACACGACCTCTACGGACAGCGTCGAGCGCAGATTGTCCGCCACGGCCTTGCACAAGGTCGACTTTCCGGACGCGACCGACCCCGTGACGCCGACAACCAGCGTATCGCCAGGCGTCGCGCATTCCGACAGAACGTCCGCAATCACGCTCGCATCTGCATTCTTCGGAAGATTGTGCAGCAGGGGCCGCAGATCGCCATAAGCGCGGTGCGAGCGGCGAGGCCGTGCGGTGCGTGCGGCTACTTCCATGCCTCGGCCCTTCAGGAGGGTTGCGATGTCCGTGACGGCCAGGGAGGGCAACCGCCACGGACCATCGCACGATGCGCTCTTACGCATCTCATGTCCAATATGCGCCGCGCTGGCGGGATGGCTACGAACCATTCACGCTAAGCTTGTCGTCTGCGCGCCTTAGCAACTCGGAAAATCGAAATAGCTTTGCGCTTCGAGTTCGACCCTCTTCGTGGAGCTTAGCAAAACTGGTTCGACGCTCGCGTACACAGCCGCCTATCCCTCGGACACGTCAAACAGTCGTTGTCTGAGTGGGGATAGAATGAAGTCGCACCTGCGTTATTCCAATCTGCTGAACGTCGCCGCCTTCGGCGTGGCTCTGATCGGCAGCGCGCCCGCCTTCGCGCAATCGGCGCCCGAAGATCTCCCCGCAGACACGGCGCCTGCAGCCGATGCCGCTGCCGAGGTCATCGTCGTCACCGGCACGCGCACATCCGGCCTTGCCGTTGCAGACAGCCCGGCGCCGATCCAGGTGCTTAGCGCCGATATCTTGGACACGGTGGGGCAGGGCAACCTCGTGCAGGGTCTCGCGCAGAACATTCCCTCGTTCAACGCACAGGCGTTTGGCGGGGATGCATCCAACCTCACCCTGTCGGCAAAGCTGCGCGGTCTCAGCCCCAACCACGCCCTCGTGCTGGTCAACGGCAAGCGCAGGCACGGCAGCGCCAACCTCTCGGTTTCCGCCGGCCCCTATCAGGGCGGCGCGGCGGCGGACCTCAACTTCATCCCGCTCGCTTCGGTCGATCACATCGAAGTGCTGCTGGAAGGCGCCGCGGCGCAGTACGGCTCGGACGCCATCGCCGGCGTGATCAACATCATCCAGAAGACGAAGGATTCCGGCGGCGAGATCGAAGTCAACGGCGGGGAATATTTCGACGGCGGAGGCACGACAGGCGGCCTCACCGCCAATTTCGGCTTCGCTCCGGTCGAGCAGTCATTCCTCAACATCACCTTTGAGTCGAAATACCACGACTTCAGCTTTCGCGGCGATGTCGATCCGCGCGTGCAGAACACGCCCTACAACGGCGCCGCAGCCGCCAGGCTTTCCAACTATCCGCAACTGGCGACCGCGCCCGGCTATCCTTACCTCAACCGCATCGCGGGCGACGCCGAGTATCGCCTCTACACGGGCGCCTACAATTTCGGCTACGACGCGGCAGACAACCTCCAATTCTATAGCTCCGGCACGTTCGGCAGCAAATTCGCGCAGGCGATCGAGAACTACCGCGTGCCCAACCTGGTCGTCGGCCGGGACGGAAGCATTCCCTTTCCTCTCGGCTTCAGCCCGAGAATCCAGATCGATGAAACCGACTACTCCCTCACCGCGGGCCTGAAAAGCGACCTTGCAGGCTGGGCGGTCGATCTCGGCACGACCTACGGATCCGACACTCACAACGTCAACGTGATCTCGTCGTTCAACCGCTCGCTCTACATCGACACATCCACCACCACGACGCCGGGCTTCTCCCCGACCGACTTCCACGTGGGCGATTTCATCGACAGCCAGTGGACGACCAATCTCGACGTATCGCGGGAATTCAACATCGGCCTCGCCAATCCCCTCAACGTCGCTGCAGGCCTCGAATACCGCGAAGACACCTACGAGATCCGGCCGGGCGACGCCGCCTCGCGCTACAAGGAAGGCTCGCAATCCTATCCCGGCTTCTCGCTCACCGACGCCGGCCATCACGCGCGCGACAGCCGGGCCGTCTATGTCGACCTGGCGCTGAAACCCGTCGACGCCCTGCAGATCGACGCCGCGGTTCGCTATGAAGACTTCAGCGATTTCGGCGACACCACCGTCGCCAAGCTCACCGGCCGCTACGACTTCAACGACGCATTTGCCCTGCGCGCGACCGCCAGCACGGGCTTCCGGGCGCCGACGCTGGCCGAGCAGTTCTATTCGGCGACCAGCGTCTCGCCGACATCAGCCTTCGTCCAGCTGCCGCCCAATGCGGCCGCCGCGGCGCTGATCGGCATCAACGGCCTTGAGCCCGAGGAATCCACCAACTTCAGCGCCGGCTTCGTCGCGCGCCCTGTCGATGGACTGACGATCACGCTCGACGCCTACCAGATCCAGGTCGACAACCGCATCGTCAATTCGGGCCAGCTCTTCGGCTCCGGCGGAGCGACCACGCCGATCGACGTGAACTCGCCCGCCGTGCGCGCCGCGATCATCGCCAACGGCAATACGCTTGATTCAACGGTTTCGCAGACCGGCGTGATCATCTTCAACAACGGCCTCGATACCCGCACGAACGGCGTTGACCTCCTTGCCACGTACAGCACAGACCTAGGCGCCTTCGGCTCGATCGACTGGTCGCTCAATGGCAACTACACCGAGACGAAGGTGACCCACATCGCGGCGCCGCCGCCGCAACTCAATCCCGGCGTCACCTTCCTCGATGCAGCCGCTCTCTCGAACATTGAGACGGCCGCGCCAAAATACCGGGCGGCCCTGGGCGCCCTCTGGAAGGTCGGCAATCTCAGCATCAACCTGAAGGAAGCGCTCTATGGCGATGCCTCCGTCCTGCAGACACGGACGGGCGGGATCTACTACCGCACCGAACTCGCGCCGGCCCTGATCACCGATCTCGACATCAGCTACGAGGTGGTCGACGGCGTGAAGGTCAGCGTCGGCGCCAACAACCTCTTCAACAAGTATCCCGACCACATTAACGGACTGCTGCGGCAGGACTATCTGCAGGTCAACAGCCAGGGCTACACCCAGCAGTACGCCACCTTCTCGCCCTTCGGCATCAATGGCGGCTACTATTACGGACGGTTGGCCTACAGCTTCTAGGGAGGCAGGCTAAGCAGCCGGCAGCTACTCGACCTTCTCGGCGAGGTCCTGTCTCCGAAAGGCAGGAACCTCCACGGTCCGGCTGCCGGCCTTGGCCTTGGGCTCGCGAAGCGAAAGCCGGCTCAGGGCTTCGTCGCGAAGGTCTGCCGAGGACAAGTGCGGCGCGAAGATCTCGACGAACCGGTATGCAAATGCGTGCAGCAGCGCCCCACGCTGAAAGGCGACTTTCGTGACCGAAGGCTCGAAGAGTGCCCGCGAGCCGTTCAGCACCACCAGCCCGTCGCGGTCGGCATTCGAGACAGCCATCTCGGACACGATGCCGACGCCGCCTCCGCGCTGGACATAGAACTGGATGATATCCGCATCCATCGCCGTCAGGCGGATGTCCGGTTCGAGGTCGTGCTTGCGAAAGGCCGCGTCGATCTGGCCCCGGCCCGAGAACTCCGGGCTGTAGGTAATGATCGGATGTTCGGCCACGTCCGCCAGCGCCGGCGCTGCAATCTTCGTGAGCGGATGGCCCTGCGGCGCGATGACGACGTGGCGCCAGGAGAAGCAGGGGAAGGTCAGCAGGTCGGCATACTGGTCGAGTGCTTCCGTTGCGATCGCGATGTCTGCTTCCCCCCGGAGCACGCTTCCGGCGGCCTGCTTCGGCGTCACCTGCCGAAGTTCGAGCTGCACATTGGGAAACTCTTTCGCAAACTGAAGGACCACGTCGGGCAGGGCATAGCGGGCCTGGTTGTGCGTGGTTGCAATCACCAGCCGGCCGCGGTCCTCGCCGGAGAACTCGCTCGCAAGCCGCTTCAGGTTTTCAGCCTCGGTCAGCACCCGCTCGATCACCTTCACCGCGCCCTCGCCTGCGCGGGTAAGGCCGGTCAGCCGCTTGCCCCGCCTTACGAAGATCTCGATCCCAAGCTCGATCTCCAGCTCCCGGATCTGCTTGCTCACCCCCGACTGGGAGGTGTTCAGCGCCTGCGAGGCCTCCGTCAGGTTGAGGTCGCTTCGCACCGCTTCGCGGACGTATCGAAGTTGCTGAAAGTTCATTCCTGCTTCCCTGCGCCGGCAAGGAATAACTAAATCGCGAGCAGCCGTTCGGAAACGCGAATAAGCTTATTCCTCCCTGCTGTGGGCTCCTGTCTCGCCTTAGAAAACCTGAATCGACCGCGTTTAGCCCTGCTGGGGCGTTTCGGGCGAGGATGGCAGCGGCTCCCCATCCGTCCCCGCCGCGGCGGCCTTTCCCGTGAACAGGGTCGAGACCAGTATGAAGAACAGGGGGACAAAGAATATCGCCAGGAACATCGCGCTCAGCATGCCGCCGATGACCGCGGTTCCCAGCGCTATCCGGCTTGCCGCTCCTGCGCCGGTTGCTACGAACATGGGCAACACGCCGGCGATGAACGCGAACGATGTCATGATGATGGGACGGAACCGTATCTTTGCCGCTTCCAGCGCCGCCTTGAGCACCGGCACGCCTCGTCTTCGTGCGGATTCGGCAAACTCGACGATCAGGATCGCGTTCTTCGCCGTCAGTCCCGCCGTGGTCAGCAGTCCGACCTGCAGATAGACGTTATTGTCCAGCGTCCGCAGGGTCGCCGCGAGAATGGCCCCAATCACCCCCAGCGGCACGATAAGCAACACAGCAAACGGGATCGACCAGCTCTCGTAAAGCGCTGCAAGGCACAGGAACACTGCCAGCAGCGAGACGGCATAGAGCAAGGGCGCCCGGCCGCCGGCCAGTTTCTCTTCGTAAGACAGCCCGCTCCAGGCAAAGCTCGTACCCGGCTCCAGATCAGCGTGCAGCCGCTCCATTTCCAGCATGGCCTCGCCGGAGCTGGCGCCTGCCGTCGCCTGGCCCTGGATCTCGTAGGACGGCACTCCGTTGAAGCGCGACAGCGCCACCGGTCCCTTAGTCCACGCGAACTTCGCAAACGCCGAGAACGGGGTCATCGCGCCCGAACTCGAGCGCACATACCAGGCGTCGAGATCGCCTGGCTCGGCGCGGAACTGCGCGTCCGCCTGGACATAGACGCGTTTGACGCGCCCGCGGTCCACGAAGTCGTTCACATAGCTGCCGCCCCAGGCCGTGGTCAGCGTCTGCAGTACGGATTGTTGGGAGAGGCCAAGCACGGCGAGCTTCTCCTCATCGAGATCAATCTTCAGCTGTGGCGTGTCGGGCAGCTCCGAGGCGCGGATGGCGGCAAGCTTCGGGCTCTTCTGCGCTGCAGACATCAGCTGATCGTGGATCTGTGCGAACTTCTCACGGCTGAGCCCGCCTGTGTTGAGGAGCTCGAACTGGAAGCCGTTGCTCTGGCCAAGGCCGCGGATGGCCGGTGGCGTCAGGGCAAGGATGGTCGCGTCCCGGTTGGCGGATAGCGCGCGCGTCGCACGTTGGGCGATGCCCTGTGCGCTGTTTGCATCGCCCTGCCGCGCATCGAACGGCGCCAGCTGCGCGAAGCCCTGGCCGGAATTCTGGCCGGTGCCGGAGTTGTTGAAGCCCTGCACCAGGAAGATGTGGGTGACGTTCTTGGTTTCCTTGCCGAGATAATAGTCTTCGATCGACTTGAGCGCCGTCGTCGTCCGTTCGGCCGTTGCGCCTGCGGGAAGCGTGAACTGGGATTGCAGCTGGCCCTGGTCGTCCACCGGCAGGAAGCTGGTCGGCAGCCGTGCGAACAGTACGCCGAGGCCGATGACCACCACAGCGTAGAAGCCGAGGAAGATCGTGCGGCGCGACACCAGCGCGTTCACCCCGCCGACATACTTGCCGGTCAGTCCGTTGAACCAGCGGTTGAACCTTGCCAGCGGCCCATGGCCTTCGTGATGGCCGGCCTTCGCAGGCTTGAGCAGCGTGGAGGTCAGCGCAGGCGTCAGGATCAGGGCGACCAGCACCGACAGCACGGCGGACGTCACGACCGTGACGGAGAACTGCCGGTAGATCACGCCGGTTGATCCGCCGAAGAACGCCATGGGCAAGAGCACAGCCGTCAGCACCAGGCCCACGCCGATCAGCGCGCCGCTGATCTGGTCCATCGACTTGCGTGTCGCCTCGCGGGCCGAGAGGCCCTCCTCATGCATCACGCGCTCGACGTTCTCGACCACAACGATCGCATCGTCGACCAAAAGGCCGATCGACAGAACCATGCCGAACAGGGTCAGCGTGTTGATCGAATACCCAAGCGCCGCCAGCACGCCGAACGTGCCCAGCATCACCACCGGCACCGCAATCGCCGGGATCAGCGTCGCGCGCCACGAACGCAGGAAGATGAACATCACCAGCACGACCAGCGCGATCGCCTCGGCCAGCGTCTTGGCGACCTCCTCGATCGAGAGCTTCACGAACTCGGTTGAATCGCGCGGGAAGGAGACCTTATAGCCGTCCGGCATGTGGTCCTGGATATCCGCGACACGCGCCTTCACCAGCTCGGCCGTCTTCAGGGCGTCGGCGCCGGGCGCAAGCTGCAGCGCGAGACCTGCCGCAGGATGCCGGTCGAGGCGCGAGGAGCGGTCGTAGTTCTCCGCGCCGATTTCCACGCGGGCGACCTCGCCAAGATGGACGACGGACCCGTCCGGCTTGGTCTTCACGACAATGTTGCGGAACTGCTCGGGCGTCTGGAAGCGGGACTTGGCCGTGACCGTTGCGTTGAGGCGCTGGCCCGGCGGGGCGGGCAGCTGACCGATCTGTCCGGCGGAAACTTCGGTGTTCTGGCTCTGGATGGCGGCGATGACGTCCGAAGGCATCAGCTGGACGCCGGCGAGCTTGTAGGGATCGAGCCAGATCCGCATCGCGTACTGCGAGCCGAACACGTTCGCCGCGCCGATGCCCTCGATCCGCGAGAGCGGGTCGAGCAGGTTGGTGACGAGATAGTCCGCGATATCGAGCGAGGACGACTGGTCCTTCTCGTCATAGATCGCGACGATCATCAGGAAGTCGTTCTGCCGCTTCTGGACGACAACGCCCTGTTGCTGCACGGGAGCGGGCAGCCGGCTTACGGCCTGCTGCACCTTGTTCTGGACCTGCACCTGCGCCGTGTCGGGGTTCACGCCCTTCTCGAACGTTACCGATATCGAGACCTGCCCGGCCGAAGTCGAGGACGCCGAGAAATAGAGCATGCCATCGAGGCCAGAGAGTTGCTGCTCGATGATCTGGGTGACGCTGGTCTCGACGGTGTCGGCGGAGGCGCCGGGATAGTTCGCGTTGATGCCGATCGAGGGCGGCGCGATGTCCGGATACTGTGCGACGGGCAGGGTGGTGAGAGCGCCGAGGCCGCCCATCATCACCGCAATGGCCAGCACCCAGGCGAAGATCGGTCGAGAGATAAAAAACCGACTCAGCATGGCGTCACTTCTGCGCTGAGAGCGTGACGGGAACAGGCTTCACGGCCTGTCCCGGCTTCACCCGATCCGTCCCCTCCACGATCAGGCGGTCGCCGGCTGCCAGGCCTGAGACAACAAGCCACTGATCGCCGACTGTGCGGTCGGTCACCAGCTTGCGCGGCTCGACCTTGTCTTCCGAATTGACCACCAGCGCTGTCGCGGCGCCTGTGGCGTCGCGCGAGACGCCCTGCTGGGGAACCAGAATGCCGCCCGGCTTCAGCCCTTGCGCCAGCTTCACCCGCACGAACGTGCCGGGCAGCAGCAAGCCGTCCGGATTGGGTATCGTCGCGCGGATCGTCACGGATCCGGTCGCAGGATCCACCGCGGTCTCCGAAAATTCGACGCGTCCGACGTGGGCATACTGCGTGCCATCGTCGAGCGTCACCGTTGCATCGGCGGCCGCGGCCTGCACGCTGCCGGTCGCCATCGCCTGGCGTAGTTGCATGATGCGCGTCGCGGATTCGGTGATGTCCACATATATCGGGTCGAGCCGCCAGATCGTTGTCAACGGATCGGCCTGGTTGGTGGTGATCAGCGCGCCGGGCGTCACGGAGGATCGGCCGGCCGTGCCGGTGATCGGGGCCTTGATGCGTGTATAGCCGAGATTGATGTCCGCGGTTTTCAGCGTCGCCGCCGCCTGCTGCACCCCAGCCTCGGCTTGAAGCGCGGATGCGTGGGCGTCATCCATATCCTGGTTGCTGATCGCTTGGGACTGGAACAGCCTTTCGTATCGCTCCGCCTTGGCCTTGGCCGATACCAGCGTCGCCTGGGAGGAGGCGAGTTGGGCGGCTGCCTGATCGCGAGCGGCCTGATAGGGGGCGGGGTCTATCTGATAGAGCGCCTGGCCTGCCTTGACCGTTGTGCCTTCCTTGAACAGGCGCTGGAGGATCAGGCCGCTCACCTGCGGACGGACCTCGGCGACCGCATACGGCGTCGTGCGTCCCGAAAGGTCGGTTGTGAGGGTAACGTCCCCCTCCGCGACCGTCACAATTCCGACTTCTCGCGCGGCTGCAGGCGGGGGCGCAGCTTTGCCGCAGCCACCCAGCGATAGGGCGAGCAGCGCTGCTCCAGCTAAACAGGCAGGCAAAGGATTTTTGGCGTTGACGGGCAACGAGCACACTCCACTGGCCGCAAACTGCGGACGTGGTTCGGGGTGCTCACCGTCCCTCGGTCAATACCCGACCACAATCCTGCAGATGCATGCTTCATGCTCAGCTTATCAAGAGGCCGCGTGTCAAATTCACGCCATCCGGGGCGGGGCGGCTCGCACGAATGCGCACCATGTTGTGATCGTTCGGTTCGAAAGCGATGACGGTTAACGCGCCGTGACATTTTGCAGCGACGCGACATACTTTGCGACATTCGGTACGCGGGCCAAATCGTCGCCCGGATCCATGGCTCTCTCGCCGATCGGCGCCCAGCCACACTCTCCGAATCCGCTACCCTGACATTTCCTGATCGATCAGTTCGGCCGCGGGCAGGCGGGCGCGGGGAGCCGTGTGCGCATTCGATGGGCGGCGGCCGATGCGGAAGGCGGTGACCAGTTTGCGATTAGAGCCAAGGCCGGCCTCGTGAAGGAGGCGCGCGGCTGCGTGGGGCACATCTGCAAGCACGGACATCGGGCACAGCGCGAGCCCTGCGCGCTCGATCTCCAGCCACACGCGATAGAAGCGCCGGCCAGTTTCCAGCTCGGGTTCGGCCGCAGGGCGATGGAACAGTGCAATGCCCGCGGCGCTTTTGACTTTCGATGCCTCGGCCATCAGGGGGCCGGCAAGGCCGATACCGTCTAGCGCCGTGAAGGCCCCGCCCAGCACGACGCCCGCGGCGAACGCTTCGAAAGGCGACAGCGCCATGTGCTCGGCATTGAGGCCGTCTCGGGCGTATTCCGGCCGCCTCTTCGAGAGCCGCATCCACGACAGAAGTTCGGCGCGATAAGCCGGCGCACGCACCACTTCGAGACTGACCTCATCGTAGAACTTCGCCAGTTCAGCGATAGCGTCCGGCGCCTCGATGATGTGCAGGTCAGGGCAGGCTTCGGCCAGCCTGGCGAGGGCGGCATGGCCGGCATCAACCTTCGGTGCAAACGCACCGCGCCACGAGGCGCGTGTCTCCGCAAACTTCGCCAGAGGGTCCCGCGCGGCGCCCGTGGCCAAGGTGATACGCACAGCCTCATGCTCACTAGCGGCAGGCGCCGTTTCGAGCCCAATGCCACGTTCGGACAGCGCTAACGCGAGGCCCTCCAGCGCGGCGCCCAGCGACTTCTGATTGTCGCTCCCCTTGGGGTCCCCAACGAACAGGCGCCGCCTGGGATCTTCGAGCAGCGTGATCGTGCGCTCGTCCTCGAAGCGATATCGGGCCGGCTGTATGTTGTGCACGGACGGCGCGCGGTTGGCGGCGTCGACCAGCGCGAGGCGATCCTTTTTCTCGATCATGCGACAGCCTTCCGGAACAGGTGCTGCCGATGCAACTGCCGCGCGCCAACACGTTCCATCTGCCTGAGGCTCGCGCCATTAAGGTCGGCGATCCAGGTGATGCCCAGCGAGGTGTATCCCGCTTCGCGGAGCTTCCCGAGGGTCCGATACAGCATCGCCGCGTTGAGCCCGCGCCCCTGATGTTCCGGGACGACCGAATAGTAGATGCCCACGGCGCGCTTGCGCGTGAGACGATGCCTCAGGAACTCGAACGGCGCGTTGAGACCATACTTGCCGCCCACCCGCTTGATGAATGGGTTGAGGTCGGGAATGCACAGGATGACGCCTGCAACCTTGCCCCCGATGTGAACGCAGGTCGAAAGTCTCGGATCGAGAATCCACATCATCTCGGCTGCCTGGAAGTGGTACTCCTCCTTCGAGACGGGGACGAACATCGGGTTCGGGTCAAAGCCCGCGTTCAGGGCGTTGCGCGCGTCTTCCAGCCGTTCGGCAAAATGCTTGCGGTCGATCGGCATCCACGCAACCTCAGGCGCCTGCAGGATGGCGCGCGACTTGTCGGTCAGCAGCCGGTCAGGATCGCACGCTGCAATATCGATCTCCCACGTGCTCGCGGGAAAGAACGGCTCGAACCCGGCGCGCGTGAGATGCTGCGATATGTGCGGCGGTGAATACGTCATGTCGGTATAGGGCTGGTTCTCGAACCCGCCCGTGGTCACCCCGATCTGCTGCATGGCGGTCAGGTTGAAATTGCCGGCCAGCTCCGAACACTTCTGTTCGCGCGCAAACTGCATCGCGGCGTTTAGCAGCCCATCGGCCGCCTCGGCATCGTCCGCTACATCGAAATAGCCGAAACAGGCGCGCGACATCTTGTGACGTTCATTCGATGCGCGATGCAGGTGCGCGCATATCCGACCGATCGGCCTGCCGTCGCGATGCGCCGTGAAGATGCGGAACGGATTTCCCGCCTCGAACAGCGGGTTTTTCGTGGCGTCGAAATAGCGGTCGATGTCGGTCCACATCGGCGTGACGTAAAGGCTGTCCTTGCCATACGCCTCGAACGGCGCACGGAAGAAGGCCTGCTTGTCGCCCTCCCGGATCTCAATCATGGCTGACCTCAAGCATCTGGAAGCTCACGCATGCGGCGGCGCAATCTGCGTTGCCAGCTTGGCCAGCACGGCCAGCTGAACCTCTGCATCCACGCCTGCACCTACTCTGGGCATATTGACCAGCAACAGCGCCAGCGGCGTCTTGCGCACCAGCACGGCGTGCGTCGCCTCGTGCTGGTCGAAGATCACATCGAGCTGCTGCAGCTCGGATGCAGACTGCTGGCGGACATCGCCTGCGCTGATCACCGGAGTGTCGGCGAACAATCGGCGGAGCCGGTCGTGATCGTAATCCGCCAGCGCCGGCCCCTGCAGAAGCTGCGCCTTCTCGAATTCCTCGGCCGAAAGGATCATGTCCAGAAACATCTCCAGATTGTTCACCGGCGCCCGCGCGAAAGCCTGCCACAAGGTCTGGCGCGCCCTGGCTTTGCGATGCTCGCGCACATACTGCACGATGCGGAAGGTCAGCAGCAGGGCGAGGATGATAGCCGCCAGCTGTATTCCATCCATTTCATCGGGCCAGCCCGAGACAAACCCAAGCGCGCCATACGTGACGATGCTCGCTATGACCGCCCATGCGAATTCACTGATGGCCGCAAGCCCGCCGCTTCCCTCGACGGTGACGTGCGAGGCGAAGAACAGGAACACCAGCAGCGCGAGGCTGCCGACCCCAGCGGGAATGACCTGCATCGTCGCCAGAAAGTCGGTCGCGCCGAACGGCAATGCGAACAGCACGCCACAGAAGAACGCACTGATCGCCGAATTCTCACCCAGCGAAAGACTGGTGCGCCGCCGCGCTGCCAGCACGATGCACACGGCAAGCAGCGCGCCGATGAGATAGATGCCCAGCACAGTGGCGAATCCGGCCTGCGCTTCGAGTGGCCTCAGCAACGCCCCCGTGGCGACGGCAGTCGACCCAACCGCCAGCGCAAGCTTCACGGCCCCAGGCGCGTGGCGACGCATCATGCCCTCGGCAAGCACCAGCGCGAACAGCGGGACAAAGGCGGCGACCGCCTCCTCGATCCTGACCATCCAGAGGAAGGGAAGCGTCGTATGCGCGATGCGCATCGCAACGAGGACCATCAGCAGCAGCAGAAGCGCGGTGAGGCGTATGCTGACCGGCGTCGGCCTGCGCCAGCCGATTTGTCCGAACACATAGGCGCCAGCGCCAAGAAGCGCCAACAGGTCGAGCGTAAGCCGGACCGCCCCCGTGTTCATGCCATCATCTTGCGCATGAACCCGCGCACCAGCGCAGCCTTCGCCGCAGAGGTCGGCCAAGGCAGGGGCTTTTCGACTTTGAGGTCATGCGGGTTGAAGAAATACCCGCGATGATCCGCGCCGCCAGGTTTGCCGAGGATCAGGCGGATCGCCTCGTACGCCATCAGGTTGCCCGTCGTGATGACCATGGGCGCGAACGAGAACCGCTTACGCTTGCCCGCCGCCAGTTCCGCCGCGATGCCGAGATCGACATATTTGTGAGCGCTGGAATGGACCAGCGTCCACTCCAACTCCTTCATGAAGCTCGCGGCGCGATCCTCGTCGGTGATCTGCCGCCAGTCCTTGCCGACGGTCGGATAGCCCATACGCTCCTCAGGCCGCGGATCATCGGGCCGCACGACATAGACCGACGGAAGCGAGGACGCATAAGCATCAACCACGCTCGCGCGCTTCGCCTTTGCCGTGCGATACATCAGCACGCTCGCCTGCGTGTCGTCCGTGCCGTTGACGATCACCGGGTGCGACGCGGCAAGCGCATCAATCTGCTCCAGCCACTCCTTGCCCAGCACCTTGACGACCGCCTGCGGATTGATCCGCCCGGCAGCTTCGGCAGCGCTCTCAGCCTTGGATTTCCCGACCGTGTCGGTAAACGCAAACACCTGCCGGTTGAGATTGGAGACCTCGAACACATCAATGTCCGCAATCGTGAAATTGCCAACGCCAGCCCTTAACAGCGACAGGAAGCATGCTGCGCCCATTCCGCCGACACCGGGGATGAAGACATGTGCCGCCCGCAACTTCGCCTGCTCCTCGGCCGTGACGAAGCCGAGATTGCGTGTCGAGAATTCTTCGTAGGTGAACGTCATGCGCCGGATCCTGTCGCCCGCAACGAGCCCCATGCCTTCTTCGGATTGAACCAGTGAAGCGTCGGCAGGACGAGGGAGCGCAGCATCAGCAACACGCCTCCCACCGCGACACCGGGCAAACTCGCCTTGGGAACGATGTCCGAGGCATAGGTCTGCGCCGCCTTCATGTTGACCTGTCCGATCTGCAGGAAGTCATCGCCCCGGTCATAGTTGAGCTCGCGTTGCATCACCTCGTTGAATGCCGCGTCCCGATGCTTGGGCGCATCCTCGAACCGCTTCTTGAGATCGTCTGATCCGCCGGTATAAGCGTTGGTGATCACGAACCGCGCCTCGTCGAACTCCGCCTCCGGCCCCACGCCGAATGCCTTGCGGTGGCTCGCCATGATCTGCCGCGCAAGCAGCGTATGCTCGAACGTCGCCTTTGCATCGCCACGGCCCGGATAGACGTCACTGAAATTCTCCACGACAATGCCGTAGACCGACGGCACTTGCGTGACGCTCGAAATCCACAACGGCCGCATCCCCTGGCGCAGGAACAGCGCGAAGCAGGTGAGGCCATAGAGAATCCACGACAGGCCTTTGCTGCGCTGGTTGGGATCGATCATCACCAGCCCGAGATGCAGCACATTCACCGGCTGCCCGCGCAACGCGACCGGCAGCCACGCCAGCGCATTGAACGCGATCGGCTTGCCCGACTTCCGGTCATAGAGAACGGTGATGACGGAGGCCTTCAACCGCTCCGCGTCTCCGCCCAGCACGCCATACTCAAGATCGCCGCCCGGCAGGCTGGCGCGCGCCACGGTGCGTATGTCCTCGACCAGCTTCGCCAGCTCATCAGCCGCCATCCACTCGCCCGGCCTGTCCACGATGCGCGTGCGGATGTCGGATGAGGAATTGAACCGAAGGTCGAGTTCCGCCTTGTGCAGCACTGCAAGCCAGAACATGAGGTCTCCCCGACCGCGCGAAGCTGTTCAGAATCAGCCTCGCCATCCTACCTGCAATACCCGGAACGTAACGAACGCCGGAACAGGTTTTTTCGTAATGAACGGAATGACTTGGCCGCGGGCCGCCGAACAAAGTTCGACATTCGCGGATAGGGCCGTGTTAGAGAGCCCCGCAATCCGAGGGGGCCGGCATGTTTCACAGGGTCACTGCTCTTGGCGGCATGGCTGCGCTGGCGCTCCTCGCGGCCGGATGCATGTCCGTCGGCGACTTCGTGCGCGGCTATGCCGAGGGCCACGCCTCGGCGCTGGATCACTATGACAACCGCGAGCTCAATCCCGAACAGCGCGGCGCAGTCACCTTCCGCTACAGCGATTTCGCCGCCCTCAACACCGACACACTCGAAACCTACGCCACGCCCTGGCGCCTGACCGCTGCTGCGATCGCTCTCTACGAAGTCGACCAGCACGGCGGCGAACTCTCGCTTGAGCGCGTTAAAGTCGCGATGAAGCGCTTCGGCTTTCTCTACCCGGAAACAGTCGGCAACTGGCCGCAGGGCCTCGACGAGGTCCAGCCGCCGCTCGGCGCCCCTCTCGGCATGGCGGTAGGCGTCGTCAGCCGCAGTGTTCCGCCGATCAGCCTCACCGCCGGAAACCTCACCTGCGCCGCCTGCCATTCCGGCCCCACCTACGACGCGCAGGGCAAGCCCGCGATCAACACCGCCTGGATCGGCGCGCCGAACACGTCGATCAATCTCGAGGCTTACGTCCTCGGCCTCTACAACGCCTTCAAGTTCGCCTCGGCCGACGAACCCCGCCTCATGGCCGCCATGCAGCAGCTCTTCCCCGACACGACAGCGCGAGAGATCTCCACCATCCGCAGCTATGTGATGCCCCGCCTGCGCCAGCGCATGGCGGACATAGCAAAAGGCAGCGGCCGTCCGCTGGAGTTCGTCAACGGCGCGCCCGGAACCACCAATGGCGTAGCCGCCCTACGCATGCAGATCGGCACGCTGCCCGCAAATTCGTACAACACAGCCAAGGGCTACACCTCGACGCCCGATCTCGGCCTGCGCGGCTTTCGCTCAGCCTTGCTCTACGATGGCGCCTACGCCCCAGCCGGCGAGCCACCCCAGCGCGTGATGCGCACAGCCGACATTGCCGACGCACACTGGCGCGGCCTCGCCAATGTGGCCGCCTTCTTCACGGTCCCATCGATGGGCCAGCACGCGGATCACGCCCAGGAAGCAGTCGCCGACGCCAACGCCGTCATCGGCTTCCTCAAGACCTATTCGCCGCCGCGCTTTCCAGGAGCGATCGACCGCGCCAAGGCAGAGCAGGGCCGCGCCCTCTTCGCCTCCCGCTGCTCGGCCTGCCACGGAACCTACGACGCCAGCCTCGACAAGCCGGCTCTGCAGGAGTTCCCCAACTGGATCGGCGCCTTCACAACCGATCCCACGCGCCACGACGCCATGGATCAGGCAACAGTTCGCGCAATCGACAAGTCTGCCTATGGCGGCAAGCTGCTCGTCCGCGTCACCGGCCAGTACGCCGCCCCGCCGCTCTCCGGCCTCTGGCTCAGCGCGCCCTACCTGCACAACGGCTCCGTGCCGACCCTTTGGCAGCTGATGACCCCCTCCGAGCGCCCTGCGCGCTTCATGGTGGGCGGCCACGCTCTGGACTACGTCAATGTCGGCATAGCGGGCGCGACGAATGCCAGCGGCGACTACGTCTATCCGCCCGGCTACCAGCCCTGGTCCCAGCCCGTCACGATCGACACGCGGGAAGCCGGCTTCGGCAATCAAGGCCACGAAGCGCAGTTTGCGGGACTGACCAACCCCGAAAAGCGCCAGCTGATCGAATACCTCAAGCTTCTGTAGGCCCGGCCTCCGCCTGCCGTTACGGCCGCCTGTTTCCCGCTTTGCGTTTTCCGCTATCGGGGTAGACTTGGTCAAAACGGAGCATGTGTTGAGCGGTGTCGAATATCTTGCGCCGGCGAGCGTCGGCGAAGCCGTAAAGGCCCTCGGCGACGCCAAAGGCGCCGCAAAGTTGCTGGCAGGCGGAACGGATCTGCTGGTCCAGATGCGCGGCGGGCGAGTGAAGCCCGGCCTCATCATCGACCTCAAGCGCATCCCCGGCCTCACCGGCATCCGCGCAGAGCAGAGCGGTTTCCTCATCGGCGCCGCCACCTCGGGCGCGGTGCTTGGCGAGCATGAGAGCCTGCGCAAGGCATGGCCCGGCGTGGTCGAGGCCGCCAACCTCATCGGCTCCACCCAGGTGCAGGGCCGCGCCAGCCTCGGCGGCAATCTCTGCAACGCCTCGCCGGCAGCCGACAGCGTGCCCGCCCTCGTCGCCGCCGGCGCCGTCTGCATCATCGAAGGCGCCAAGGGCCGCCGCGAAATCCCGGTCGAGCAGGTCCACGCCGGACCCGGCAGGACAACGCTGGCGCCGGACGAAATCCTGATCGCCTTCCGACTCCCGCCCAGGCCTGCACGATCCTCCGACGCCTATCTCCGTCTCATTCCGCGCACCGAAATGGACATCGCCGTCGTCGGCGCTGGCGTCAGCCTCACGCTCGATGCGTCCGGCGTCTGTACTGCCGCCCGCGTCAGCGTCGGGGCCGTGGCGCCGACTGTTCTTCTCGTCGAGGCTGCCGGAGCAGCGCTCATCGGCAGCAAGCTAGAAGAAGCGGCCCTCGTGAAGATGGACACAGCCATCCGCGCCGCCTGCAAGCCGATCAGCGACAAGCGCGGCACCGCCGAGTACCGCACCAAGATCGCCTGCGTGCTGGCCCGCCGCGCCGCCGGGATCGCCAAAGACAGAGCCACAGCATGAGCCGCGTCCGCATCTCCACCACCGTCAACGGCGAGCCGATGGAATTCCTCGGCGGCGGCGGCCAGTCGCTCCTGGATGCGCTGCGCGACGAACTGCGTCTCACCGGCTCGAAGGAAGGCTGCGGCACCGGCGATTGCGGCGCCTGTTCGGTCATCGTCGATGGCCGGCTGGTGTGCTCCTGCCTCATGCTTGCGCCGGAAGCCGAAGGCAAGCGCATCGAAACGATCGAAGGCATGGCCGAAGGCGGCCCGCTTCATCCGCTGCAACGCCAGTTCCTCGAACACGCCGCCCTGCAATGCGGCTTCTGCACGCCGGGCCTGCTGATGGCCTCCAAGGCGCTGCTCGACCGCAACCCGGATCCAAGCGAAACCGAAGTGCGTTACTGGCTCGCCGGAAACATGTGCCGCTGCACCGGCTACGACAAAGTCGTGCGCGCCGTGCTCGATGCAGCAGCCGAACTTCGCCAGGCGGAGAGACCCAGATGAGCGATGGCAACCAGCCCACGGCCAAGGACCTGAAAGTCGTCGGCCAGCGCCCGGTCCGCCCCGATGGCGTAGATAAAGTCACCGGCCGCGCCATGTTCGGCGCCGACTTCCATCTGCCGGGCATGCTCGCCGGCCGCATCAAGCGCAGCCCGCATGCTCACGCCCGCATCGTCAGCATCGACACCAAGGCCGCCGAAGCTCTGCCCGGCGTGAAGGCCGTTGTCACGGGCGCCGATTTCGATCTCAACGCCGGCGGAGAGGTTGAAGCAGGCGAGGGCGCGACCGCGGTCAAAGAAGTCGCCGCGAACTGCCTCGCCCAGGGCAAGGCGCTCTATCAGGGCCACGCCATCGCCGCCGTCGCCGCGATCTCGCCCGAGATCGCAGCCGAGGCGCTCGACCTCATCGAAATCGCCTACGAAGTCCTGCCCCACGTCATCGAAGTCGAAGACGCGATGGCGGAAAACGCGCCTGTGCTGCACGACGATCTCTTCACCAAGGGCGTCAAACCGACGCCCACCAAAGCCTCCAACGTCGCTATGAAAACCGTTATGGGCCGCGGCGATGTGCCGGGCGCGTTCGCCGCCGCCGAGGTCGTGGTCGAGGGCCGTTACACCACAGCGGCAGTCCACCAGGGCTATATCGAGCCGCACGCCTGCGTCGCTTCCTGGGGCGCCGACGGGCAGAGCGTGATCTGGTGCTCCAGCCAGGGCCAGTTCCTCGTGCGCGCCCTTACGTCCAAAATCCTCGGCCTGCCCCTGTCCGATCTCAAGGTCATCCCCGCCGAAATCGGCGGCGGCTTCGGCGGCAAGACCACGGTCTATCTCGAACCCGTCGCTCTGGCGCTTTCGCAAAAAAGCGGCCGGCCAGTGAAACTGGTGATGTCACGCGAGGAAGTCTTCCTCGCCAGCGGCCCCACCTCCGGCGCCGTCATGGATATCCGCCTCGCCGCGACCAAGGCCGGCAAGATCACCGCCGCCGACATGACGCTGAGGTATCAAGCCGGCGCCTTCCCGGGTTCGCCCGTCCATCTCGGCTGCATGACGGCCTTCGCCTGCTACGACGTCGAAAATCTCGCCCTCGTGGGCTACGACGTCGTCAGCAACCGGCCCAAGGTGGCAGCCTACCGCGCCCCCGGCGCGCCGATGGCGGCCTTCGCCGTCGAAAGCGCGATCGACGATCTCGCGCTCAAGCTCAACATGGACCCGATCGACCTGCGCATCCTCAACGCCGTCCGCGATGGCGTGAAGACGGTCTACGGCGCCACAGTCCGCTGCAGCGCCCTCGTCGACATGCTGGAACAGCTGAAAGCGCATCCGCATTATCAGACGCCGTTGGCCAAGGGCCAGGCGCGCGGCGTCGCCGCCGGCTTCTGGTTCAACATCGGCGGGGAATCCTCTGCCGCCGTCCACGTCGATGAAGACGGCGGCGTCACCGTCGTCTCGTCCAACCCCGACATCGGCGGATCGCGCGCCTCCATGGCGATGATGGCCGCTGAAGTCCTCGGCCTGCCGATCGAGAAGGTGCGGGCCACCGTCGCCGACACCACATCAATCGGTTTCTCAGGCTCCACCGGCGGCAGCCGCGTCACCTTCGCCACCGGCATGGCCGTCTGCCAGGCCGCCGAAAAGGTCGTCGAAGATCTCAAAGGCCGCGCCGCTCAGACCTGGGAGTGCGATCCCAAGCTGGTAGAATGGCGCGATGGCTCCGCCGTCTGCCTCGATCCCGCGAAAGACGTGAAGCCCCTGTCGATGAAGGCGCTCGCCTCGAAATCCGCCAAGACCGGCGGGCCGCTCGCCTCCGAAGTTTCGATCAACGCCCAGGGCGCCGCCGCCGGCTACGGCGCCCACATCTGCGATCTCGAGATCGACCCCGAAACCGGCCGCACCACCGTCGTGCGCTACACCGCCGCACAGGATGTCGGCCGCGCCATCCATCCCTCCTACGTCGAGGGCCAGCTGCAGGGCGGGGCGGCGCAGGGCATCGGCTGGGCGCTCAACGAGGAATATGTCTACGGCCC